>CAYYYW010000009.1:0-42957 GCA_964476245.1 uncultured Gammaproteobacteria bacterium
GCATCGCGGGCTTTTTTTTGGGCGGTCGAATAAGAAACAGAGCCCATACCGATAAGAACGGCAATAATACCAATGACAACGAGCATCTCAAGGAGGGTAAAACCATGTTTTACTGTTTCATTGTTAGATTGTTTCATTGTTTTTTATTGAGGTCTGTCCTCTAAAGAGGACAGACCTCTTTTAAAGATTATGGTTCATTTATTATATATTTTTTTCCGTTATCACAAGTATAAGATACATCAGAGCTGCAATTTCCATCAGCAGCATCAGGATCAGCAATATTTTCTAAGCAGGAGCATAGATCATAAGTCAAATTTCCTTTATTTTCAAAATAATACCCATCATCTCTATTGGGATCTTCGGGGATTTTATTCATATAAATATTCCCTGCCGGGCAAGATGTCCCCGTTCCTCCTGAACTCCAACATTCGTCTTCATTATCTGTAAAAAAACCCGTCGCCGGGTAAGACGGTGGGCTCTTGTCTTGTTTATACATCTCTAAAGCTTTTTGTATTTGTTTTAAATCGGATTTTCGCTGGGTATCGCGGGTACGCTCTCGAGCGCCCATAAAATTAGGAACTAACATCGCAGAAAGAGAACCGATGATGGCGATGACAACGAGTAATTCAATGAGGGTGAAAGCTTTTTTAATTTGAAATTTAAAATTTAAAATTTTCATTGAAAATTGTTACCTTGTTTCATTGTGAATTATTTTTTAATAAAAATCAATAGGTGATCAATCGCTATTTGCGGATTAAGATTATTTTTAAGAATTAAATTACGCACCTTGATGATTTCCTTAGCAATTTTAACAAGGACAGTTCTTGGTAAAGGACTGTCCTTATATAAAAGGCTTTTAAAATACCACAAAAATCCGTCACAAAGTTTGATTGCCTTGTCTTTATTCATATTGTTATATTGAAACAAAAGCTGAGGTAATGGTTGAATAAATGAAAAAGACTGATCTTTCTTCAAAGAAGTATCTGATCGCCGGACATGTTTCAGTTTCACGATTTTACAACGTGAAATAATTGTTGACAAGGCCTGAGTTTCACTTTCAACTATAATAATAAATTGGACGCTGGCGGTTTTTTCCTCAAGAGTTTTTAAAAACGCGTTTTGTGCTTCTATCTTCGCCGTATTAAAACCGTATATAATAATTAATTTTTTGTCCGTTTCTGTCCTAATCAACATTGATTTAATTTCTCGAATATGATCAATTTTAATGATGTTTGGATCGGGTTGGTAACGAAAAATATGATGGGAAATAAACTTATTAGATTTTATAAAGTCATTAAGGTATTTTTCTGTTGTTTTGTTGTTTTTAGAGATTAAAAGTATAGGAAACATACTTGCATTTTAACAAACTTTCACCTATATTGAAATTATGACAATTCCGACAAAACAATTTCTTAGTATTCTTGTCAGAAATAAAATAATCAGTCAGGAAGAGGCTGATCATCACGAAATTAGCTCGTTAGAAAAAAATTTACCCATAGATATATATCTACTGCAAAATACAAAAATTAAAAAAGAAGAAATTCTTAAGGCCAAAGGTGAAATGCTCAATATTCCTTGGGCCGATGTCAACTCTGTTCCAATCGCTCCACAAGCCTTAAGTCTTGTGCCGGAAGTAATTTCTCGAAAATATAATCTTATTCCTTTTGAGATCAATGAAATAGAAGGTACATTAAAGGCAATTATGGAGAATCCTTTTGATCTGCAAATTCTTGAATTTTTAGAAAAGAAAACAGGTAAAAAAATTATTCCCGTACTTGGATTAAAAGACGATATTATTAAAGCCATTGACACTTTTTATCTCCAAGGTTTATCGCCCGACGTTGTTGCTGCTTTAAAAGAGATACAACCTGAAGTTCGAACTATAAGAGCAGAAGATATTGCCAACATTATTAAAGAAGCACCCATTGCTAAAATCGTCAGCACAATATTAGAGTACGCCATAAAAGGAAGAGCTTCTGATGTTCATATTGAACCTCAAGAAAATCGCACTCGGGTAAGATACCGCATTGATGGCATACTTCATGAAAAATTAACTTTGCCTAAAGGAATCCACGATTCACTTATTTCAAGAATTAAGATTCTCTCCGAGTTAAAAATTGACGAAAAACGCATCCCCCAAGATGGCCGATTTAATTTTAAAATAGGAGAAGAAGAAGTTGATCTTAGGGTTTCTACCTTACCTACCGTCCATGGTGAAAAAATAGTCATGAGGCTTTTAAAAAAAACCGGCGGAATTCCTACTCTTTCTGACTTAGGTTTACGCGGCCCTCAATTAAAACTTCTAGAAGACGCGGTCAGCAAACCTTATGGAATTATTTTAGTTACCGGACCGACCGGTTCTGGAAAATCAACCACTCTTTATTCATTACTTTCAACATTAAATAAACCGGGAGTTAACATCGTCACACTTGAGGATCCGGTAGAATATCAAATTATTGGCATTAACCAAGTTCAAATTAATCCTCAGGCCGGTTTAACTTTTGCCACTGGTCTTCGATCTTTTTTACGCCAAGATCCAAATATAATTTTAGTTGGAGAAATCAGAGATAAAGAAACTACTCAATTAGCAATTCAAGCCGCCCTAACTGGACATTTGGTTTTTTCAACCCTTCATACCAACGATGCGGCCACCGCCATTCCTCGACTAATTGATTTAGGGGCCGAACCATTTTTAATTGCTTCTGTCTTAAACGCTTCAGTTGCTCAAAGAATTTGCCGAAAGATTTGTAATTTTTGTAAAAACGAATATCAGGCAACTCCAGAATTAACTCAAAATATTAAAAATGTTCTAGAAACTTTCCTACCAAAAAAATACCAAGACGGTCAGCCAATAAAACTTTTCAGAGGAGAAGGTTGTAACCAATGTAATAATAGTGGTTATCTTGGTCGAATTGCTATTTTTGAGGTAATCAGAATTAACACCGTTATTAATAAAATGATTGTCCAGCATACCACCGCCAAAGAGATTGAGAATCAAGCAAAAAAAGAAGATTTAATTACTATGAAACAGGACGGATATTTGAAAACGCTTGAGGGAATTACTACAATTGAAGAAGTATTAAGAGTAGCGGAGGTTTAAAAATGGATATTCAACAACTTTTAAAACTAACAATTGAGAGAAGTGCTTCAGATTTACATGTAATTACCGGCTATTATCCTGCGCTTCGAGTTAATGGTGAATTAACTCAATTAAAAACTCTCCCAATCGTCGATAATGAGCTATCTAAACAAATGCTTTTTTCTATTTTAAATAGCGAACAAAAAGAAAACCTTATGGTAAATAGAGAGCTCGACTTTGGTTATAATTTTGAATCTCACCGTTTTAGAACAAATATTTACTTTACCAAAGGCGTAATAGCTGCCTCTTTCCGACTTATTCCCCAAAAAATAAAGTCAATTGAAGAATTGAACTTGCCGGCTTTATTTCGTCAATTTATTGATTTAAAACAGGGGTTTATTTTAGTCACCGGTCCAACCGGCGAAGGAAAATCAACTACCTTGGCGTCAATTATTAATGAGATTAATTTAAAGTACCCTAAACACATTCTTACCGTCGAAGATCCTATTGAATTTGTCTACCCGGCAGCCAAATCAATTGTCTCCCAACGAGAGATTGGTCAGGATACTCACACTTGGACGATTTCATTAAAAGCAGCTCTTAGAGAAGACCCCGATGTAGTTTTGGTTGGAGAAATGAGAGATTATGAAACTATCGCCGCCGCCTTAACTATTGCCGAAACTGGTCATCTTGTTTTTTCAACTGTTCATACTAATTCGGCTTCCCAAACAGTTAATCGTATAATTGATGTCTTTCCTCCTCATCAACAAAATCAGATCCGTACACAACTTTCCTCAGCGCTAAAAGCAATTGTTTCTCAACGACTTGTTCCCAATATTGAAAATACCGGAAGAATAGCTGCTTGTGAAATATTAATAAACAACCAGGCGGTTGGTTCAATTATCCGAGATGGCAAAATTCATCTTATTGATAATGTCGTCCAAACCTCAGCCAATGAAGGAATGATTTTGTTAGAAAAATCTCTTTACAATTTGTATACCGAGGGAAAAATCAGCAAAGAAACGGCCTTGTCTTACGCCATAAGACCTAATGAGATAAAAAAACTCATCGTTTAAATAAAGACTGTCTTTATTAAAGACAGTCTTTAGATAAAATCAGATTATGAAATTCCTCTATAAGGTTGTTGATAAAAATAAAGTAATACGCGGAAAGATTGAAGCCGAAAATAAAGAAAAAGTCATTGAATATTTAAAATTAAAAAATTTGATTATTGTTGAAATTGAACCGCAAAAACGTCCTCTTTCTCAGTTGTCCCAATCAGTCTTTTCCAAGGTTTCTTTCACCGATATAGTTGACTTAACAAGACAATTAGCTATCATGCTTAATGCCGGCTTAACAATAATGGATTGCCTTGATATTATAAAAAAACAAGTTTCAAAACCAGCCTTATTAAAAATAATTCATCAAATAGATGAAGATGTACGAGCAGGTAATAGTCTTTCATCCGCCTTAACAAAATATAGGCATTTATTTAGTAACCTCTATATATCTTTAATTAAATCTGGAGAAGCCTCAGGAAAATTGGATCAAATTCTTTTAAGATTGGCCGACACTTTAGAAAAACAAAGAGAGTTTCGGGGCAAAATTAAAGGAGCGCTTATATATCCAATAATTGTTATTGTCGCCATGCTGACGGTTATGTTTATTATGATTACTTTTGTTATTCCTCAACTTTTAAACCTCTATAAAGATTTTAATATAGTGCTGCCTATTACCACCCAAATATTAATTTTAGTTTCGTCTTTTTTTCAAAAATTCTGGCTGTTTGTCTTGGGAATTACTTTCGTTGTTTTTGTCTTAATTAAAAATTATTTAAAAACAAAACAAGGAAAAAAATTTTTTGATGCTAATATTCTTAAATTACCAGCCGTTGGCAAAGTGGTTAAAATGGCAGCGTTAGTTGACACAACAAGAACTTTCGCGATATTAATCGGTTCCGGAGTTTCTATCTTAGACGCCTTAGATATTGTTATTGAGACTTCTTCAAATGCGGTTTACCAAGAAGCTTTTGCAAAAATATATAAGAAAATTGAAAAGGGCCAGTCTTTGGGAAAAGCCTTAGATGAAGAGGAAATTTTTCCGCCAATTTTAGTTCAAATGGCTACGGTAGGAGAGCAAACTGGACACTTAGACGAAACTTTAATGCGGATTTCCAAATACTTTGAAATGGAATCAGAATTGGCCGTCAAAACAATGACGACATTAATTGAACCCGCGATTTTGCTTTTTTTAGGTCTGGGGGTTGGTTTTTTGGTTGTTTCGGTAATTACACCGATATATCAGCTAACAAGTTCGTTTAAATAAACAGCCTTGACCCCGAAGAACACTTTCTTGCTCCCGTCCCGCTTAGCGGGACGCGTCGCAAGGGCGTGTCTACGGGGTCTGTGAGGCAAAAATCAAAACAAAATGATTTTTGCCTCTTGACAAATGAAAAAGGTTTGTTTTATTATTAATGTATATGAAAAAAATAACTTCCAAAGGTTTTACTCTGATTGAACTTTTAATCGTTATTGCTCTTCTTGGCGCTTTGGCTGTCGGTCTTCTGGCCGCTTTGGATCCGTTTGAACAGTTGAAGAAGGGAACGGATACTGGAATAAGAAACACGGTATCGGAAATTCATGGCGCTGTGATAAGATATTATGCTATTAAAAATAATATGCCATGGTGTCCAACAGGAGTAGGTTGTCCAGCAGATCCGAGTGGCACAGATCTATCAACCGCTCCTATCGGCCCACAAGCGACTGCAGATACTGCGTTGTATAATATTGTCGCCACAGGTGAATTAAAAGAAGATTTTTCAACCTTAGCCTCGGGGGCTTTAACAAGAGTTTTTGTCACAGGTTCTCAAGTTAATAGTAGTGTAACCGTGTGTTTTAGGCCAACATCAAAATCTTTTCTTGCCGATCCAAATTCTCAATTTGACAAACTAGGCGTTATAACTGTATGCGATACAGCGGATCTAAATACATGCTTTTGGTGCGTAAAATAAATTTTTTGATTCTATAACTCCATTTTCCCTCAATAAAATAAATAATACCTTTAAATGTTAAATATAATGCTTGAATAAACTTAGAAATATAATCTATACCACTCTGCTTTGATTTTACAAAGTTTTGGTATATGTTACCGGAGCTCTCAAAATGGGGATTTTACTTGCCATAACAATATGTATTACCTACAAAATCAAAGCTCCGTTAGGTATATACCCCTTTGCATTTTGAATGCAAAGGGGTATATAATATTTTTAATGAAAAATTTTTTAAAGTGGAAAACTAAAATATTAGGGTTCACTTTAATTGAGCTAATGATTGTTATTGCCATTCTGGGAGTCTTGACGGCGATGATTTCCGGAAATTTTATTACCTCTTTAAAAAAAGGCCGCGATGCCAGAAGAAAAGGGGATTTGGAACAAATCCAACGGGCGCTGGAGATGTATTACGAGGATAAAAAAGCGTATCCGACATTCATTTTCCCCTTTGGAGGAAAATTTTGTGAAACTGCCGCTTGTGCGGCAACAGAAAAAGTCTATATGCAAAAAGTATCTAATGATCCTATAAGTTCAAAATCTTATGAATATGTTTCTTCTGACGGAACTAATTATAAAATGTATGCTTGTTTAGAAAATAATCAGCAAATCTTACCATATTCCAGCGTACTTACACCACCGACTTTAACTTTAACATGTACAACACAATGCTATCTGCAAGATGGGATCGCTCCCGCAAACTGTATTTACGGAATTTCTAGTCCGAATACAACACCGTAAATAATAAGGTCTGTCCTTAAATAAGGACAGACCTTTAGAAAGAGGAAAGTTCTTTTTTTACCTCCTCATCGTTGGGATTTAACTTATCAAGAATATATTGAAATACTTTGTTTGCTTCTTCTTTTCTTTTTAATTGTTTCAATATCAACCCTTTAGCATAATAACCATCACGATAATTGGGTTTTAACTCGATAGCTTTATCAACTATTCCTAGTACTTTTGATTGGTTATTATTATTTAATTTTATTAGATATAACATCGCCTGACTATAATATATCTTGGGATCGGTGGGGGAAAGGGTTTTAGCCGTTTCTAAAGCTGTAACTGCCTGTTGAAAATTCTTATCGTTTTCGTTAACTTGATAAAAAAGGTAATAATTTTTGGCTCGTGTTTTCCAATATAAAACATTTTTTGGGGAAGCTTTAATTGATTTAAAATTATAGAAATCCGCTAATTTAATTAATTGATCTGTATCAACGTTTTTATTTTTTTCATAATAAGTTAAAAAGGCTAAATTAGCCAAGATATTTGAAAGTTTATCTTCGTACACATGTTCGTTTTTATACAATAAGGCTTTATTAAGATACAAATAAGCCTGCGGATAATCCTGAATTTTTTGATAATTATCGGCTAAGGCATAGTTAGTGTCTGCTAAGAAATAGCCTGTAACAAAAATAGCTCCAGCAAGACAAATTGTTATAGGAAAAACGAGCAAGAGTTTTTGAAAAAGAGACGGAGATATTATTGATTGTTTAATTGTTCCATTGTTCGATTGTTTTAAACGTATTACCGCTATTAACAATGCTGGAAGAAGGTAGAAATATAAATTAACCGTAGTAGTTGAAAAACCGAAGAAGTTGGTAATTAGAATTGATAGATAAGCAAGCAATAAACAAGTAATTAGTAATTGATAATCAGTAGTTTCATCAATTTTGAATTTTAAATTTTTAATTTTTAATGAATTTTTAATGTTCAAATTTTTAAAATTTGATAATTGTTTGAAAAATTTAATAATAACCGCCGTTATCATCAATAAATAAGTTCCCAAACCTAAAAAACCCGTTGTTGCTAAATAATTTAGGTATTCATTATGGGCTTTGTTATAGATAAAATCCCATTCCGAAGTTAAGTTATGTTCCTTGGGGCGGACAAAATAATAAGAATAGGCAAAAGTCTCCACTCCTGTCCCGAAAGCTGGATATTTAAATCCGAGATCAATTGCCCCTTTCCAGACGATTTTACGAATATCGCCAGACTCAGTAACGTCAGATGATGAAATTGGTAATTGCCTGCCTGCCGGCAAGGCAGGGTTATTAATAATTGGATGTTTGTTTGGAAATTGGTCCGTCAGCTGGCGGATGGAAATCGGAAATTTATTTAGATAAAACTTTGGGTCTAAAAATCTATCTATATTTGGGATTCCGGTTTTGAAAAGAAAAATGGGAATTAGCAATAATAAAACAAGAATGATGAATCGTTTAATCAGGATGTTAGAGATGTGATTAATCACGTCTCTACGTAAAACAAAAAAAACAGGAAATAAGCATAAACCAACAATAATAGCTAATAAAGCCGAACGTGAACGGGTAAAAAGAATGGCAGAAAAAATAATGACAGAAATTAAAAAATTAAGAAATTGAGAAATTGAAAATTTGATTTTAAAATTTTTAAAAAGAAAGTATAAACTAATAAAAAAATTAATGGCTAAATAAGCGCCTAACCAGTTTGGTTGACCTAAAGTAGAAAACATCCGTTCGGCAGGCCTAAATTGATCGGTCCAACAACTATTATTTAAAACACCGGTAAATAAATAGCAGGTGAAGTCGTAACCTAATCTTCCCGGCAGACCCCAAAGAATAACAAACAATGAGGACAGAAGAGAAGCTTTTAATAGGGCAGAGACGTCCCGTCGGGACGTCTCTACATCAATGTCAAAATTAGATACAAAGCCATAAAATAAAATAATATAAGAAATCACGGAAAACAACCCGCCATTAAAACGACCATAATAACCAAAAATAGACGTGTGCTGGTCAATTGAAAAAACCGTTGATAAAATCTGAGAGAAGAAAAAGAGTAAAATAGGAATGTCGAAGACTGTTTTTTTTATTATAATCTTTTTATAAAGAATCATTTTCGCCACCCACAGTGAAGCGATTATAAAAGTTGCTAAATAAATAAAAAGCATTTTATTAAACTCGAAAAGTTCAGAAGTTTTATGGTACATAATCAACGGAGTTGTGAAAAGTAGGAATGAGTATGTAAATAAAAAAATTTTTTGAAAATATTTTTCCATATGAGAAACATTTTATCACAAATGAAAAAAATAGCTTCCTTTTTTTATAGTAATTTTGAGGTAGCTCTTGATTTGGGAACGTCAAATACGCGTATTGCCATCAATGGAAAAGGCATCGTTCTTCGTGAACCAACATATGTTGGATTTGATACTAAAAATAATAACTACCTCTTTTTCGGAGCAGAGGCAAAAGAAATACAGGGAAAAGCCCCTAATTATATTAATATTATAAGACCTATTGAAAACGGTATTATCGCCGATTTTGATGCTGGTGTTGCTTTAATGTTGTATTTTCTAAAAAAATCTATTCATCCATTCATTTTAAATAAAGGTTTCTTGAAACAAAAACTTGTCTGTTATACCACTGTTCCATCTTCGTCAACCGAAGTTGAGCAAAAAGCACTTGAAGAATCTCTATTAAAATCTGGTTTTGCCGAAGTATATCTTATTGAAAAACCATTAGCAACGGCATTAGGCATACATCATTCTATATTTTCACATAAACCCGTTTTTGTCATTGATATGGGCGGCGGAATAATCGAGATAGCTATTATTACCTTAGGTGGTATAGTTATTCAAAAAATAAATAAGCTTGCTGGTGAACACATGGATAAACTAATTTACAACTATCTTCATCTGAAGTATGGAGTAATTGTTGGAGAACATACCGCTGAAAATTTAAAAATTAATTTGTTTAATTTTACCGATGAAAACAAAACATTAACCATTCGAGGAAAATCATTAGAAAATCGATTGCCAAAATCAATAAGAGTAAAATCAAACGATATAAAAGAAGCATTAATTGGTCAGTTTAATCAAATCGTTGATATGATAAAAGAAGTTCTTGAAGCAACTCCTCCTGAAATTATCAATGAAATTGTTAAACATGGCATTATCTTAACAGGTGGTTTAGCTAATATAAAAGCTGTGAATAATTTTTTTGTTGACGAGCTTAAAATTCCGGTGGTTATTCAAGAGTCTCCTCAGGAGTCAACAATTAAGGGTTTGTTAAAATTAATGAATAACAAAGAAAAATTAAAAAGAATTTTGATAAAATAAGACTTGTTTTTTGCTAAAAAGAAAGATATAATAATTTTGTACTTTAATAATAGAAGTGTGGTGGAATTTCATTTATTTTAAGAGTTTGATCCTGGCTCAGGATTAACGCTGGCGGTGTGCCTAAAATATGCAAGTCGAGCGATCCGCTTAGAGCGCTTGCGCTTTTGAGCGGGTAGCGGCGGACGGCTGAGTAACACGTACGGACTTACCCCCACCTCGAGAATACCCCCGCGAAAGTAGGGTTAATTCTTGATGGTTCCCGACATTACGTCGGAATAAAGAATATAACTGTTCGGGTGGGGAGAGACGTGCGGACTATCAGGTAGTTGGTAAGGTAACGGCTTACCAAGCCTATGACGGTTAGCTGATCTGACGAGGATGGACAGCCAGAGGAGCACTGAGATACGGGCTCCACGTCTACGGACGGCAGCAATTAGGAATAGTTGGCAATGGGCGAAAGCCTGACCACGCGACACCGCGTGCGGGAAGAAGCTCTTCGGAGTGTAAACCGCTGTAGTAGGGGAGGAAGTCCCGACATTACGTCGGGGTTGACAGTACCTTATTAGAAAGTGATCGCTAACTGCGTGCCAGCAGCGGCGGTAACACGTGGATCACAAGCGTTATCCGATGTTATTGGGCGTAAAGCGTGTCTTAGGTGTTTTAATAAGTTTTTGCTTAAAAACTAAAGCTTAACTTTAGGAAAGGCAAAAAAACTGTTAGAATAGAGTTTTCTTTAAAGAAACCGGAATTTGTGGAGGAGTAGTGAAATGCGTTGATACCACAAAGAACACCAGCGGCGAAGGCGGGTTTCCAAAAGGAGACTGACACTAAAACACGAAAGCTAGGGGAGCGAACCGGATTAGAGACCCGGGTAGTCCTAGCCGTAAACGATGCTTGCTAGCTATTTTCACCGCCATTGGCGGGGGGAATGGCGAAGTTAACACGTTAAGCAAGCCGCCTGGGGAGTATAGTCGCAAGACTGAAACTCAAAGGAATTGGCGGGGAGACACACAACTAGTGGAGCATGTGGTTTAATTCGATACGAACCGAAGCACCTCACCAAGGTTTGACATATTAGGCATTTAGGGCTATGAAAGTAGACACCGATCCCGACCTAGTCGGGAACCTTTTAAAGCTGTTGCATGGCTGTCGTCAGTTCGTTCCGTGAGGAGTGCCCTTAAGTGGGACAACGAACGCAACCCCCGTCCTGAGTTACAAGTATCTCAGGAGACTGTTCCCGCTTAGCGGGAAAGGAAGGAGGGGCAGACGTCAAGTCAGCATGACGCTTATGCCTTGGGCTACACACATGCTACAATGAGCTAAGCAAAGGGTTGCAAACTCGTAAGAGTAAGCCAATCCCATAAACTAGCTCTCAGTGGGGATTGAGGTCTGAAACTCGACCTCATGAACGCGGAATTAGTAGTAATCGCGGATCAGCCATGCCGCGGTGAATACGTTCTTGTCTCTTGCACACACTGCCCGTCAAGCCAACAAAGTAGATAGTGTCTGAAGTGCGACGTCACGTCGAACGAAGATAAGATCTGCGATGGGGACTAAGTCGTAACAAGGTGTCCGTTCTGGAAGGAGTGGACGAATCACCTCCTTTCTTTTTATTTCGACTAAGTCGAAATTATTCTGTCCAAAAGAAAAATAACTTTCATGGCATAACCATGAAAGTTATTTCAATAAAGACAGAGGTACTTTCCACCACACTTTTGTTATTAAGGGCTGTTTCTCTTTTTCTCCACTAATAATGCTTTAATCGTATTTGGTACCATAAATATATTTTTTTCAAATTCACGATTAATTACAATTTCCTCTTGTGATATTTCACCAGCCAGGTTAAAAAGAGTAGCAGTATACTCACCTGGATCTAAATTAATAAACTTTAAAGGGACAAGCTCGGTATTTTTATTTTCTTTATCGTAATTTACTAAAATAGCCCCTATTCTATTTTGCCATCCGCCGGCGATAACTTTAACAAAAGTTCCTTCGCCCTCAACTTGTAATCGATATCGTTCAAGAAGATTCAATAAATTTAAGGCCTGATAACGTGGTTTCTTCTCTCCAGAATAAGATAAAATTCCCCACCTCGGTATTGGTCCATCTTTAACTTCAAAAGAAAAAGCCATTTCTAACTTTTGCTCAATTAAATTTCTAATGGAAACAATAGTGTGGGCCGCTCCAATATCAGTATCAGATATCGGATTAGGCATCGAATCGTATCCCCATTCGCTAATTATTTTTGGGAGTGTTCTAAATTGTTTAAATTCATCTTCTGCTAACCAATTATTAAGATTAATAAGGTCTTCGGAAAAATCAACAGGATTTTTTGTGTAATGGTGCCATGAAAGAAAATCAAGTTTTAAATTATTATCGCGGACAAATTTTAAAAACTTTTGCATCCAATTTTTATAAGCAGCCGTAGTCGCCGGACCACCTAAGAAAAAATGAGAAACATCAGTCGCATTAAGCGCCCCGAAGGAAGAATAAAAATATAATAATTTATAATCCTTTTTTCCTCCGTACAAACTCCACTTGCCAAAACTTTCAAGGTCCGGCTCATTCCAAACTTCATAATATATATCTTTAAGAAACTCACCGGTAACTTGTCCGCAAAGCCGAGTTGATTTTCCACTATATCTTTCTATGGTTTTTTGAACTAAAAAAGCCCATTCATCCCAGTTTTTAGGAGCTCCAATAAGTGAACCATCATCGGACAATTCTTTTGGCATATATCCTAATGAAAAAAATGGTTTTGCTCCTGTTCGATAAATATCACAGACCGTTTGATCTAATTGATCCCAGTTAAAGATTAACTGATTATTATTGTCCCGACCGACCACATTATAAAAATCATATATATGATCAATCCTTATGTACCTTGGAGCAAGAACCGCTAACGGTAAAATTACGTTTTCCAACATTCTTACGCCTTGCTCCTCACCTCCTTGAGCTAATGCTTTCCAATTATAGGGGAGTGGGCCGATAATTTTTTTAGTGTCAATAATAATATTTGCTTTTCTGTTTGCAGCTTTAGAAATATACTTTTTTGTAACCGTACTAAAAAAGACAATTATAGGAATTAAAAAAAGAAGAAAAAGAATAGCCAAAAATGAAAAATGTTTATTCATTGAAATGCTATCTGAGAACCGGGACGTGGATTATTAAATATGTCTTTCCCCGTATTAATATCTTTTTCGGTAAAATCACGACGAATTGTTATTTCTAAATAAGGATTGTCTTTTTTGCCGGAAGAACCGGGGTATACTACCAAAACCCCAGGATCAGCATTAAACAATCCTGCCAAAAATTTTACTTTCTTGCGAATACCATTAATCGTTACAAAAAATTCTTCTCCAAGCTCATATTTTCCTTTTAAGTCAGAAAGGGTTATTGTCGTTTTGATATTGCCAAAATTGTCTACATGCGCAACGTAAAAACCTCGTAATTCGGGAATAATATTGGTATGAATTTCTTCAAGTTCTAATTCGTCCTCCATCTCCTCCATAAGATGAGCACAAGGACGAGAATATAAATCTCGCGATCTAAATTGACCACCGTTACCCAACTGGGAATATGCATAAGCAATTTCAATTTTGGCCTTAATCATAGAAAAAACATAGCCGGCATTGGAGCCGCAAAGATAAATCCCCGACTTAAGTTTAATTACCAAAAAGTCAACTATTTTGTTATCTTCTCGCACATCCGTGTTAACAAAAAAAATAGTTTTTTGAGGTCTACCATAATATTCTTCTGTTTCAATTGTTTGAGAAAGAATAAAGGCAGCATGCATTGTCAATGGGGCAGAGTTAACAAAATAAATATGAGCGTGATCGTCTTTTTTGATAAATCCTTCGACGGCGGAGCGAAATTCTTGACAAGTTAAAGTGTCGGAAACCCAATCTGAAATCACAATCAGTTTTTTCATAATTATTGAAATGTTATATAATTAAAGATAAGATTTCAACAATTAAAAAAGGGGTAAGAGTTCACAATAGCAGATAATATTTGATTTTTTATAATTTATTTTTAATATTTAATCTTTAATATTTGATATTTGTATAGGGCCTATAGGTAAACGGTATACCGTACCCTTCGCATGGGTGAATTCCGAGTTCGATTCTCGGTAGGTCCACAGTTAATTTATTTCCTCTATATCCTTCCCAACATTCCGCTGACAATCACAAAAACAGAAGCCAAGACAATAATAATTGAACTTAAAATAGCAAAGTAATTATAAAATTTATTGTTTGTATATTTCCCCATTAAGCTTTGATCATTGGCAAATTTTATTAAAAAGAAAATAATCACCGGTAAAAGAATCCCATTCAAACCTTGTGTATAAAGAACGATCTTAAAAAGAGAAACCCGAGGAATTAAGATTATTAAAAAAGCAATAAGTATCTGGATTGAAAATATTCCATAGAATAGTTTACTGCGGTTTATCGGAGCATCAAGGCTTCCTTCCGTTCCAAAAAATTCGGAAAAAGCATAGGCGGTTGTCAAAGAAATAATTACCGCTCCCATGTAACTGGCGTTGATAAGTCCAATAGCAAAAAGAGCAAAAGCTAACTGCCCGGCAAATGGTTTTATAGCTAAAGCCGCTTCGGCCGCGCCGTGAATAGGAATATTATGAATAAATAAAGTAGAAGCAACTGCAACAATCATAAAAAAAGAAAAAAAATCAGTTAAAAAAGCCCCAAAAAATACTTCTGCTTGCTCGTATTTTAATTTGTTAACGGTTATTTTTTTATCAATAATAAAACTATGAACAAAAAATTGACCCCAAGGAGTAATGGTAGTACCAAGAAGGGCGATTGCCGTAAAAATATATTCAGAATTAAATTTAATTCCAATAGGTAAAGCTAAATTTTTTAGAGCTTCATTCCAATCAGGACGGGCCAAGACAGCTGAAAAAATATAAGCAATATATAAAAAGGCCGATCCTAAAAAAATTTTTTGATTTGTTTGGTAATTCCCTTTAGACACAAACAAAATCATAAAAAAAATAAAAAGAAGAAGAAAAGGAATTTTTGGAAGGTTAAATAAAGAAAGGCCAGCGGTTAAACCGGCAAAATTAGCAATAATTGAACCCATGTTAGCGATAAAAAGTAATAAAAATACAACCAAAGAAATCCGTATTCCATAATATTCGCGAATTAGGTCGCCCAAACCCTTTGTGGTAACGATAGCAATTCTAGCGCCAATCTCTTGAGTAATGGCCAAAAGAACAGTAATTAACAAAAGCAAAAACAACATTGAATAACCAAATTTTGCCCCCACAATCGAATATGTGGCCACTCCACCGGCGTCATTATCAGCCATGGCCGTAATAATTCCCGGACCCAATACCGCCAAAAATATCAAAAGGCGTTTTTTGAAATGTTTGAAAAATTCAATAATTTTGTTCATTTCATTTTTTCTAACAACAAATCAGTTAAGTCATCAAAAGTGATTATCCCCAACAATTTTTTATTCTCATCAATTACCGGTAAAGCATTTAACCGGTATTTAAGAATTTTTTTGGCGGCGATCTCAACCGGCGTAGTTAAGTGAACAATAATTACATTTTGGATCATGAATTTATAAACCGGTGTATCTAATTCTTGAAGAAGAAGCTCATGTGGATTAAAAACGCCAACCAACTGATCATTTTTATTTAGAACATATATTGCATACAAAAAAGAGAAATCCGTCGTTTCCTTCTTAATCTTGTCAATTGCTTCTTTTACTAAAGCATCCGAAGGAACGGTTAAATATTCCGATGTCATAAGATTACCCATCGGCGTGGTAGAAAAACGAAGAAGATGGTTTATTTCTTTTTTTTCATTTTCGGGAAGATTCTCAATAATTGTCTCTCTTTTTTTTCTTGGTAAGGCTAACAAAACATCTACTGCCTCATCCGGGTCAATAAAAGAAAGCAGGTGCGCTGCCTTTTCTGGTCGATAATGACGAAATAAGGCTAATTGATAATTAAGATTAAGATTGCCCAACACTTCAACCGCTTGTTTTTCATCAAGTATCTTAAGTATTTTTCTAACATTGTCAATGTTGGTTTTTTCAAGATAATCAGCTAGATCTTCCGGTCTTACTTTTTTTAGTTTCTCTTCCCTAATCTTCAACTTAACAGAGCCGCGCGCCAACTCCAACGGCTGAACATCAGCCCACGACAAAAAATTCGAAGTTGGTTTGATTTTAAAATATTCAAAAAACTTATTAATAAGTTTTTCCATTTTTAGCCAGCGAAGAATTCCCAAGACACCAACATCAACACCGACAACGCAAAGCTCTCCCTTATCCTGAATAGCAATATCATTAACCCGAACAATTTTACTTCCTTTAAGGTCAATTATTTGTTTATCAAGAAGATTTTTCATCAAATACAGCTCATTTTCATCTAGACCAACCGTCGTATAATTTTTTTTAATCGTTAAAACATTGTTAATTTTAATTAAATAGTGAAGGGGAACAACCAATTTGTTTTTGGATAATCCTCGTATTACCAATTTAGTAAGAAGAGGTTTTTCGGAAGCTTTAAAGATGATGTCTTCTAAAACACCAGCTTCTATTTGATCTTCAGTGATTATCTTTCTTCCTTTAATTTCTGAGAAATAAATCATTAAGGTAATTGAAAAATAATATAAAAAGTGGCCATTTTTAACTTGTGGGTCGTGATGGGATCGAACCATCGACCTCGTTCTTATCAGGAACGCGCTCTACCACTGAGCCAACGACCCATGTAGCCCTGATGGACAAGTCAGAGAACAATTTTAAATTATAAACTTCCACTTTACAAATTTCAATTATAAATTGTTATAATGATTACAACTTTCATGATTCTTTCAGACAGAGACATAAAATCCGAAATAAAAAAAGGTAATATTATTATTAAACCATATCCTGATTTTAAAACCCAACTTTCTTGCTGCTCAATAGATCTAAGATTATTTAATGAATTTTGCGTTCTTGAATACTCTAAACTGCCTTATCTTGACCCTTATAACAAAAAACAAAAAATTCCCGTAAGAAAAATTACTATAAAAAAAAACGGATTTTTTGTTCTTCAGCCGGGAGCTTTTGTCCTGGGATCTACAATTGAATACGTCGAAATACCTGACTATTTAGTTGGTCGTGTCGAAGGCCGCTCATCACTTGGACGATTGGGAATCGTAATTCACTCAACCGCGGCCATTTTTGACCCCGGTTGGCGAGGACAGTTAACCTTGGAGCTGGCCAATATCGGTTTAATGCCTATTGCTCTTTATCCGGGGATGAGGATTTGCGCTCTCTCATTTGAAAAATTAAGCTCACCGGCCGAAGTTCCATACTACAAAAAGAAAAACGCCAAATATTTAAATCAAAAAGGCCCAACCGTTAGTCGAATTAAACTCGACCCATAAATTTATAAAACCTACGCGGTTAATGAAAATGTCGCCACGAAAAAACCGCGTAGGTTTAAATAAATCCCATGATCATCGGTCCCAAAAAGTTATTACAACTAGTTAAAACTAAAAAATTAGTTGAGAACCTTTCTCAAAGAGAGTCAACTAACCCTGAAGGCGCTGGCTTTGATTTACGTCTTGGCGAACTTTATAAAATTTCAGGCAGTGCTTTCCTCGGTATTGAAGAAAGACAAACACCAAAAATTACATTAATTGCTCACTACGAAAAAGGTAAAAAAAAGACTTTTACCATTAAACCGGGAGAGTTTTATCTTATGACGACAATTGAAAAAGTGAACACTCCTCAAAACGTTGTTATTGATTTCAAACCGCGAACAACTACATTCAGAAGCGGAATATTTTTACGGACCAGCGTTGCTCATCCTGGATATTGCGGCAAACTAACTTTTGGTCTAAAAAACGAAGGTCCCGTCCCCGTCACCTTTGAACTTGGCTGTCGTATCGTTCATGCCCAATTTTATTGGGTTGACGGCGGAGGATCTTTATACCGCGGCCAGTGGCAAGGCGGACGAGTGACGACAAAAAAAAGAGAGAAACAGGTATAAAGTTAACCTAATTTACCTAATTAATCTAATTTCTAATCAAAACCAAAAAACCTAATAAAAAATTGCGATTAGACATTGGAAATTGTTTAGGTTAATTAGAGTAATTAGAAATTAGAAATTTTATGAAACATCCCGAATATCAATATCTTAATCTCTTAAAAGAAACCTTGACAAAAGGCATAAGGAAAGTTGATCGAGGGACAGAGGACGCCTCTTATAGCCTCTTTGGCAAACAAATAAGATTTGATTTATCAAACTGTTTTCCTCTTTTAACAACTAAAAAAGTTTATTGGAAGGGAGTTCTGCATGAACTTTATTGGTTTTTATCCGGTCAATCAAACATTAAGTATTTGGTAGATAATAATGTCCATATCTGGGATGATTATCCCTATAAAATTTTCAAAATCCGATCCGCCAGCTGGCGGACAAAATCCAAAATTACAAAAGAAGAATTTATTGAAAAAATAAAAACTAATGAGAAATTTGCCAAAAAGTGGGGGAATTTACCAAAAGTCTATGGCGAACTTTGGCGAAGATGGCCAACAAAAACAAAAAGAACAATTGATCAGTTAAAATGGGCAATTAATGAAATAATTGAAGATCCTGCTTGTCACAACGCTATAGTTACTTCTTGGAATCCCGAATATTTATATACAATGGCAAACTACAAAAAGACGTCTCATTTTCCCATTTGTCATAATATGTTTCAATTAAATGTTAATGAAGGAAAGCTTTCTTTACAACTTTATCAACGTAGCTGCGATTTATTCTTGGGGGTGCCCTTTAATATTGCCAGTTATGCTCTTCTTACTCTTATTATTGCCAAAGCTTGCGGTTACAAACCCGGCGAATTTGTTCATACTTTTGGCGATGTTCACATTTATGAAATCCACATCGATCAAGTAAAAGAACAATTAAAAAGAAAACCAAAATCACTTCCTAAAATAAAATTTATTAAAGATTTCAAAAATATTGATGAATTTAAACCCGAATACGTGGAATTAGGAGATTACAATCCACATCCACCAATAAAAGCAAAACTCTCGGTGTCTGGTGGATATTTTCAAAAGACTGTCTTTAATAAAGACAGTCTTTATAAAAGAGCGTCCTTATGAAAAAACCTAAAATCAGCATTATCGCCGCCATCGGTGAAAACCACGAACTGGGTAAAAACAATAAGCTTCTTTGGCATATTCCAGAAGATCTTGAACGATTTAAAAAATTAACAGAAGGACACGTCATAATTATGGGTCGAAAGACTTTTGAATCAATAGGTAAACCTTTACCAAATAGAGTCAATGTCATTGTTACCAAAAATAAAGATTATACCGTATCGTTGTATCGATATATCGATACACTTATTTGTCAAACTTTTAAAGAGGCCATAAAAATTGCCAAAACTAAAGAAAAAAAAGAAATTTTTATCATCGGCGGAGAACAAATTTACCAACAGGCGATTGATATTGCTGACAAATTATATTTAACAATTGTCGACGGTAACTTTTATGCCGATACTTTTTTTCCCGATTACTCACAGTTTACAAAGAAGATTTTTGAACAAAAAGGCAAGTCCGAGAATTATAAATATAGATTCGTTGAATTAGAAAAATAATTATTCTTTCTCTATTATATACTTCTTTACACCTTCAAAATATCTATGCTTATATCCGTAGTCAACCTGAAGACAATCAATTTTTTCAAACCCGTTCTTAATCGCGTCTTCAAACTCTAAATAAAACATAAAATTGCCAATCCCTGAAAAACGGTCAATGTCGCAACTCGATCGGGGAGTGTAGTAAGTTTTGTTATACATTAAAATTAGATCACTGGCCGCTAAACGATTTTGAATATAAACTTTAATAAACTTGATTTGGTAAACGCCTCTGTTTTTAATAAAAGCTTTAAATGCCTCAACTCTTTCATTATTAACAAGATCGCTTCCGTTCTTTGAACTAAACCTACCAATGGATAATTTTTTAAATTCTTCAAATTCATTCAAATCGTCACTGATTTGCGTCACAAACTCAATCCGAGGGTTATAGTCACAAATTCTTAAATAATCTTTTTTCAGGTTATAACGATACTTTTTGGGGATCGTCTTTAAACAATCCTCAACGTTTTTAAAATTTTTGATTATTTTTATATATTTATCGTCATCCTGTTTGCTTATAACTTCGGAAGATAAATCACCTGGAATTTGATCGATGGCATTAAGAAAAAGCTTTTGAGGAATAAGTTTTAAAAGTAAACTGATAAATTTAGTATCTTTGGTAAAAAAGTAATTATCTTCCATCCATTCGCTCCCAAACCATTCATATCTTCCATCTTCCTTATCAAACCACAACGGTAATAAAGCCAAAGGGTTTTTTCCTTCATAAATAGTATAAAAACAGGGAGTATATTGATAGCCCTGAAACCAGGAGTATCTAAAATCCCACAGATCAAAAAGTGATTCTTTTTTAGAAAATTTTTCCCACAACAAAAAACATTCATCTGTTTTTGAGTGAACTTTAAGTTTCAATCGTTGAATAAATTTAGCTAATCCGTTTTCATAAAAAATTTTGTTCTCTGCCGTATAAGGAATAAGAAGAGGAAGAGGAATTTTATAATTTGTCTCCTCGTTTTGACGAAGAGACTTCTTACCCGGAGGCTCTGATTTTTCTAATAGCATGATTTAAAAAATAATATAACATCATCATAATAAAAACAATGTATACAAAATGTCAAGGGGTATTTTATAATGAATATTATGAAAAAGAAATTAGATAATTTTTTACAGGCGATTTTTAATATATTCGTCTTTCTCCCTTATTATTTTTCCGTTACCCAACTCATTAAAACCCTCTTTAAACCCTGGAAAAATCTAATTGTTAAAAAAACAACGCCGGGTTTTTCATTTAGTGAGTGGTTTGGTCGATTAAGTTTCAACCTGATTTCTTCAGGAATGGGATTTACCATGAGAATCATAGTTATTGTCGTCTTCATAACTATTCAAGTCTTATTTATCCTATCAATCCCATTAATCTTGTTAGTCCTATTATTCGCTCTACCATTCAACTATTTTTTTTCACAGTTTCACAAAACCGAAGATGAACACAAAGAAATACTAAAAACGCAATTTATCAAAGAACATCTTTTGAAAGAAGAAAATCGTCCCAAAGTTGAGCAATGGTTTGAAATATATTACCAAAACCATATAACTAAAATATCCTGGTGGAAACTGGCTAGCTTATTTTCTATTCCACCTTTAGCTCGTGATTGGAATATGGGTTATACACCAACGCTCGATCAGTTTGGAAAAGAATTAACTCGGAAAACCTCTCATTTTAAAAATTTAGTCAATCGAGAAAAGGAAATTCAACAAATCGAGCAAGTACTCGCCAAATCAGAAGAAGCTAATATTATTATTGTGGGTGAAGAAGGCGTAGGAAAACACACCATTATTGAGGGATTGGCCAAAAAAATTTACGAAGGCAAAATTAATCCGCTTCTTGCTTATAAAAGAATAATAAAAATTGATGTGGAAAAAATAATTTCTCAAAGCGCCGACATAAATCAAAAAGAAGAAATTCTAAAAACCATCTTCCAAGAAGCAACCAAAGCCAAGAATATTATAATCCTTATTGATAATTTTGATAAATACATTGCCAATGGTTTCGACAGAATTGATTTAACCACTATAATTTCCGAATTTGCCAAAACCGACAAATTACAGTTCATCGGTATTACCACTCCTTTTTTTTATCAAAAGTTTATTTTCGTTAACGATAGAATTAACCGGCTTTTTGAAAAAATAGACGTTTTTGAAATTAACGAGGAAGAAGCAGAAAAAATTCTTTTAAAAACAGCTTTTCATTTTGAACAACATTTTAAAGTTATTATTCCCTTCGAAACTATTAAAGAAGTTATTGATAAAAGCAGTTTTTATATTACTTATATTCCTTTCCCGGAAAAAGCCATTGAGCTTTTAGATGAGGCTTGCGTCTATACCTCCCAAAAAATCCCCGGGCAAAAATCTGCCAGGTTAGACGTTAAAACCTACGCGGTTAATGAAAATGGTATAGTTACTCCTGAAATTATTGATACGGTTCTTTCCCAAAAAACTCATATTCCTATACAGCTTGACCAATCTCTAAAGACTAAACTGCTTAATTTGGAAAAACTCTTGGAGGAAAAAATTACTTCTCAAGAAGAGGGTATTGAAAAATTATCTTCTGCCTTGCGTCGATCCTCAATCATGGCGAGTAAAAGAAAAAAACCATTAGCCAGTTTTTTATTTTTAGGGCCAACCGGTGTTGGCAAAACCGAAACCGCCAAGGCTTTGGCTTCTGTTTTTTTCGGTTCACAAGATCATTTACTTCGTTTTGATATGTCTTTTTATCAAAGAAAGGACGATATTTCTAATCTATTAGGTTCTATGGATACCGGAAACCCCGGTCTTCTAACCAGAGCAGTAAGAGAAAAACCCTACGGTGTTTTATTACTGGACGAAATAGAAAAAGCGGATAAAGATCTATTAAATATTTTTTTGACACTTCTTGATGAAGGATATTTTACTGATGGATTTGGTAAACGGGTTGACTGCAAAAATCTAATTGTCATTGCCACTTCTAACGCCGGCAGCGATTTTATTTTTTCTCAAACCAAAATTGCAGAAACCGCCGCGGTTTTGGAAACTAGCCCATCTGGAACCGCGGCGGTTAAAAGCAATGAGAAAATTGGAGAGGTTAAACACAGCTTAATCAACTGGCTTGTCCAAAACCACGTCTTCGCTCCTGAATTTCTAAACCGATTTGATGGTGTAATTGTTTACCGACCTTTAACAAAAAAAGCAACTCTTGAAATTGCCAGAAAAATGCTTGCCAAAATTATTAACGACGTTTATAAAATGCATCAGATAAAAATTAATATCTCTGACAATTTTCTTGATTATTTGACTGAAAAAGGCTATGATCAACAATTCGGCGCCAGAAATATGGAAAGAACAATCAGAGACGAGATAGAAGACAAAATAGCCAAGACAGTATTGGAAAACAAGGTTAAGAAAGAAGAAACAATTATATTTTAAATCGAAAAAACTTAAAAACAATATGCTCAAGATCTATTTCACTGCCTCAACAACCAACAACGGAGAACTAATTAAAAATTATCACCATATTTTTTCAAATCTTAAAAAAACAAGGTCTAAAATATTATCCGGGGAGCAAATTATTAATAAAAAATTATTAAACAAAGACAAATCTCAATCTCTCCAAAAAATTTTTAAACGAGAGAAGAAATTAATTGACCAAGCTGACCTTATCGTCGCCGAAGTCACCAAACCCTCAACAGGCGTTGGGGGACAAATTGTTTACGCCCTGATAAAAGAAAAGCCTGTCCTTGGTTTAGTCTACAAAGAAAATGAGGACAAGCTTTCACCAATGATTGCCGGCAATCCTTCAGACAATCTTTTTTTAGAACACTATGATTTTGATAATTTTCACTTAATCTTAAAAAATTTTTTAACGTGGATTGAAAAATTAAAAAGAAAAAAGGGCAAACTTATTGTGATTGACGGAGCTGACGGTTCGGGAAAAACAACCCAAGTAAAATTGTTAGTTGATTATTTAAAAAAGAAAAAAATACTCGTTAAGTATTTAGATTTTCCTCGCTATTATACTTCTTTTCATGGCAAAACCGTAGCTAAATTTTTACGCGGCGAATTTGGCACCCTCAATCAAATTTCGCCGTATTTAGCTTCGTTGGCGTTTGCTCTTGATCGGGTCTCCGTCAAAGAAGAAATGGAAGAATTTCTTAATAAAGGCGGTATTATAATTGCCAATCGCTATGCCTCCTCTAATATGGCGCATCAGGGAACTAAATTTAAAACCGAGAAAGAACGCACTATGTTTTTAAAATGGTTGGAAGAACTGGAATACAAGATCCATAAAATTCCCAAGGAAGATTTAGTTATCTATTTGTATGTTCCATGGCAAATCAGCCTTAATTTAACCCAAAATAAACCAAACAGACGATATCTTAATGGAAAAAAAACAGATATTCACGAAAAAGACATTCATTATCGACAAATGGTTGAAAAAATGTACCTTCAGCTATCTCAAAAAAATAAACATTGGGTTAAAATAAATTGTGTTAAAAATGATAAAATTTTATCACCACAGTTAATTCATAGAAAAATTATCGAAGCATTGAAACTTAAAAATTAAAATTCTATGATATAATTAAATCTATGGATAAAAAATTAATCGGCCTAATCTTGGTTTTCTTCATTGCTTTTGGTTTATTCGTTTCCATCTTGGTTTTTCAACAACCAATTACAAAATTAACTAAAGCAAAGGAAGAATTTTTACCTTCACCAACTAAATCGCTCGTTTTTGCCTGGCCGAATTCTCTCCCAGCAGACGGGAAATCAGAAAGTGTTATTACTGTTTTTGTCCGCAATGAAAAAGAATTCCCCATTACCAACAAAAAAGTTACCCTAACCACTACTTTAGGCACAATTAAAGAAATTCAGCCTGTTTCTGACAAGCAAGGAAAAACAGAATTTAAACTTAGCTCAACAAGTTCAGGCGTTGCCCAAATAAAAGCCACTATTGACAATTCTTTAAAACTCACTCAAACGATATCAGTTCAATTCGAAAATAAATAAACCTCCAAGGTTTGTCAAGTTTTATAAAGATACCTGCCTGCCCGTCCGGCAGGCGGGCCTGCCGGCAGGCAGGAGAACCTCGGAGATTAAAATTTACTATATGAAGATAAAAAAAGTTGTTATTCCCGCCGCAGGCTATGGCACTCGTTTTCTTCCTCAAACAAAAGCCATGCCTAAGGAAATGCTCCCCATCGTTGATAAACCTGTAATTCAATATGTGGTCGAAGAAGCGGTCGCTTCAGGAATCGAGGACATAATTATCGTCACTGGGTGGAGTAAACGAGCAATAGAAGACCATTTTGACATTCCCAACGCTGACCTTATCAACAATCTTAAACAGGGTAAAAAAGAAAATTTATTGCAAGAAATTAAAAACATTTCTGAAATGGCAAATTTTATTTACATCAGACAAAAAGGACCGTACGGTAACGCTACGCCCGTTCTTTCGGCCGAGCCGGCTATTGGTCATGAGCCATTTGCCGTCATGTGGGGAGATGAATTTATTTATGCCAAGCCGCCTCGACTTGCCCAGATGATGAAAATGTGGGAAAAATTCGGCGGAGTAATGATCTCCGGCGTTCGAATTGAAACAAAAGATCATTTAAGCCGCTATGGTATTGCCGACTTAGAACATGTCGATGGCCCAATTTATAAAGTTAAAAAAATTGTCGAAAAACCCCTGCCTCCTGAAGCGCCCTCAAACTTAGCCACCCACGGTGCCTATATTTTTCCGCCCGAAGTCTTCTCCGCCATAAGCCGTCTTAAACCGGGAAGAAGTGGAGAAATATGGTTAGTTGACGCTATAAATCTCTTAAAAAAAGAAGGTATTCCTATCTACGCCTGTGAGATCAAAAATGGAAAATATTATGATACCGGCAATAAACTTGAGTACATGAAAACAGTCGTAGAGTTTGCTTTAACTCATCAAGGAATTAATGGCGAATTCAAAAAATTCCTAAAAAGCCTCAAACTTTAATTGGAGATTAATAATCAATTGCAAAAAAACCCTTCTCTTGTTAGAATAAATTCTTATGATTAAAAAAACAAACCCTGAGGATCTTCTCGCTCAGGGAATTCATCTTGGCCATAAATCAGCCAAGGTTCACCCACGAGCAAAACAATATATCTATAAAATTGAGAGAGGAGTTGCCATTATTGATCTTTTTAAAACTGCCACTTACTTAGACAAAGCTAAAGAATTTGTCTTTGATTTGGGAAAACAAAATAAATCCCTTCTGGTTTTAACGACTAAAAATCAGGTAAAAAACTTAGTTAAAGAACTGTGTCAAAACCAAATTAAAAATGATGAAAATGGTCATATTTTATATATAACTAATAAATGGGTTGGCGGTTTTCTTACTAATTTTGAAGAAGTTTCCAAAAACATCAAAAAAGCAAACCAGTTGAAAAAAGAAAAAAAAGAAGGCGCTTGGGACACCTTCCCTAAACATGAGAGGGTAAAATTTGAAAAAAAACTTCGCCGCATTTTATCTATTTATCAAGGCGTAGAAAAAATAGAAAAACTTCCTGACGCTCTTTTTATTATTGATGTAAAAAGAGAAAATAACGCCGTTTTAGAAGCCCAACAAAAAAATATTCCGATCGTGGCTATCGCCGACACTGATGCTAACCCTGACCCAATTACTTACCCAATACCCGCCAACGACGATGCCGTCACTAGCGTTAAATATATAACTGAGCAAATCCTTGATGCATATAATAAAGGTAGAAAAGCTGCCGAAAAATCAAAGATTAAAGGTTAAAGATTTTAAATCATGTATACCGTTAATAATCTTAAAAAACTTCGTCAATTGACTGGTATTTCTTTCTCTCTCTGTAAAAAAGCCCTAGAACAATCAAATAACGATCCTGATAAAGCCAAAAAGCTTTTAGAAAAATGGGGAGCGGAAATATCAACTGGAAAAACCGGAAGAACCACTAATCAAGGATCAATATTTAATTATCTTCATCACAATAAAAAAATTGGCACTCTTTTAGAACTTTTGTGTGAAACGGATTTTGTTGCTAAAAATTCCGATTTTCAAATGCTTGGTCAAGAATTAGTAATGCAAATTGCCTCAATGAACCCAAAAAATGTTAAAGAGCTTCTTTCCCAAACGTATGTTAAAGATTCGTCAAAAACCGTTGACAATTTAATAAAAGAATATATCCTTAAAATAGGAGAAAATATAAAAATTGGGAAATTTGTGAGGTATGAAATATAGAACAGGAGTTATGCATTTGTTTGTCATTCCGAGCGAAGCGAAGCAGAGTCGAGGAATCTCTTTTAAGAGATTTCTCCACTCGTCCCGACGTAACGTCGGAACTCGGTCGAAATGACAACATATCTTTATGTTTTCAGAACAATCTTTACTTTCAGAATTAAAAGAAAAACTAGAAAAAACAGTTAGGCTGACAAGAGAAGGAATTGCTGTCATTAGAACAGGCAAGGCTTCTTCATCTTTAATTGAGGGTCTAATGGTTAAAGCCTATGACGGACAAACAAAATTAAAATTAATGGAATTGTCAACTATCACCAGCGAAGGACCATCTGGACTTTTAATTTCTCCTTTTGACCCCACCATCATCCCCGATATTGAAAAAGCTATTTTATCTTCTCCTCTAAATCTTACTCCTCGAACTGATGGAAAAAATATCCACATAACCATTCCTCCCCTTTCGGAAGAACAACGAAGACAATTATTAAAAATCATTTCCCAAAAAATAGAAGATACCCGCGAACAAATCCGCACAATTCGGGATGAAACTAGAAAAAAAATAAAAATGGCTCTTGAAAACAAAGAAATTTCCGAGGATCAAAAATTTAGAATCGAAAAAGAAATTGACAAAACATCCCAAGAATTCAATCAACAGATAGAACAAATGAAAAAAAAGAAAGAGAAAGAATTGATGGAAATCTAAGGTTATCTCAAAGCTCAAACTAGATTTGATAATATGATATCAATCATTATTTTCTTTATCATTTTAAGCATCCTCGTTCTTGTTCACGAACTAGGTCATTTTTTAATGGCCAAAAAAAATGGGGTTTATGTTGAGGAATTTGGTTTTGGTTTACCACCTCGTCTTTTTGGTCTTAAAAAAGGCGAAACAATATATAGTATTAACCTTCTTCCTTTTGGCGGTTTTGTTAAGCTTCTTGGCGAAGAACAAGAAGAATTAAAGACAAAAAAACTTTCCGAAAATCTTAAAAATCGAACGTTTGTTGGAAAAAAACCTTGGCAGAAAGTTTCAATTATTATTGCCGGAGTTACTGCTAATTTTCTTCTGGGTTGGTTAATTATTTCATATCTTTTTACCCAGGGAGTACCCGTACCAACAAATAATGTTATTGTAGAAAAAGTAATGAAAAATTCACCCGCCGCTTCCGCCGGTTTAAAATCCAAAGACATTATCAAATCAGCCATTGTTAATACTAACAATACTCAACCTGCTATCCATTCATTAAAATCAACCCAGGATTTAATTGATCTCGCTAAGAAATATACCAATCAAGAGATAAGATTGGTTATTCAACGAAATTCAGAAGAATTTATCGTGGCGGTTTTTCCCCGAAAAAATCCACCACCAGGCCAAGGTCCATTAGGAGTAGTTATTACTTCTTTTGTTGAAAAAAAATATCCTTGGTATCAGGCACCGCTGTTTGGTTTAATCGAATCATTAAATATAACAATAACCATTGTTAAGGAATTAATCAAAACATTGCTTCTTTTTTTAACATTCCAAAAAGTTCAGGTTGAGGTAGCTGGCCCTATCGGAATTGCAAAAATAACTTCAGCGGCGGTAAAGTTTGGCAATAACGCTATACTCCAAGTCTTAGGATTATTATCACTTAATTTGGCCGTTATAAATATCTTTCCTTTTCCTGCTTTGGATGGCGGCAGATTGGCACTTATAGTTTATGAAGCAATTTCAAGAAAAAAAGTCGATCCTAAAATTGAAAGACGACTAAATTTAGTTGGCTTTGCTATTCTTCTATCATTGATTGCTTTGGTATCAATTAACGATATCGTAAAATTATTTAAATAGAAAACCTACGCGGTTGTGGACAATTAAAAATAATATGAAACTTAAATACAACAATATCACTATCTCCGGCGGCGTTGCTACCGGCAAAAATACTCTTATTAATAATCTTAAACCGTTTCTTGTACCATTGGGTTGGCGTTTTGCCTCAGGCGGACAAATATTACGAGATTATCTTAAGGAATATGTTCAACCGTTAGCCAGTCGTGCGGGATCAAAAATTCATCACCAAATTGACAATAGAACGAAAAAATTACTAACCGATGGACATTTTGTTATTGAATCATGGTTGGCTGGTTTCATGGCTTGCGATCGAAAAGACACCTTGCGAATTCTTTTGATTTGCAGCAATGACGCGGTAAAAATTGATCGAGTCGTTAATCGGGATAAAATCTCGGTGGAAAAAACCAAAATATTTATTAAAGAAAGAGAGAAAGGAAATTTCAAAACCTGGCAGAAGATTTATGGAAAATATGATTTTTTTAACTCGAAATATTACGATCTGATTATTGATACTTATTCTTCGGGTCCTTTAGAAACCGTTGGTAAAGTCTTGGATAAACTTGGTTATCATGCTTGATATTTTTTGGGTTTTCCCTATCCTCACTCCACTTTAAAGGATTGTTTTTAATATATTGACGGATATTTTGTAATGATTCTTCATTGCGGATAATATGATCATAATATGACCGTTGCCAATGGAATGAATGCGTTTGTTTTCTAATTGTTTTTGTGGAAACGTTTTTAAATCCATTAATAATTTTTGATAATAATCCATAATGATTGTTTTGTATATTTATTGTAGGGACAGGGCATTGCCCTGTCCCTACAGTTGATTGATTATTATTATTCAATTTCTCCCAACAAACATTCTCTATTTTTCATACAAATCGTCACAAAATACCATCCCGTTGATGAATAATCAAAATTTTTTAATCGATTTAGTTTTCGTTGACGAATTCTACGCATAACAACTTAGAAAATTTATATTATAATTAAATTGTAATTTCATTTTTAATTATGCGCTATTCACAGCTTTTCGGCAAAACAATTAAAGAAGTATCGAAAAAATATGAAGCTCGCAGTCATGAGCTTTTAATTAGGGCCGGTTTTATTGATCAAGTTGCTTCCGGACTTTACAATATTCTTCCCTCAGGAGTAAAAATAATAAGTAAAATCGAAGGAATTATTCGTCAAGAAATAAATGCCATTGATGGACAAGAAATCAACATGCCCTTGCTTCACCCAAAAACCCTCTGGCAAAAAACCGACCGTTGGCAGACCGTTGACATTTTGTTTAAAACCAAAAGCCGTTTTGATCAGGAATATGCTCTTGCTCCAACTCACGAAGAAATGGTCGTTCCCTTGGCTAAGAAATGGATTAAAAGCTACCGAGATTTACCTCTATACCTATATCATATTACGGAAAAATTTCGTGATGAACCAAGACCAAAGTCTGGCATTTTACGCGGTCGCGAATTCGGCATGAAAGATCTTTATTCTTTCCATGAGAATCGTGACGATTTAATTGCATATTATCAAAAAGTAACTAAAACCTATCTTAAAATCTTTCAAAGGTGCGGTTTAACTAATGTTCGAATTACCGAAGCCTCAGGCGGTTCTTTCACTAAAAAATATTCTCACGAATTTAATGTCATTACAAAAGCCGGCGAGGTAGATTTAATCTATTGTAATTCCTGTGCCTTTACTCAAAACAAAGAAATCAGCAAACTGAAAGCGGGGGACAAATGTGAAAAATGTACTAATGGTTTTTTAGAAATAAATAAGGCTATTGAAGTCGGTAATATTTTTGACTTGGGAACAAGATTCAGCGAGATATTTAATCTCAATTTTATCGATCGCAATGCTCAATCTCATTTTGTTGTTATGGGTTGTTATGGTATTGGCACAACTCGTCTTTTAGGAGCAGTCGTTGAAATTAATAATGATAAAAATGGAATAATTTGGCCAAAAGAAATTACTCCCTATCATTGTCATCTTATCAATTTAGGTACTAAAAATAGTCTAAACGATGTAGTTTATCGTACCTTAAAAGCTGAAAATATTGAAGTTCTTTACGACGACCGCGACAATATTTCCGGAGGAGAAAAATTTATGACCGCTGATTTAATCGGTATTCCAATCCGCTTGGTTATTTCCGAAAGAACAAAAGAAAAAATTGAATGGAAAGAAAGAACCGAAGAGAAAAAAACACTTTTGTCCGTAACCGAAGTCATCAAAAAACTTCATCAATTTTATTTATGAAAACCATTGTCACTCATACTTCTCCCGACCTTGATGCTATTTCATCTGTCTGGTTAATCAAGCGGTTTCTTCCCAACTGGCACAATGCTCAAGTTGAATTCGTTCCGGCCGGTTTAACTTTGGATAAAGAACCACCCGACGAAAATCCTCTTGTCATTCATGTAGATACCGGACTTGGGTCATTTGATCATCACCAAAATAATGAAAACACTTGCTCTGCCAAAAAAGTCTTTCTTTTTTTAAAACGAAAAGATTTTATTAATAAAAAATTAATTAATCCTTTAGAAAGAATGGTAAATATTTTCAACGAAATTGATCATTTTCGTGAGGTTTTTTTACCCAAACCTGACAACGATATTTATGACTTTCTCATTATTGGCATTCTTGACGGACTACGGATGAAATTCCAAAACGATTCTCAAATGATAGAGACTGGAGAATTAATCCTTGATGGAATTTTGCGGACATTTATCAATAAAATCAAAGCGGAAAAAGAAATACAAACCGGCTCTATATTTAAAACTAAATGGGGTAAAGCAATCGGCTTAGAAACCGACAATGAGGAAGCTTCTCGCTTGGCTCAAAAAAAAGGCTATTCTTTAGTTGTTAGAAAAAGTCCTAAACAAGGCCATATAAGAATAAAACTGTCACCTTATTTATCCCGCCCGCCGACCCGCCCAAGCGGTCTTCGCAGCCATTTCGGTGAAAGAAGCAATTTAAAAAAAGACCTGTTAAACCTATTTGTCCTACACAAGCTTTTGAAACAAAAAGATCCTAAGGCTACCTGGTATTTTCATTCTTCAGGCCAAATGATTTTAAACGGAACAACAAAAAACCCCGATACCATTCCGACAAAATTAAGCCTCAATGAAGTCGTTGATATTGTTAAAAAATTGAAATAATAATTTACCTTCTGTTTTTGCTTTCTATCTTTTTTATATTTTGTTTTTCATGTTATAATAAAATTATGGAGGTGAATAATACATGATCGTTATTATCAAAAAACAAGGAGAAACAAAAGACGCTCTTTTTCGAAAGTTTACTAAAGTATTCCGGGAAGAAAATATTACTTTTGACGTCAGTAAAAAAAAGTTCTTTAAAAAGCCTTCTATTTTGAAAAAAGAAAAGGAAAAAGACAGAATCAAAAGAAAAGTACAAGAACAAAGATTTTATAGAAGAAAATAAAAAAACTATGTTAAATATTTTTTCCCGATCAAATTATAAAGTAAACCGCAAAATAGTAGCGGAAAAAATTTCTTCTTATTTAAAAAAACACGGTTTTTCTAAAAATGACTTACTTAATGTCATTTTTGTCGGTATACGAAAAATGAGAGAGGTCGCCAAAAAATATAAAAAAGAAGATGTTGCTTTGCCTGTTTTGTCTTTTTCATATTTGAAAAACGAGGTAGAGACGACCCGTCGGATCGTCTCTACAGAAGAAAATAATCTAATTGGCGAAATCTTTATCTGCTATCCTCAAGCAATTCTTTTAGCCGCCAAAAGAGAAAAAGAAGTTGATACCATTGTCATTGAATTAATCAAACACGGAATTGAAAATATCATTAAATAAAATAGTAAGCTTTTTCAACTATAGATTTGACATTTGAGTTTTGACATTTGAGATTAAATTAATATGTTTTACTTAAAATACCGTCCTCAAACAATCGAAGAAATTGATAATCAAGCAATCAGAGAAAGAATAAAAATTTTGCTCCAATCAAAAAAGATTCCCCACGCTCTGCTTTTTACTGGCCCAAAAGGCACGGGAAAAACCTCCACCGCTCGAATTGTAGCCAAAGTAATAAATTGTGAAAAAAACCTTTATAATCAAAAATCAGATTCCGCCGAACCCTGCAACCGGTGCTATAGCTGTCAATCGATAACTGCCGGCTCTTCAATAGACATAATGGAAATAGACGCCGCTTCAACCAGAAAAATTGATGAAACGAGAGATCTTATTAACCAAGTTAAGTTTTCTTCCGTTCATAGCCGCTATAAAGTTTATATTATCGATGAAGTTCACATGTTAACAACTGAATCATTTAACGCTCTTCTTAAAACCTTAGAAGAGCCTCCTTCTTTTACCATTTTCATTTTGGCTACTACTGAAAGTGATAAACTACCTAAAACGATTATTTCTCGTTGCCTCAAATTTAATTTTAGCAAGGCCAAAGAAACAGAAATTGTCAGAATGCTGACCCGGATTAGCAAAAGCGAAAAACTCAAAATAGATGCTCAAACACTAAAATTTATCGCAAAATATTCGGACAATTCCTTTCGCGACGCGGCCAAATTACTAGAAGAAACCGTTATTAATTGTTTAACACCGACAATTAATGATGTAAAAAAGATTTTGGGCTTGAAAGATGAACATGGCGACTTAATAAGATTGTTGGAAAAAAAGGATCTTAAATTAAGCATCGAATTTATTGAAAATTATGAAAAAAACGGAGGAAATTTTAAAATATTAATTGAATATTTACTTGATAAACTACATGGGGTTCTTCTTAAAAAAAATCGCCTTGAAACTGATTTAGAAGAAGATTACAATTTTTCATTAAAGGAAATCAGCACGTTGATAAAGTTATTGCAGAAAGCATATAATAACTTAAAATATTCACCAATAGAAACATTACCTTTAGAAATTGCAATGGTAGAATATATTGAAAATAAAACCTCCGAGGTTTGACAAGTTTTATAAAGATACCTGCCTGCCGGCAGGCAGGAGAACCTCGGAGGTTAAATAATTGTCCGCCTACGCTCAAGTTCGTCTCGTGGTTTACATCCACGCAGCCGAAATTTCGCTTCGGCGGACTTAAGAAACTGTAATCCCGATTAAATCGGGAAACAGTTTCTAAAGGAGGTGAATAAAAATGTTTAATCCACTTAAAGGTCTTGGAGATTTACAACAAATGCAGCAACAGGCCCAGAAGATGCAGCAAGCGCTTCAACAAGAAGAAGTCGTCGTTGAAAAAAATGGCATTCGGGTAGTTTTGCGAGGCGACCAGCAAGTAAAAGAAATCGCTGTTGACGGAGTCTTAGAAAATCGCATTGCTGACATAATAAACGAAGCGATAAAAAAAACCCAAGAATTAGCCGCCAAAAAATTAATCGAAATTTCCCAAAATCAATAATTGTAAGGAACAGGCATGCCTGTTCCCTACGCAAAGGTTAAAAACCATGAAACTATTTTCCGGCACCGCCAGCCAAAAATTAGCAGAAGAAGTAGCTAAATTATTGAAGCTCCCACAACCTAATGGTCGGGGAATCCTTACAAACGCTTCGTCGGAGCTGAAATCCGCCGAAGCGGAAAATATCTATCCATCCCGCCGCAATCTAACTCTTGGGAAATTCCGCGAAGGCGGATTAAAACTCCCCCTGGCCGAAGCAGAGGTGGTTCGTTTTGGCAATTCTGAAGTAAAAGTAACTATTAAAGAAAAAGTAAAAAATCAAAATTGTCTTGTTATTCAATCATCAAGTAATCCCACCGACACAAATTTAATGGAATTATTTTTTTTCTGTGACGCCTTAAAACGCCAAGAGGCTAAAAAAGTTATCGCTGTTGTTCCCTATTTTGGTTATGCTAAACAAAATATTCAACATAGGGCAGGGGAGTGTATTTCCGTTAATGTCGTTATTCGTTTTATCGAAGCCATTGGTTTTGATAAAATTTACACCTTTGATATCCACGCCGAAGCGACCGGCGGTGTTTTTTCTATTCCCTTTAAGAATCTGTCTGCCTTTCCATTTTTAGCCGAAAAATTAGCCAGTTACTTTAATCAAGCAGGAATCAATAGAAAAGAGATTGTTCTTGTTTCCCCGGATCAAGGAGCAGTAGAAAAAGTTAGAAATTTCGGCCGCTTTTTTTATCAAAGTGAAAATTTTTCTCAAGTCGTTATTGAAAAACAAAGAGATCAAAATATTATACACAAAGCCCGTCCTTTAGGTCTTTATGGAAATGTGAAAGATAAAATCACGATTATTGTTGACGATATGGTTGTTTCGGGAAGCACGCTCATTCCGGCAATTGATCTATGCTTGGAAAAAGGAGCAAAAGATGTCTACGCCGCTGTTATCCATCACGACTTTACCTCAGATGCTCCGAAAAAAATACAAGATTCAAGGCTGATTAAATTTTTTACCACCAATACTATTGCTCTTGCCGAACGACAAAGATTTGAAAAACTTGAAGAATATTCAATCGCCCCAATTATAGCCAAGGAATTGAGTAATTTGTAATATGAACTCTTTACCCAAACCTTTACAAAAAACCATCGACTTCTTCGAAAAACTTCCTGGTATTGGCCCAAAAACTGCCAAACGCCTGGCTTTTTATCTTTTAAGAATTCCCCAAAACGAACTTGAGGAGTTTTCTAAAACCTTAGTTGAATTAAAAAATAAATCTCATTATTGTCAAATCTGTTTGAATTTAACCGAGGAAAAAATCTGCTCAATTTGTAACGATTCAGGAAGAAATAAAAATATAATAACCGTCGTTGAAGATGTCCTTGATCTTTTATCAGTAGAAACCGGTAGAAAATACAATGGTGTTTATCACGTTCTTCATGGTCGAATTGACCCTTTAAATTATATTGGTCCTGACGATATCTTTATCAATCACTTATTAAAAAGAGTGAAAACCGCCTTAATCAAACCGACGCGATTAGACTCCTTAAAACCTGACTCTCAAACCTCTGTAGTTAAGAATACCCAAGGAAGAACCGCCGCGGTTAAAGAAATCATCCTGGCTACTAACCCCAACATGGAAGGAGAGGCGACCGCCATGTATATTAAAAAAAGATTGGAAGAGATAAAAAAACAAAACAAGCTTAATTTCAAAATTACCCGCCTAGCCTACGGTCTTCCCATCGGCGCCGACTTAGAATACGCCGACTACATGACTCTTCAACGCTCTATGGAAGGTAGAACAGAATACAAATAATAGTAGACGCATTCAGGAGCTTCCTAAATCTCTATAATCTCCACTACCACCAATGGCTCTCTACCTGTTTTTTTATGAAAAAAACTTTCCAGGCTTTTAATTAATTCATGCTTAAAATTTTTTACATCTTGTTTTTTTGGTTTTTTTAAATTAAATAATCTTTCTGTTTCTTTTTCGGCTTCAGCAAAAATTATTTTTTCGTCTTTGCCAAAAGTAAATCCGCGTGATATGAATTGAGGTCTAATCAATAGTTGTCCGGATTGATCAATTATTAAGTTTAAAACAACCATTCCTTCTTTAGCCAGCGTCTGTCTATCGCGCAAAATAACATTACCCACATCACCAACACCATAAGCATCTACATAAATGTTCTTTGTTTTAATCGATTGCCCAAGACTGCCTTTATCTCTTCCAAACCAATACGTTTCACCTTCTTGAAGTAACACTACCTGTCGCTCGTGATAACCAAGATCTTTGGCTAATTCTAAATATTGCCTTTGGTGTCTAATTGTCCCCCCAATTGGCAAAAGGTAACGCGGATTAGTAAAACGAATAAGAAATTTAAGGTCTTCCTGATTGCCATGGCCAGAAGCATGAAGTTGATTATGAATATCCGAATAAACAACCGTTGCTTTTAAAAGAGATAGTCTCTCAATTAAATTATAAACCTCGTTTTCCGACCCGGGAATAGGATCGGATGAAAAAATAACCCTATCACCGTCCTTAATTTTTACATTTTTGTTTTCATTATTAGCCACTTTTGACAAGGCTGAATTAAACTGACCTTGCGAGCCGGCAATAATAAAACAAACTTTATTTGCCGCAAATCGATTAACTTCTTCTTCTCTAATTAAAAATTTTTCCGGTATCGGTAGGTAGCCAATTGTTTTAGCTAACCTCGTGTTCTCTCTCACTGACCTACCTAAAAAACAAATTTTGCGGTTATATTTAATCGCCGCTTCAACGCATTGTCTGATGCGTGAAATATTGGAGGAAAAGGTCGTCATAAAAAATTTACCCTTTGTTTGTCTCATTTCATCATCAAAAGTCTTGCCAACAATTTTTTCCGAAAGAGTTAAGCCTTCGTTTTCAGCGCCCAAACAATCAGAAAGTAAACATAATATTCCTTCATCACCGGCTTTCGTAATAGCGGAAAAATTCGGCGGCGGTCCATAAGGGGGAGTCAGATCAAATTTAAAGTCTGCACCATGATAAAAATTTCCAACCGGTGTTTTGATTAAAATATGAGTCGCGTCGGGAATAGAATGGGTAAGCTGAATAAAACGGGCGGTAAACCGACCAAGTTGATAATCTTTTTTATAATCAACTTCATTTACTTTTACTGACAAACCAAACTCGGCAAATTTTGCTTCGGTCAAAACCGCGGTCAACCGACTACCAAAAATTGGCGGCCGGCCCAGTTTATCATAATGAAAACGTAAAGCCGTAATGTGATCTTCATGACCATGGGTTAAAAGAACCGCCCGAACCTTATCCATTTTACCTTCTAAATAACTAATGTCAGGAATAACAAAATCTATTCCCAGTTCCTTTTCTTTAGGAAAACCAATGCCACAATCAACAATAAGAATATCTACTAAAGTATTATTTTCATACAACTCATAGAGATACATATTCTTGGTTACATCCACAATGCCACCAAGAGGAATAAAACGAAGTTTAAAATCATTCATATAACAATGTATTATAATTATAACAGTTTCAAATAAGAAAATATACTGAATTTCGCCCCGACGCCAGAAAGCCATGGGTGTAAACCCGTGGATAAATGGCTTTCTGGCGTCGGGGTTCCGACACCTGAAGGGGCGTCGGAACTCTGACAAATTTAAACTAATTCAACCAGTAGTAATATGGCTAAAGGAGGTTTTTGGTCTGATACTTTCGAACAATTAGAACAGTTGGGGACGTCAACCGTCAAGCAAACCGGCCAAGCGGTGAAGAGTGTCACAATCGGCTCATTACAAAAAGCAGTTCAGGAACTCACTGGCGGAGCATCATCGCCACCATCATCAGACAAAGGAATAGAAAAAACCGAAAAAGGCCAAGGTCAAAAACAAAACCATACTCCTATTGATACTAAAATACTTGAAGAGGGGTATAAAAAACAAGATCAGCAAAAAATTATGGATGTTCGCCAAAAACTTTGGCATTATTTTAATTTAGAAAAACATGAGGAGAAAAAAGCAACTGAGAATACAAAAAGAGGGGAAGAGGAAAGAAAAAGAAAAGAAGAATGGGAAAAAGAAGAAGAGAAAAAGAGGAAAGAAGAGAAAGTAAAACAACAACCTTTTGTTGAAACGCCTAAAGGAAAAGAAAGACGCAGTATTTTTGCCCCTAAAAAAGTCGCCAAACGTTCGCAAATGGAAACAAGAGTCGGCAGCGGCAAACAATAACGGGGTGTAGGCCATCGGTAGACCACTCGGTTCGGGACCGAGAGGCAGAGGGTTCAATTCCCTCCACCCCGACATTACCCGCTCAGAGCGATTGAGAAGCAAACGGGCTTGAGCGGGTTATGTCCTTCCGAAATAAGTATTTGTCTGCGTGGAACGTCAGACGTTCCGTGGACGTAGACCACGAAACAAACACGAATGTATGTAGTTATTTTCAAATAAAATTATATCAGTTTTTGGCTTAGACCGAAAAGATTTTTTAAGCGAAAGCCTATCAAAATCGCGTGCCACGTCAGACGTAGCTAGGACGTTCGACGTCTCGCAAAAAATAAGTTCAACTCCCGCAAACTTAATTAATCAATTAATTAAGTTTTGAAACTCCCACGTGTTTATCCACCCTCCGTAGCTTTACTACTGCAGAGGACAGGCGACGCGGAAAAATTTCGCGAAGGCGGATTAAAATCTAAAAATCATTTTCCATCTGAAGTTGTTTTTAAATGGAAAACTCAATTAATTAATAGATTAAGTTTTTATAAACCGGTAGTTTCTCTTCTGTCTTTTTTTCTTTTATGTTGCCAATACAAATCCCAGTGACCAATTTTTATTCCCTGCTGGATAAAAATATCCGCAAAAACATCATCAAGGAAATCTAATACTTTCTCTTTAGCAATCATTCTTCTGATTAATTTAACCAGCTTAGTATCTTTGTTATAAAACATGACCGCGTATTTGGAAACAGTGCCTGTTGAAACTTTAATAGTGTTTGCTATTACTACTTGGTCAACTCCTTTTATAAGAAGGTAAATGATGGTGATTCTTTTGGCCATCATAATTTTCTCAGTTGGGGAAAATATTTCATTGATTATTTCAAAAAACAAATCTTTTTTAGCTGATCTTGACATCACCTCAAAAAATAACTGATAAAGCCTGATTAAAATTTCCTCCCGTAACCGAAACTTAGAAACTCTTACCATAAAAAGTCTTGAAAAAAATAAAACTCAATTAATTAATTGAAATTCAAATAGAAAAATAAGTCAACGGTCTATAGTCATCAAATTTGCTAAAATAGATTAATTTGACAATTAAAAATTATTAAATAACCATCTTTTATTTATTTAACCGATTTATTAAAATAAAATATGCTAAAAAACTTTCTTATTTTTACTCTTTCTTTAATATCCCTAACTTCCTTAATTTTCAACTTTCGCTCCTATCAACAAATTGCTAGCCAAAACTTAGTTGTTAAAGTGGTCGACGGCGATACGTTTCAATTAAAATCCGGAAAAAGAGTCAGACTAAAAGGAGTTGATGCTCCCGAATATAGCCGTTGTGGTGGAAAAGAGGCTAAAGAACGATTATCACAATTAATATCAAACAAAAAAGTCAAATTAACTGAAGAAACTCAAGAAGCCTATGGCCGCAGCTTAGCTTTAGTTTATTACCAAAATATTCTTATCAACAAGATAATACTTGAAGAAGGCTGGGGCAGAACCGATTATCAAAAAAATTCCCAAAGAAATATTCTGACAGCCGCTTTCCACCAAGCTCAACAAAATAAAATTGGAATCTGGAGCAGTTTATGTCGGGAAGGCCCAGATCAATCCGTTAACGATTGTTTGATTAAGGGTAACATCGACAAAAGCACCTACGATAAGTTTTACCATCTTCCCAATTGTAAACAGTACAATCAGATAATTATTGAAAAAGATATCGGTGAAGGATATTTCTGCTCGGAAGAAGAGGCTATCAAAGCCGGCTTTAAAAAAGCCTCCGGCTGCCCCTAAAAATTGTTATAATTTTATAAAACTTATTTGGATTTTAAGTCTATGCATCTCTACAACACCCAAACCCGTAAAATCGAAAAATTTAACCCGCTAAATCCACCTTTAGTTACTTACTACACCTGTGGCCCCACTGTCTACGATTATACCCACATCGGCCATATACGAACTTATGTCAACGTTGATCTACTCAAAAGAACCTTAAGATACCTAGGCTACAAAGTTAACCACGCAATGAATGTTACCGATGTTGGTCATCTAACCGGCGATGACGATCGAGGAGAGGATAAGCTGGAAAAAGGCGCAAAAAAACAAAAAAAGACCGTCTGGGAAGTGGCTAAATTTTTTAGCGATTATTTTTTTGATACGATGAGTCAACTCAACATCATAAAACCCGACGTTATCTGCCGCGCCACCGACCATATTCAAGAAATGATTCAATTAATTAAACAATTAAATCAAAAAGGCTTTGCTTATGAAACTAAAGAAGCAGTTTATTTTGACACATCAAAACCCGCCGATTACGGAAAACTTAATCCCCAAAAAGACACGGAGAAAAAACTTGGCGCTCGGAAAGAGGTTTATATTGATCCCCAAAAAAAACATCCGGCTGATTTTACCTTATGGTTTAAACGGGTTGGACGCTTCAAAAACCATACCATGCATTGGGAGTCTCCCTGGGGCGATGGCTTTCCCGGCTGGCATATTGAATGTTCGGCCATGAGTATAAAATATTTAGGAAAAACCATTGATATTCACGCGGGAGGTGTCGATCATGTTTCAGTTCATCATAGCAATGAGATCGCCCAATCCGAAGCCGCAACAGGCAAACCATTCGTTAAATACTGGTTCCACAACGAACATCTTATGGTTGATGGTAAAAAAATGAGTAAATCATTGGCAAATTTTTATACTATTGACGATGTTAAAAAAAAGGGAGTTGAACCTTTAGCCATCCGCTATCTTTTTTTACAGACCCATTATCGCCAGCCGATGAATTTTACTTGGGAAGCGGCCAAAGCAGCTCAAGAAGGATATAATAATTTAAAACAAATTCTTTTGATCTTAAAAAAACAAACCCAACGGCAAGAATTATCAGAAGACAAACTGGCCAAAATTGATCAGTATCGCAAAAGGTTTACAAAAACAATTAGCCATGATCTTCAAACTCCCCAAGCCTTAGCCATCATGTGGGAAGTTGCTAAATCCAATATCCCCTCTGGTGACAAATATGATTTAATTTTAGACTTTGACCAAATCCTAGGACTAAAACTTAACCAATTGAAAGAAAAAAAGATCCCGGTGGAAATTATAAAACTAGCCGAAGAACGAAAAAAAGCCCGGCAAAAGAAAAATTATCAACTTTCTGATCAATTGAGACAAAAAATTAATGATTTAGGCTATATTGTTGATGACAAAGATTCAGACTATCAAATCAAAAAAGTGTGAAAACCCAATCTTAAAGCCATTGACCTCGCTAAGAAAATAAAGTATAATTTATTCATGAATTTAACTTCTCCATCTTCAGCCTACGACGTTAAGTCAATTGTCGTGTTGGAAGGCTTAGAACCTGTAAGAAAACGTCCGGCAATGTATATCGGGACTACCTCAATTGCCGGAGTCTATCACTGTCTGACAGAAATTGTTGACAATGCCATTGATGAAGCACTAACAGGCTTTGCTAAAAATGTTATCATCCGTCTGGAAAAAAACAATTATTTAACAGTGGTTGACGATGGGCGAGGCATACCGATTGAAGTAATGCCCAAATATAAAAAATCAGCCCTAGAAATTGTCATGACCAAACTTCACGCCGGCGGTAAATTTGACGCCAAAGCCTATAAAATCTCCGGCGGTCTTCATGGTGTTGGCGCCAGCGTCGTTAATGCGTTAGCCGAGCATCTTATCATTGAGGTAAAAAGAAATGGGAAATTATATCGTCAAGAATATAAAAAAGGTACTCCTCTTTATCCGGTAGAAGAGGTAGGCAAAATTTCTAAAATTCAAAGTCCTTTCGAAACCGGTTGCGCTGTTTCTTTTTTGCCCGACAAAACAATTTTTAAAGAAGGGATTGAGCTGTTATTAAAACAAGTAAAAAAACAAATTAAAGAACGGGCCTATCTTATTCCTAAAATATTTTTTCAAATTAATGATTTCCGAACTAACGAAATCTACGGATATTATTTTGAAGGCGGTATTTTATCTCTAATTAAAGATCTAAATAAAAATAAAAAACCTCTTCATCCGCCAATTTATTTCAAAAACCAAACTGATGATAAAGAAATAGAAGTAGCCATTCAATATAACGATTCTATCAACGAAAACGTTTTGTCATTTGTCAATGTTATCAACACTCACGAAGGTGGAACCCATTTAACCGGCTTTAAAACAGCCTTAACCAAGGCAATTAATGATTACGCCAAAAAGGAAGGATTCATCAAAAACGATGACGGATCACTAACTGGAGATGATGTTCGAGAAGGCTTAACCGCAATTATTTATATAAAAATGCCATCGGTTAACCTTCAGTTTGAAGGACAAACAAAAACCAAATTAGGCAACGCAGAAATTCAATCAATTGTTCAACAACAAGTTAATCGAGAATTGGATAGTTTTTTTGAGGAAAATCCACG
>CAYYYW010000010.1:0-1179 GCA_964476245.1 uncultured Gammaproteobacteria bacterium
AGAACCAGCTATCTCCGGGTTCGATTGGCATATTACCCCTAACCACAAGTCATCCCATGTCATTTCACCGACAACGGGTTCGGGCCTCCTCCCGATTTTCATCGGGACTCACCCTGCTCATGGTTAGCTCACCCAGTTTCGGGTCAGCCGCACTCTTCAAAACGCCCTATTAAGACTCGCTTTCGCTTTGCCTTCTCCCGATTTTATCGGGATTAAACAAAGAAAAGTACGGGTACTCGCTGGCTCATTCTTCAATAGGCACGTGATCACTCGTACTCCGCACGAGGATAAATTAACCTAATTAATCTAATTCCTAATTAACCTAAAAAAATAGATCAATTAGAATAATTAGAAATTAAGAATTTAGCCTTGTGCGAAGCACAAGCTCTCACTGTTTGTTAGCTAATAGTTTCAGGTTCTATTTCACTCCCCTCGCCGGGGGACTTTTCACCTTTCCCTCGCGGTACTAGTTCACTATCGGTCAATTTGAGTATTTAGCCTTGGAACGTGACCGTCCCAGCTTCCCACAGGGTTTTCCGTGTCCCGTGGTACTTAGGTACTCCAACCAGCAGCTTTGGATTTCGAATACAAGACTTTCACTTTCTATGGTTACCCATTCCAGGGTATTTTCCTATCCTCAACTGATCTGTTATGTCAGAGCCCTGCAACCCCCACTCAAAAGCGCAAGCGCTCTGAGCGGGTTTAGGCTTTTCCGATTTCGCTCACCGCTACTGACGGAATCTTTGTTAGTTTCTTTTCCTCTGGTTACTAAGATGTTTCAGTTCACCAGGTTACCCCCCCGACGTAACGTCGGGGTCAGTCATATTACTACGACCGGGGTTGCCCCATTCGGAAACCATCGACTGATAACGCCTATTAAAGGGCTTATCGATGTTTTCGTTCTTAAATAAACGTCCTTCCTCGGCTCAAATTGCCTAGGCATCCACTATTAGCCTTAGACGATGTCCCACAAATTAGAACTAAATTTTGTTTAAAACAAAATTTACCCGTCCTAAAATTACAATATATGTAATGATTAGGCGGGTTTATGCTTTTCCTACCTATAACTAATTGTCAAAGAGCGCTAAAACCACGTTTGACGTGGTGGACCCAAGGAGACTTGAACTCCTGACCTCTCGGATGCAAACCGAGTGCTCTGCCAATTGAGCTATGGGCCCA
>CAYYYW010000010.1:1279-32421 GCA_964476245.1 uncultured Gammaproteobacteria bacterium
GCTGTTAGGAGAAGATTTGGAGTCAACTCCAATCGTGCCTTTATGCATCTATAAAATATTGCATAATAAGTTAAAAATAATAATAACAGAAGATTTTTAAAAATCAAGGACTTTTTCATTGTCCTTCTTAATGAAGCTGGGGTCGTTTTTTTCTTTTGTATCCTAAAATTTTTAGATCAACAAGCGAACGTCGAAGTTGAGCCATAGCTTTGTAACGTTCTCCTTTTGTTTTACCTTCTTTTAACAACTTTTCCGCTTCTGCTTTTGCTCTTCTGACTCCATCTTCGTCAATTTCGTTTTGGTGATATGCTCTTGAAACCAATAAATTAACTTCTTTTCCTGTCGTTTCCACATAACCTCCACCAATGGAAAAATAAGATTCTCGATCACCCTTTTTTGTCTTAACCACTCCCTCTTTTAATAAAGCAAAAAGGGGGATATGATTAAATAATATTGTAATTTCACCCTCGGCAGAAGGAGCTGAAACCGATTCAACCTCATCTTGCAAAACTATTTTTTTAGGAGTAATTATTTGAAATTTAAAATAATTTTGCATATAACTTTTAAATTTAACTTTTAACTTCCTCAATCCCTCCTACCATATAAAAGGCTTGTTCCGATTTATCATCGTGTTTTCCTTCAATGATTTCTTTAAATCCTTTCACGGTGTCTTCTGCAGTAACGTAACGACCGGTTTTAGCGGTAAATACTTCTGCCACAAACATTGGTTGAGTCAAAAATTTCTGAAGTCTTCTGGCTCGATTAACAGTAAGACGGTCTTCCTCTGATAATTCTTCCATGCCCAAAATGGCAATAATATCCTGCAAATCTTTATATCTTTGAAGGGTCCTTAAAACTTCTCTGGCCACAGCGTAATGTTCTTGTCCAACAATATCAGGATCTAAAGCGCGAGAGCTTGAAATTAAAGGGTCAACCGCCGGATACAATCCTTGTTCCGCCTGTGAACGTTCAAGCGAAATCGACGCATCTAAGTGAGCAAATGTCGCCACCGGAGCCGGATCAGTATAATCATCAGCCGGCACATATACTGCTTGAATTGAAGTAATTGAACCTTTATTAGTCGAAGTAATTCTTTCTTGAAGCGCGGCCATTTCTGAAGCCAAAGTGGGCTGATATCCAACGGCTGAAGGTATGCGACCTAAAAGAGCAGAAACTTCTGAACCCGCTTGTGCAAAACGGAAGATATTATCCATGAACAAAAGAACATCTAAATATTTTTCGTCACGAAAATACTCGGCCATGGTTACACCAGTCAACGCAACCCGCAATCTATTTCCCGGAGGTTCATTCATCTGGCCAAAAATCATCACTGTTTTATCAATAACGCCGCTGGCTATCATTTCTCGCCATAAATCATTTCCTTCTCTTGATCTTTCCCCAACTCCGGTAAAAACCGAAACCCCGCCGTGCTCTGCCGCCACATTGCGAATAAGCTCTTGAATTAAAACAGTTTTTCCAACTCCAGCACCACCAAAAACAGCAATCTTGCCACCTTTTAGAAACGGCGTCAAAAGATCAAATACTTTAATACCTGTTTCAAAAATTTCTTGTTTCACCGATTGTTCTGTTAAACAGGGAGCTTTTCTGTGAATTGGATACTTTTTGCCAGTTTTTATTTCTCCCTTTTCATCTATAGGTTCTCCCACAACATTAATAATTCTTCCCAAAGTTTCTTTACCGACGGGAACCTCAATAAATTTTCCGGTATTAACAACCTCCGTTCCTCTTCTTAAACCATAGGTACTTCCCATCGCCACAGTTCTTACTCGTCCTTGACCTAAAATTGCCTCTACTTCTAAAATTAGTTTCCCTATTTCTTTTGTCTTAACCTCTAAAGCGTCATAAATCTTCGGTGTCTCTTTTTCGGGAAATTGAACGTCAACCACTACTCCCCGAATTTCAATAATTTTTCCTTTTAACATAAATTTTATTTAAATGACTAATCTTCTGTCGCCAGCTTGGCCGAAACCATATCCAAAAGTTCGTTTGTAATTCCTTCTTGTCTTAATTTGTTCCTCAACAATGTCAAACTATAAATAATATCCGCCGCATTATCAGTGGCATTTTTCATCGACAACATTCGAGCCGAATGTTCAGCTGCCTCACTATTTAGAATGGCACTCTTTATCTGCTCCTTTAGGAAGTCTCTTATTAATGGATCAATAATTTTTTGTGGCGACGGTTCAATAAGATATTCTCGTTCTGATGTTCTTTCAATTTTACTAATCAATTCTTCAGGGTAAACAATCGGCAACAACTGTTCTTTTCTTGGTTCAGAACTAAAAGTTGAAAGAAATTGATTGTAAAAAAGAAAAACTGACCCGTATTGATTATTTAAAAAGCCATCAATCAACAAAGAAAAAATAGCAGAAACACTATGAACAAATGGCCCTTGATCGGAAAAATCAGCCACAATATTACCCCTCATCTTCAAAATAAAATTCGATGCTTTTTTACCTAAAACGATAAAATCATCTTTTTCAAACCTAACTTCTGTTAAAGCCGTTTTAAATAAATTAAAATTAAAAGCTCCACACAAACCTTTGTTTGTTGAAATGAAAACGTAAAGATTTTTATCTGTTGACGAAGGTTCGTTCTTTTTTAACAACGGTGAAAGAGATAAATCAACAGTAGGAAGTATTCTTCTTATAATTTTCTCCAACATCTTTTGGTAGGGTTTTCCTTCTTGGGCAACTTTTTGAGATTTTTTCATTTTTACGGCAGCAACCATTTGCATGGCGCGGGTAATTTTTCGAACATTCTGAATTGTTTTAATTTTTTTCCTGACTTGACGGAAGTTCATAGTTATTTTTAATAAATTCCTCTACAATTTTTTTCAACCTTTCTTCATCGTCTCTGTCTAATGTTCTTTTTTTATTGATATTGTTAATAATTTTTTTATTAGTCAGCTCAATTTTTGCGAAAAAATTTCTTTCAAATTCACCAATCTTGGAAACAGATAAGTTATCTAAATAACCATTTACTCCGATCCAAAGAATTAAGACTTGATGAGCTAAATCCAGATTTTGATGCTTGTTTTGTTTTAATATTTCTATCATCCGTGCCCCCCGATCAAGAAATTTTTTGGTTTTTTCATCAAGTTCGGCCTCAAACTGGGCAAAAGCAGCTAGTTCTCGGTATTGAGCCAGCTCTAATTTTAATTTTCCCGCCACCTGTTTCATGGCTTTTGTTTGAGCGGCGCTACCTACTCTTGAAACAGAAATACCGACGTTAACCGCCGGTCGAATACCAGCGTTAAAAAGATCTGTTTCCAGATAAATCATACCGTCAGTAATAGAAATAATATTGGTAGGAATATATCCGGAAACATCTCCTTCTTGAGTTTCGATAATAGGAAGCGCGGTTAAAGAACCACCACCATATTTTTCATCAAGACAACAAGCTCTTTCCAAAAGTCTTGAATGGAGGTAAAAAACATCACCCGGATATGCCTCCCGGCCCGAAGGTCTTCGTAAAATTAAAGATAGTTGACGATAAGCCCAAGCATGTTTTGACAAATCGTCATAGACGACCAAAACATCCTTTCCTTTACTCATAAAGTACTCACCCATAGCGCAAGCAACATAAGGAGAAACATACTGAAGAGAAACAGGATCAGAGCCAGAAGCCGCAACAACAATTGTATAATCCATTGCTCCTTTTGCTTTTAGAAGATCAACTACCGCAGCAATCTTTGAATTTCGTTGTCCAATGGCATTATAAATACAAACAACGTTTTCGTTTTTTTGGTTTAAAATTGCATCAATAGCAATAGTTGATTTTCCTGTTCCCCGATCGCCAATAATTAATTCTCGCTGACCCCGGCCGACAGGGATAAGCGCGTCTAATGCCTTAATTCCTGTTTGTAAAGGCGTACTCACAGGCTTTCGATAAATTACTGAGGGAGCAATTTTTTCGATTGGATAAAAGGCAGCCGCCTTATTAATTTTCCCTAAACCATCTATTGTGTTGGCAAAACCATCCACCACTCTGCCTAAAAATTCCTCTCCTACCGGAATCGAAAGTATTTTGCCGCTGGCCAAGGCAGTGTCATTTTCCGAAATCTTCAGATAATCACCAAAAACAATCGCCGACACTTCATCTTCTCTTAAATCAATTACCAGTCCTTTAATATTCCTTTTAAATTCAATTACTTCTCCGTAGGCAACTCTATCAAAACCAGAAAGAGTCACCACCTCGTCTTTCACTTCGGTAACCACCCCGATATTTTCTTTTTTAAACTGTAGCTTGGTTGTTTTAATATCGTCTTCAATCTCTTTAAAAATTTTATCAACTACTTTCATAAAGTTTATTAACTAAATGAGTAATTGTCCCCTTAATTGAAGCATTGAGTATCTCTGACCCGATCTTGATGATAAAACCGCCAATTAAACTTTTGTCTATTTTGTTTTCAATCACGGCATTTTTTAAATAGGGGAATCGTTCATGAAATAATTGCTTTTCCGACTCTTTAAGAGGGTAAGGTGTAATGATTGTTACTTTTCTTACCTTCTTTATTTCTTCTTCTTGAATTTCTTTTTTTTTAAGAAGAAGAGAAAGACCATTCTCTAATTCTTTCTTTAAATTCTGATTAGAGTCCATATGATTTGTCTTTTTCTAATTCTTTGAGTAAATATTTAATCGCCTCCGTCTGTTTCTCTTCGGTAATGAATTTGGAAAGAACCGATTTAATCATGATAATGCATGTCTCAACAATTTTTGTCTTCGTTTCTTTATAGATGTTGCTTTTTTCTCTTTCTAATTCTTTACTCATCTTTTCTTTAATTTCTTCTGCTTCTTTATGTCCTTGTTTTAAAATCTCGGCCTTAATCTGAGTTGCGTTTTTTTTGGCATCTTCAACAATTTGCAACCCTTGTGCTTGTGCTTTTTCAAAAATTTTCTTTTCCTCTTCTTTGGCTTTTATTTCTTTTTCTTCAAGCTCTTTTAAAAGCTGTTCTTTTTCTTTTCCTTGTTGTTCGTTTTTAGAAAGAAACTCCAAGAAAGACTGACTAACAGTCTTTTTAAATATTAAAAAAAGCAAAAGGAAATTAATAATTTGAGCGATTAAAAGTTTTATATCTATGCCTAATCCTTCCATAATTTTATTTTATATTCATTATTAATTAATTAAGTAAACTTTAAAATAAGCGCCGCCACCAATACGTAAATAGCAATTGCTTCGGCAAAAGCAACTACTAAAATCATGGTGGTTCTGATTCCTGACTCAGCCTCAGGATTACGACCAATCGCCTCCATGGCTGATTTACCAATCATTCCGATGGCAAGAGCGGGAAAAGCTACCCCAAAAGCCATCATAAAACTAATAGCAACGGTTTTTGCTGTGGCCAAATCCATACTACTTCACCTCCTTAATGTTGTTTACTCATGGCTAAATTTATAAAGACTGCTGTCAAAGTAGCGAAAACAACTGCTTGAATAAAACCAACAAATAATTCCAAAAGTAAAAAAGGGAAAGAAGCCAAAACAGGCACCAAAAAAGCAATTACTACCAAAAGCACTTCACCGGCAAAAATATTGCCAAAAAGCCGAAAACCAAAAGAAAAGACCTTAGAGAACTCTGAAAGAATTTCTAAAGTGCCAATAAAAAAACTAATGGGATTTTTTAAATTGTAAAATTTTTTAATGTACTCTTTTGCTCCTAAAGCCCTAACACCGTAAACTTGACAAAGAAGTACTGACAGCATTCCTAAACCAATAGTTGTGTTTAAATCGGCCGTCGCCCCCCGGAAAAGAGGAATTGAATGACACTCACCAGCATGACAGGTTTTGATTAATAAACTACCGATGCCGGGTAACAACCCAAACCAATTTTGGACAAGAATATAAATAAAAAAAGAAGCCACCAACGGATAAGCAATTTTTGTCTGATCGCCTAAAATTGTGTTAAAAAAGTGGTACAAACTTTCATTAATAAAGTGAATTAAATAAAAGAATTTGGACTTTTTTTTCAGACCTGACTTAATTTGACTATTATAATGCAAAAAAGCTAAAGATAGCAAGATAAGAACAATCAGCGAGGTTAGATAAGAATTAGTCACAGGAAAGCCAAAAACCTCAAAAATTTTTTCAGCTTTTAAACTAACATGTGGCATAAGCAAAAACATTAACTTTCTTTAACAGTTTTCCAAAGATTATAAAACGTTCCTAAACTTCCCAATAAAAGAAAAATTAAAGTGAAAATAGGTCTGCTTTTGAAAAAATTATCTACCAATAAACCAAAAAATACTCCTATTACAAGAGGAGTAATTAAATAATAACCTATGTTAAAAGAATTTGCAAGTGAAAAATTAAATTTTAAAAGAACTTTCTTTTGTTTTTTTTGTTTTTTGACTTCTTTTATTTTAAAATTTTTATCCATTTCAAAAAAAGTCTGTTTTATTTCTTTATTTTTATTGTCAGTTATCGGATGATAAAGAGGTAATGCTCCATCGTTTTTTCCGATTTCTGGTTCATTTAAAATTTTTCGTCTCCGTCGCCTCTTTAAATAGTATAAGAAATCCAATGACTTCATAAAATAAATTCTATATTTTTATCCTGCTCAAATCAATAGCATTATCCACAATTATGTTAATACGTTCGTCTTTGCTGTCAACTTTTCCTTTTAGTAAAATCGCTCTGTTGGGACTCCAAATATTTTTTGTAGTCGCATATATTTTTGGAAAAACAATTGTTTCAATTGACCCGGTTTCATCAAAAAGACTAACAAAAGCCATCTCGCTGTTATTTTTCTTGGTAGTTATCTTTTTTATTCGGTTAATGCTTCCGGCAATAATATGTTGTTTACCAACGTCTTCTTTGCTAATCTCCCCAATTTTTTTAGTTATTTTTTGCTCGATAATCTGTCTAAATCGAGCTAAAGGATTTTTACCGATGGAAAAACCAATCATTTCTCTTTCCATGATAAATTTTTCTTCCTCGGAAAAATCTTCAACTTTCGGCAAGACATCAACAAAGTTTTGCTTCGCGGAAAAAGTGGTAAAAAGACCAAACTGTCCTTGAGATACCTCCGTTTTAGCCCGGTTCATTTCCTCAAGAGCCGTAGGATAATAAACAAGCAGAGTCGCCCTGTTTCCAAACCCATCAAAACTTCCTGCCTTAACTAAGCTTTCCACTGTTTTTTTATTTACTTTGCGTACGTCAACACGGTACAAAAAGTCTTTTAGTCCGCTAAATAAATTCTTTTCCCGAGCGGATAAAATAGAATCAATTGCCGCCGTCCCGACATTTTTGACAGCCGACAATCCAAACCTGATAGAACCACCCTCTATTTTAAAATCATAATCTGATTTATTAATATCAGGAGGCAAAACTCCAATTTTCATCGTTCTGCATTCTTCCGTTGCTTGAAACATTTTTGCTTCTCTTGTTGGTCCCGCCGCTCCTTGAAGTTCGGCCGACAGCAAGGCAGTCATATACTCAACCGGGAAGTTCGCTTTTATATAAGCAGTCCAGTAAGCAATGAGAGCATACGAGGCAGAATGAGGTTTATTAAACCCATAACCGGCAAATTTTTCCACAAAGCCAAAGATTTTTTGCGCTAAACTATTTGTATAACCATTTTTTATACAACCGGCCATAAATTTTTTCTCTTCTTTCTTCATTAAGCTTTTTTTCTTCTTGCCCATGGCCATCCGCAAGATATCAGCTTCGGCCATAGTGTAGCCGGCAATCTTATGAGCAATTTCCATCACTTGTTCCTGATAAACTAAAACACCGTATGTTTCCTCTAAGATTGGTTTTAAGTCTTTGTGTAAATATTTAATTTGTTTAATATTTTTCTTTCCTTCCAAAAAAAGAGGAATCAGATCCATCGGCCCGGGTCGATAAAGAGCTACCATAGCTGAAATGTCGGAAATTTTATTTGGCTGAAGGTCTTTAGCCAGTCGTCTCATCCCCGAAGACTCAAGTTGAAATACGCCAATTGTTCGCCCTTTTGATATCAAATTAAATGTTTTTTTATCCGTCAGCGGCACATTATGAATATCAATTTTTATACCCGTGCTTTTATGTATATAGTTAACCGCATTTTCCAAAATCGTTAAATTCCGCAATCCCAAAAAATCGACTTTTAAAAGACCAATGGCTTTGTTTTCAGAAACGGCATTTAAATCCAGACAATACATGTCGTATTGAGTAATAATCCGTTCTCCCTTTGTTTCCTTTTGAAGAGGAACATATTCAACCAAATCTTTATCTCCAATTACAACGCCCGCAGCATGAACAGAAGAATGTCTGGCTACGCCCTCAATTTTTCGGGCAATGTCTAATACTTTTTTAGCATCTTCTTCGTTTTGATAGGCAAATTTAAGAGCGGGATTTTCTTCTAACGCTTTATCTATTGTCATAGAAAAACCCTGTTTTCCCAAAGGAATCATCTTGGCTAGCCTGTCTCCGGCAGAATAAGACATGCCTAAAGCACGAACTACATCACGAATGGCTAATCGGGCCTCCATTCGACCGAAGGTAATAATCTGGGCTACTTTCTTTTTTCCATATTTGTCAGTCACGTATTTCAAGACTTCGTCTCGTCTTAAATCGGCAAAATCAATATCAATGTCCGGCGGTGTTGGTCTGCCCGGATTTAAAAAACGTTCAAAGGGCAGATTGTATTCTAAGGGATTAATGTCGGTGATTCGAAGAATATAAGCCACTAATGAACCGGCCACCGAACCTCTGCCCGGTCCAACGGCAATCCCTTGATCTTTGGCCCAATTAACAAAGTCGGAAACGATCAAAAAATAGGTAGCGTATCCTCTTTTATTAACAATCTCCAGTTCATAATCAATTCTTTTTCTAATTTCGTCTTTTAAACCATTGTCTTGAGAAAATCTTTGTTGAATATTTTTATAAACGAGGTTTTTAAGATACAATTCAGGTGTTTCTCCTGTTTCAATTTTATATTCCGGCAAAACCCACTTACCATGGGGAATTTCAACATTACAAAGCTGATTAATTTTTTCTGTGTTTTCAATTGCTTCCGGAAGATCAATAAAAAGACCCTTCATCTCGTTGACGGATTTAAGATAAAAATCAGGCGTATCAATCATTGACAAGGGTCGATTTTTTTCAAAGATCGTGTGTTGTGTTTGAATACAAAGAAGAATTTCTTGAGCATAAGCATCTTCTTGCTGCAGATAATGAACATCGTTGGTCGCCACAAGGGGTACGCCATATTTTCTAGATAACTTAATAATTTCTTTGTTGACTTTTTCCAATTCATCCATTTTAGGATGGCGTTGGATTTCTAAATAAAAATTCTCTCCAAAAATGTCAAGGTATTTTTGTAATATTTTCTCCGCTTCATTAGTTTGTCCCTGCTTAAGTAAAAAAGGGATTTCTCCTTTTAAACAAGCAGAAAGAGCAATTAATCCTTCTTTGTGTTTTTCTAAAATTTCAAAGTCAGCTCGTGGTTTGTAATAATAACCTTCAAGATGAGCATAAGTTACTATTTTCAGTAAATTTTTATAACCCTGATAGTCTTTGGCTAAAAGCACTAAATGATACTGATCGTGTTCAAGGCTTGATTGTTTATCAAAACGTGAATTTTTAGCTTTATAGATTTCAACTCCCACGATCGGCTTAATTCCGGCGTCTTTTGCTTTTATATAAAAGTCAAAAATACCGTGCATAGCGCCATGATCGGTTAAAGCCACACTATTCATCCCTAACCGTCGCACCTGTTCTAATAATTGATCAATCTTAGACAATCCATCCAACAACGAATATTCCGAATGTACGTGAAGATGAGTGAATGACATAGTCTAAAATTATTTATTTCTAAATTACTAATTTCTAATTATTCTAATTAACCTAATCAATCACCAAATCCCAATAAACCAAATCCCAAAAATTAGATTAGACATTGGGAAATTGGACATTGAACATTGTTTAGGTTAATTAGAAATTAGGTCAATTAGGTTAATTTTTCTTTTAACTCTTCCATTACCACCTTGGCATCAACTTTTCCTCTCATTTCTCTCATCACCTGCCCGACTAGAAACATAAGCGCGTTCTGCTTTCCTTTTTTATAATCCTCTACCGCCTTTTTATTTATTTTAATTAATTGATTAATTAATTGATTAAGTTTTTCTTTGTCAACTTCTTTCGGACTAAAAATCTGAATTATTTTTTCAATAAAATCAATGTCACTTAAATCTGTAGAAATTTTTCTGTTGATTATAAAATTAGCAACTGTTTGTTCTAAATTTTTAATTTTTAATTGTCCCGCCGTAGCGGGATCCCGCATTTGCGGTGATAATTTTTCATTTATGTTTTCGAAATAATCAGCAATTTTCCTATCTCTTGTCAAAACAAAAGCATCATGATATCTCAACTCCATCTTACTAACATAGCGTTCAATTTTCTCATGGGGTAGTTCCGGTACTTTAATGCTATCAATATATTTTTTTGAAAAAGTGAATGGCGGAATATCCGGTTCTGGAAAATAACGATAATCTTGAGCTTCTTCTTTTGTTCGTTGACTATAAGTAGCGCATTTTTTTTCATCAAACCCGCGTGTTTCTTGAGTCGGAGTTTGCCCTTTTTCTAACAATTCAATTTGTCTTTTTACCTCATAATCAATCGCCTGTTTTACAAATCTAAAAGAATTGATATTTTTTACTTCAACTTTGTATGACGGCAATACATTTGTACGGACAGGGCAGTGCCCTGTCCCTACATCTTGAATTTTTTTAACCGATATATTCGGTTCAAGTCTCATCGTCCCTTTTTCCATGTCACAATCAGAAATCTCCAAATATCTTATTATCGTCTGGACTTCCTCCAAAAACCGCTTGACATCATTAGAATTCTCAAAATCCGGCTCGGTGACAATTTCCACCAAAGGAACACCCGAACGATTAAAATCAATTAAAGTCTCGTTACCTTTATGAATTAACTTCCCCGTATCTTCCTCAAGATGCACACGACGAATTCTAAAAACTTTCTTTATTCTTTGATTTCTCTTTTTGTCATCCTGAGGGAGTGAAACGACCGAAGGATCTAGGCCGAAGGCCGTATTACGCTTCGCTGGATTCTTCGCTCCGCTCAGAATGACTAAATTACCATTAATAGCAATCGGCTCATCATATTGACTTATCTGGTATCCTTTAGGTAAATCAGGGTAAAAATAATGCTTGCGGTCAAATTTAGAGATTTTATTAATCTGACAATTCAAAGCCTTGCCAAGAAGAATTGTCCATTCAACCGCTTTTTGATTGGGGACAGGCAATGCTCCAGGTAAACCTAAACAAACCGGACAGGTTTGACTATTTGCTGGTTTACCAAAATAATTAGCCGGACATTGACAAAACATCTTAGCGAAAGTTTTTAACTCAACATGTACCTCAAGACCAATAATTTGTCTATAATTATTCATATTTTATAATGACGGGTGGCACGCCTGGAAGGGCTCCCGACGACGCGCAGTTCTGCAACGAGCATCGGCGGGAGGGAAAGGCGTGACAGGATCCGTCCATATTGCTTTTAAATATTTTTGATTAAACTCCTCTGTTCCAACCTCGGGAAAACCAAATTCCCTCCGATAGGAAAGTAAGTGATAAACATTATCTCCATATTTTCTTTTGTAGGCTGTTTTTAGTGATCGCGTCAAAATGTCCTTAATCTTTAGCGATGATTGATTAATCTCCTTGGCTACTTTACTAATCAGACTTTTGTATTTTTGAAGTTTTAGCTGATCTAATGATCCATTATAATCAAAGCTTTCTCCAATGAATCGATTCATTATATAATCAATATAAAGATAATCCAATCCTAATTGATGCTCGGCCAAACTTCCTTCTGTCACTTTTAACCCATCAGCCGGTTTTGATTCTAATATCGAGAGAGGAATGCCTAAAAATTCGCCAATATCATACACTTCTGTTTTTGTGATATGCGCAATAAGCTTAGCATCTCCTTCATCACCATAGCGTGTCCAAAAACCCATCCATTTTTCCGAAAGATCGCCGCTGTCCAAACAAATATAATTGTTAATAGAGGTAGAATTATAAATAGTAATCATTCTTAGTCTGGATTTAATGTTACCTTGAGAAATTTTTTCTCGCGGATGATTTTTAGGAATGGATTTTAGCAAAGGCGATGCCCTATACCATTTATTTAGGTCTACATATCTCAATTTAAAATTAAATTTTTCTGATAAAACCTTAGCCCCTTGATAGTCATAAGGATCGCTGTCACAATCTAAAAACATGTAATCGTATCCTGTCTGATAATTTTCTTCTTTTAGTTTTTCTAAAGCTTTTAACCCAATGACAGCAATGATTGCCGAATCAATCCCTCCGGAAATTCCAAGACTTATCCCGGCAAGACGATTATCTTTAATATATTTCGCCGTTCTTTTCACCGCTAAATCCAAAAATTTTTTACAGTTAGATTTATTTAATACCTTCATAACTCTTGTCAAATTTGCTAAATTAATAAGCGAAAAATGCGGATTTTTTCGCGGCCACTTGCGCAATAACCTACGTATTCTTTGCCCGTCTTTTTCGCATTGGCCGGAAGAAAAAAGACGCATTTGAGCATTTAATCCTAGTCTTTATATTTCTCTAAACCTTTCTTCAACACTCCAAAAAATCCCGTCTCTTTTTCAAACTGATAGGCCAAATTCAATATCGTTTCCTCATCAAAATGCCGGCCAATAATCTGCATCCCAATCGGTAAATTATTTTTATCCAAACCAACAGGAATACTTATCGCTGGAATTCCTGCTAAAGCCGCTGGTTCATGTAAAGCGTCCATTTTCTCCCCAAAAAATGGATATTTTTCCGACTCGCCAATCTTCAGTGCGCTAACTGGCATCGTTGGTGAAATAACAACATCTACTTCTTTAAAAACGCGATTGAAATCTTCGACAATCAAAGCTCGTACTTTTTGCGCTTTTTTATAATAATCCTCATAATATCCATGTGATAGAGTATAAGACCCTAACATAATTCTCTTTTTTGCTTCCTGACCAAACGCATATCGACCATTACCATAACGTATACCATCATATCGAGCTAAATTTGAAGAAACCTCAGCTCTTTGAATGATCGTATATACAGAAATTGAATATTTTGGATGTAATAATCTTACATTTTTCATTTTATGCCCCATCTGTTTCATTGTATCGATACATCGATACACCTTGTTTTTAATTTCATCATCAACTCCATCAAAATAATCTTCAGCTACACCAACCGTTAACTTTTCTTTCCGTTTTATTTTATTACAGTAATCAGGCACATCCATATCAACTGTTGTAGCATCATAAGGATCTTTACCGACAAGTACCTGTAAAATTAAAGCCGCATCTTCGGTTGTTTGAGTCATCAGCCCAGGACAATCAAGAGACGATCCCATAGCAATGACTCCGTAACGAGAAACCCGACCATAAGTTGGCTTTAATCCCACAACTCCACACCAAGCGGCCGGTCCTCTAATCGACCCGGCTGTTTCCGATCCAATGGCAGCTGGCGACAAATAAGCCGAGACGGCGGCAGCCGATCCGCCGGATGATCCACCGGGCACACGAGTTAAATCATGAGGATTTCTTGTTGGTCCATAATCCGATGTTTCTGTTGATGATCCATGTGCCCAAGCATCCATGTTGGTTTTTCCCAAAAGGAGGGCGCCGTTATCTTTTAATTTTTGTGTCACTGTTGATTCGTATGGAGGGATAAAATTATCTAAGACTTTTGAGGAAGCGGTAGTTCTAACACCTTTCGTGCAAAAATTATCCTTAATTGCTAAAGGTATACCCAAGAGCAATCCCTTATCTCCCCAATCTCCCCGATTCGGCACCGTTAAAAACGCATTTAGCTTGGGGTTGTATTTTTTTATTCTTCTTATGAAATAACTATAAAGTTCCTCGGAAGAAATTTTTTTTGACTTTAACATCCCTATAAGTTCGGTTACCGATTTTCCTAAAATCTCCATATTTATAAAATTCTTTTTACTATAAAAAGATTTCTACTTTTTCTTTTAGCATTAGCCATCACTTCCTCATCCGACAAAATCCTTTCGTGACTCATTTTGTCCTTAAAAAAAACATCTCTTGCTTTGGTAGTGTAAAAATCGGAAGTAATATTATCCGTTTCTATCTCCTTCAAATTCTCTACGTAATCAAGAGTCTCACTAAGTTGTTTTTGATATTTTTTGATTTCTACCTCCGTTAAAGTCAACTTGGCTAGTTTGGCTAAATGATGGACTTCTTCTCTCGTAAGAATTTTTTTTGCCATATAACAATTATAACTAATATAACTAATTAAAACTAATTTTAACTAACTCTGACTAATTACAACCACTATTGGCGTCTGCTCATTTGTTTGCCCCATCGGGTTGTCTTTAAAGATGGATTCAATAAGTTTATTATCAAGACCGGTAGAATTACCCAAAACATTTTGCCCAAGATCATTGGCGTCTATAATAACTGTCCCTATAAAACTTTGAACTTTGAACTTTGAACTTTGAACTATTGCTTTATGTATCTGCGAAGCCACTTTCTCCGGCTCCTTCGGTCCTAACTTAGCCGATACATTAGACGGGTAAAGGGAATATTCCGTTGGGCCGTCAATTGCCCGTACCGTTGGGCCAACAACATGATAGAACAAACCGCCAATACCAAATAGTTTTCCTATCTGGGAGACGATCGTCGCTAGGATAATTCGTGGCAAACCTACTTCATTAATGGCTAATTGCATGGTCCAAGGACTACCCAAACCTATTCCGTATGGCGTCTTAGTAACAAAATTAGATAACGTTTTTGCCCAAAAGTTCGGTTTTATTTCCCAGATAAAGTACGACCTTCCTTGAGCAATGGCAATAATTTTCTCTGACACGACGATAAACCACTTTTTTTGCAATAGTTTATTATACTTTGACCTTGACTTCAATATATTAATATAATGAAGTGTGTATTCGACGATCTTCTGAGTCACGTCGTCTCCTTTTTTAAACAAATCGGTTTTTACTGGAAAACGAAGATAGGTTTTTCCTTTAATTTGAATCTCCAATTTCTTTCCCTCATTTGAGCCAAATTCTGATTTTTTTTGTGTACGGACAGGCCATTGGCCTGTCCCTACATTTTCTGAATCAAAAAATATCCTCAACCATATTTCTAAATTCAATAGTCGCCAAAATATCATTGTATCATCGTTTCTTCCTTCAATAAACTTTTGAAAAGCCTTTAATACCTCTTGTTGATTGAAATAAGGTCTTTTAACAAATGAATCGCTTAAAAATATCCCGTAAATCCGATTTTTCATCCGCATAAACCACTCCTTTTCAGGTGTGATAAAACCTATTTTATTGCGCCGCCAAACAATTTCCGCCGGCAAAAAATCTTTAACCGCCTTCCGTAAAATATTTTTATTCCAGCCATTTTTTATAATTGCCTCATCAGAAAAGTTAAATATATATTGCAAAAGGTTAAAATCCAAAAAGGGAACTCTGCCCTCAATTGAAAACCTCATTGAATTTCTATCCTCATAGCGAAGAAGCGCCGGCAAACTATTTTTAAAAATATCCTCAATCAAACGTTTCTTTAAATTATTATTTATAACAATAAACTTTTCATCTTTATGCCTTTCAGCGAAATTAGGATTTAATAAATGATTTGAATCAATTGATTTTTTTATATCAAACAGTATCAACAATTGATTAAATAAACACTGTTTAATGATATCTACCGATCCCCATGTTTCCCGTATTAATCTAATATAACTTTTTTCTATGAAAAGTTGCCTTAAGTACACAAAGTAATAGGGAAGGTATCCTGCCAATATCTCGTCTGTCCCTTGACCGTCAAGAAGCACTTTTACATATTTTGATGCCTCCTCCATTACTTTAAATTGAGCGTAAGGTCCGGTACTTATTGTAGGCTCCTCTTGAGTCTTCACGAAATCCTCAAGTTCTGCAAAAAATTTTTCCGGCGTTGGTTTAACTTTATAAGTACGGACAGGACATTGTCCTGTCCCTACATTTTTTATTATTTCATCAACATACTTTTCTTCATCATTTAATGAACCGGGAAAAACTGCGGAAAAAGATTTTTGAATTTTTCCAACCGATTGGGCTTCTTTTGTTTTTTCTTTCAGAAGTTTATTAACAACTGCAACTATCGTGGATGAATCCAATCCACCGGAAAGACACGTGCCGACAGGAACATCGGAAATCAAACGTAATTTTATCGCTTCAGTCAGCTTCTCTTTAAAACGTTGAGTATCTTTTTTTTGTAGAGACTTGCCATGGCAAGTCTCTGCATTGTTTAAAAAATTTTCTTTCAGTTTACTAAAACCTTGAACCTCGAACTTCGAACCTCGAACTATTATTAATTCTCCCGGCATCAACCTTTTTATTCCTTTAAAAAATGTTTCGTCGTTATCATCGTGAACCCGGTACTTTAAATAACGGTAGATAATACGATCATTAGGTATCTTTTCAATTAACCCACTGTAAAAAAGAGGTTTAATTTCTGAGGCAAAGATTAATTGGTTTTTAACCTCCGCGGTTTTTTTGTTCGTTTCATTAACCGCGGAGGTTTTTGGAATTATGACATAATATAATGGTTTAATCCCAAAATGATCCCGAGCTAAAATCAACTTCTTTTTCTTAATATCGTACAAAGCAATAGCAAACATGCCGTTAAAACGATCAAAACATTTCTCTTCTTCCTCTTCATATAAATGAACGATTACTTCTGTGTCTGACTGTGTCTTAAATCTGTGTCTCTTTTTTTCTAATTCACGACGTAACTCACGATAGTTATAAATTTCACCGTTATGAACAACCACCACCGACCGGTCTTCATTATAAATTGGCTGATCACCATTTTTTAAATCTATAATAGCCAATCGCCTATTTAAAAGACCAATCTTATCATCAAAAAAAAAGCCCTCTCCGTCAGGACCGCGATGCGCCAATCTTTTAGAGAAGTCTTTTAATAAATTTTCATTATTAAAACCATAGTAACCACCTATACCGCACATAAAAAAGAATCAAAAGTAATTAACATAGTGTCCTTTACCCAACTTTTTCGCATTGGCCGGTAGAAAAAAGACGCATTCAAGCATTAAGTTATTGATTAGACTTTTAACTTAACACTTTACATTTCCCTCAACAATCTTATTCTTTCCTCAACCGGCGGATGAGTGCTGAAAAGACCGGCTAGCCGGCTGATAAATTTTTCTTTCTTACGAAGAGGATTGACAATAAATAAATGCGCAGTAGCGTTTGAAGCCGACCTTAATACATGGGGATCGCTTGATATTTTTTTCAATGCTCTGGCCAGTCCTTCTGGATAACGAGTCATTAAAGCTCCCGAGGCATCAGCTAAGAATTCCCGTCGGCGAGAAATTGACAATTGTATCAAAGTAGCTACAATCGGGGTTAAAATTAAAAAGAAAATAAAAAAAACAAGCATTAAAGCATTGCCTCCTTTTTCTTCTTTGTCGCTCCGTCTTGAAAATCCTTTAAACCACATACCACGCATGATCCAATCGGAAACAAAAGCAACCATCCCAACTAAAACAGAAACAATACTCATCAACAAAATATCATAATTTTTAACATGAGCTAATTCGTGAGCAATTACTCCCTCGATTTCTACTCTTTCTAATTTCTGCAAAATACCAGTGGTCGCCACCACAACAGCATGTTTTGGATCTCTGCCGGTTGCAAAAGCGTTGGGCGCAGAATCATCAATGACATAAAGCTTTGGCATTGGTATTCCTACAGCGATAGATAAATTTTCCGCGACGGTGTAAAAATCAAAAAATTCTTTTTTATTGGCAGGTTTTGCTCCTGTCATGAAAAGGACAATTTTATCCGAATAGAAGTAACTGCCAATTCCGGAAAGAAGTGAAAACAACAAACCAATAACAAAATAACTTGTCGGGTTCCCCGTAAATTTACCAATAAGAAAAAAGAAAAAAGAAATAAACCCTATAAACAGGCTTATAATTAAAAATGTCCTTAATTTATTGCCAGATATCTGATTATAGATTGTCATTTAAGATGTCGTATTCCCAGCGCGATAGGTGGCACGGGGGGAAGGGCTCCCTATGACGGGACGTCAAACGTCCCAGCCACGTTTGACGGTGGCGCGCAATCCGTCAACCGACGGATAAGCATCAGCGGGAGGGAAGCCCGCGACAGAATCTATCGCGCTTTGTTTATTTACAATTTAAAACTTTACCTCAACTTTCTTCCTTTCCTCTTCGCTTGCAGCAAAGAAAGGCTCCTCTGCAAACTTAAACATATTGGCTATCACGCTATTTGGAAAAAGTTTAATTTTGGTATTATAATCCAAAACATTACTGTTGTAAAATTGTCTTGAATAGGCAATTTTATCTTCTGTGTCTCCCAATTGTCTTTGCAAATCGCTAAAGTTATCGCTAGCACGAAGCTGTGGATAGGCTTCAGCCACGGCAAATAGAGATTTAAGAGTCGTTGTTAATTGATTATTCGCCTCTGCCTTTTGTTGTAATGTTTCTGCTGATAAAAGACTACTCCTAGCCTTAGTTACATTTTCAAAAACCTGTTTCTCATGTTTGGCATAGCCTTTAACTGTTTCCACAAGGTTAGGAATAAGATCAACTCTTCTCTTTAACTGAACATCAATACCAGAAAAAGCTTCTTTAATTCGTGTTTTTAAAATCACTAAAGAATTGTAAGTTGACCAGAGATAAACGACTAAAATAGCAATTAATCCTAGAACAATAAATCCTGTATTCATAAAATCACCCCCAATCTTTAAGGATTGTCAAATTATTAATTTAGTATTTAAAACATTTAAAATTCATTGAAAATTAAAAATTGAAAATTTCATTGAATTAACTATTTATCCAGTTCCTTACTTTATCATAACTCATCGTATTTATTATATCATCTTTTTTTGTCCATCCGCGTCGAGCAACAGTTACACCACATAACATATTGTCCATTTCTGAATTTTTGTGAGCATCTGTTCCCAATGCCAATTTAATATTATTTTCAACCGCCTGCTTGACTAAATTATCAGGCAAATCAAGTCTTTCCGGCCAAGCATTTATCTCTAAGGCTATATTTTTCTTTTTGCATTCACTAAAAATAACTGTCCAATCAACGTTAATTTCCTCACGTTTTCCTAAAATCCGAGTGGTGGGATGAGCTAAAATTTTTACTTTCGGAAACGACAAGGCTTTTAATATTCTTTTGGTCATCTGTTTTCTTGTCATTTTAAAACTACTGTGAATAGAAATAATAATCATGTCCAAATATTTTAGGGCTTCCTCTGGAATAGCTATTTTACCGTTAGGAAGGATATCAACCTCAAGACTGATAAAGTATTTTACTCGTTCATATTCTTTACTCATAATTTTTTGAACAATATATTGTTTTCTTCGCCTTAATATGTCTATAACTTCGTTTTCTGTATGCTTTGATACGCTCGGATTATGGTCGGCAAAGATAATATATTCGTAATTTAATTTTTTAGCTTTGGCTATAATCTCCTCATAACTATTTTCACCTAAATCATGCGACGGTTCTAAATCGTAAGAAGAATGGATATGACAATCCCCTCTAATATCTTTTAAATCTACCAAATCAGGTAACTCATGTCTTAAGGCTGCTTCTATTTCATTTGTTCCTTCTCGTAATTCTGGCGGAATATAATCTAATTTTAAAAACCGGTAGAAGTCGGGTTCGTTATCAAATTGAATAATTTTAAATTTTTGTCCGCCAGCCGGCGGATTAATTTTTTTTAATGGTTTAATACCATGTTCCGATAATGAATACCCTAACCTTAACGCGTATTCTCTTAATTTTATATTGTGAGCCTTACTGCCGGTAAAATATTGCAGCATCGATCCGTAGCTATCCTTCTCCTGAATTCTTAAATCAATCTGCCGATTGCCTGTAACCAATATCGATGCCTTATTCTCTCCAGCGTTTAAAACCGAAATAGTTTTAGGGTAATTTATAAAATAGTTAACAACATCTTTATAATTTTGCTTGCCCTCCGTAGCTTTGACGAAGGAGCGAACTTGTACTGCCACATCCACGTCTCCAATTGTCGATGTCATTCTGCGTAAAGAACCCAATATGTCCACACGCTCAACACAAGGATGTTGTTTTAGGTAATTGATTATCTCTTGAGCTAAAGCGTAAGCGTAAGGAAAAGGCATCCTTTCTTGTTTTGTTGATGTTTTTTTATAAATTTTAATTGCTTTTTGTATTTCATCTTGAGATTTTTCTCCAAACGTTTCAATTTGAGCTACCTTACCTTCCAAACAAGCCTTATATAAATCTTCAAACACTGTTTTTATATTGTTTAGTTTTAAAAAATTAACCAATTTGTAAGCTCTTTTAGGCCCAATGTGGGAAATCTTCATTAAGGCAAAAACTGTTTGGGGAATTTTTCTGACTGTTTTTGTTAGATGAGAATTATTTCCTTTTTTGAAATACTCGTCAATATGAGAAAGAATAGAGGACCCGATTCCCTCAACTGAAAAAAGCTGGCCATTTTCCCAAATATCGTATAGTTCCCGGTCAAGATGATCAACCGTATCAGCTGCCCGCTCATAAGCAGTCACTTTAAATTGAATTTCGTTGGTTAAGATGTAGGTTGCGGCTACCGAACGAAACAAATGAGAAATTTGTTTATTTGTAACCATAGAATAAATTTTATCTTTTCTGTCCAATATTTACAATAATTAATAAATTTGTTATAGTATTCTTTGTTAATTAATGTTTTTTTAAATTTAACATTTAAGATTTGAGTTTTAATATTTAATTATGGGGTCATAGCTCAATTGGTTAGAGCGGCAAGTCAAACTTGCCAGCCACGTTAGACGTGGCACTTCCCTGCCCGCCCCGTAAAATTGCTTGTTGGGTGTGTGGTGTAGCTTGGTTTAACACACCTCCCTGTCAAGGAGGAGATCGAGGGTTCAAATCCCTTCACACCCGCAATTTAAAAGGGTTCGCCCCAGTACCAGAACGAAGTTCGGTACGGGGCGCCCTGAACCGTCCCGACGTTACGTCGGGACTGGTTCATGGGCGAGTCCCTTTGGCCTCGCATTATCTCGCCGTTGACGGGATTATGTCCGTCAAGTTCTTCATCCCATTCTCAATAACAATACTTATAGACATTTTTAAAAAGAGCATGTATAATCTCATAAAATTTATTATATATTGAAATTATTGTCAAAGGAGGTGAATAAAGATGCCAAAACAAACTTCTGCTAACATTAATTACAAAGGCCTCTTTTTAGAAAAAGTAAGACAAAATTATCAATCGCTTATCTTGGGTTTTTTAGTTTTCCTTGTCGGTTTATCAGTAATTGTAAAATTATTTTATGCGCCTAAACAAAAGCTCCCGGCAGAAAAAAAAGCAGTTACAACAAAACAAGAAAAACTGGAAACGCAGGCTAACAAATATAAAGTAAAAGAAGGCGATACTCTCTGGGCCATCGCTGAAAGTTACTACGGTTCAGGTTTCAACGCTTATGACATTGTCAAAGCCAACAAAATAATTAACCCTGACCTAATTGAAATCGGTCAAGAACTTCTCATTCCCAGCGTTGAACCAAAATACCTAACCAAAGGCGTAATTGCTGAGGTGAAAACTGAACAAGTGGTGATGAAAGAATCAAAATATACGGTCAAACAAGGCGATCATCTTTGGAAAATTGCTCTTGAAGCTTATGGAGATGGATATCAGTGGGTAAAAGTAGCTAAGGCAAATAATTTATCCAATCCGAATTTAATTTTCGCTGGAAAAGTCTTAACTATCCCAAGATAAAATTTTTATCCAACCACTACGGTTGGACATGGATTTTTAGGATAATCTTTCATTTTTTTATCTCCTGATTATTATGCCTTATTTTAAATAAAAATGTTGTCTGTTATAATTAATTTGTCTATTTGCGGTAGTAGTTCAACGGCACCCGCCAAAATTTCCTGCGAGATTAGTTAAGCGGTTTAACGCCACCTTCCCAAGGTGGAAAGACGGGTTCAACTCCCGTATCTCGCTCAAAATTAGGCGGGCCAAGGAAGAGGTTGAGGGTTCGATCCCCTTCTACCGCTCAGCGCTCCACGACCAACCCTTGTCAACCGAAGCGGTTGCCAAAAAGGCGTTAACACACTCTAAATTTTAAGATACTCGTCATATTTTAATTTCTTCCTTTTCTCATAAACCACTTTCTTAGCCCAACCTTTTTTCAACATTACTTCATTGATTAAGGCTTTGTCTTTATGACAATATTCTCTTATTTCACCAAAACACTTAATCCAGACATAAGCTAATATCCGGCCAAATTTATCATCTTGATACTGGTCGTATTCAAAAGTTAATTGACGATTTAATACCAAATAAGACAAGTAGTCTTTGGCTTCCTGGTATTTTTCTTGTCCACGATTCGGCGCGTCAATACCCAAAAGACGAACCGTCATTCCATTCTTAATCACAAATGTATCACCATCAATTACGTCCTTAGATGAAGTTTTGCTGGGGAATATTTGTTTAATCTGATAGTAATTTTTTACGTCTTTCAGCTTTGTCCAACCTGTCCAGCCCAAAATAGAAGCTAACATTAATCCGGCGATTAAAACTTTAGGCACTTTTCGTGCTTTCAAATATTTCGCCGTCAGTTTTTTACCCATTAAAATCTTTTTGTTTACCCCGTTAGAATGCCCCGTAGCTTGCTACGTGGATGAAGCGAAGCTGCTATAGATCGCGAATACGGAGTTTAATGCTCCGTGTGAATGTTCTAACGGGATTTACTTCGATTATTCGATTAATCGAAGCATGATTACTGCCATTCAATAAAATCGCAACCGACCGCCATTTTGTTTTCTTTATCCCACTTATTGGTTGAACATTTTTTTAATCTTTTTCCTGAAGCAGTCGTTACCATCACCAACTTCTCACCACATTTGGGACAATTTTCATCAAGGGTTTCTGTCGTCCCTTTTATCCACTCTATATAATCACAACCGCTAGCTGTTCGAGTTTCTGGATCCCAGACATTAGTTGAACATTTCTTCATTTTTTTGCCAAAACGAGTAATCGCCAAAACGAGCGGAGCACCACATTTTGGACATTTTTCGTCAAGTGGCTGTGGCGGTACTTGAAGCCACTTAACATAATTACATCCTTCAACTTGACGCGTCTCCTCATTCCACTGTCCGGCAGAACAGCGTCGTAATTGCCGACCCGACTTAGTGATCACCACCTCACCTAAAACCGAACCACACTTAGGACATTTTTCCTCAACATTCGGAACCGTTTCCTCTTTTTTGATTTTTACCATATATATTTGGTCAAACTATTAATAATTAATAATTAACAATAATTGAAAAATATTTTCTTGTCAATGATTATTTTTCTTAGCAATTATATTAATTGATCCGCCGTATCCAAAATAACTCCAAACAAAAGATAATTGTAATATAACTAAGAAAAATATTCTCAATGATTTCCAAAATAATTTTTTTAAAAAATTTTGTGGGACTTTTTTTATTCCTAAAACGTCAATCAAATTATATGCAAACTCACTTACGTTATCGTATGTTTTAACTGACAATACCCTAAAACCATTTTCTTCTAATACTTTTTTTAGCGATTTAATGGAGAAGTGGTATAAATGAACATTGGGCAATAGCCAGTTCCATTTCTCTTTTGTTAATTTAAAAACCAAGCTTTGAAGATTGGGACATTGGATAAATAAAATACCATCACTCTTCAATAATTTTTTAGTTTTTGCTAAAACTAATTTTAAATTAGGCAAGTGCTCCAAAACATCAATAAAAGAAACTATATCATATTGACCACCTTTAAGATTTTCGAAATAATTATTAAATATTTTAAGATTAAATCTCTTTTTTGAATAATCCGTCGCTTCTTTTTCTTTTTCCACACCGAAAACATCAAAACCCGCTCTTCTCGCTTCATTTAAGAATAATCCATAAGAAGAACCCACATCCAATAATTTTCCTTTTTTTTGATATTTTTTAATTTGTTTGATTATCCTTGAAGAAACGCCTTGATAATATTTTTCTCTTTTAAAATATTCAACTATCTTATTTCTTTCTCCATACATTCGCTTATTTGAAAATAAAGTATGCTTTTCACTCGATTGGGGAAATAAAAAAACTAAATTGCAATCTTTACATTTAAAATAACTAAACGCGTTGTTTTTTAAAAAAAAACCTGTTTCTGTGCTATTACAATAAACACACTCTGGATTTTTATTATTATTCATTGTTATCGCCAAGCTAAACTTGTTATAATAATTATAACGGATATGCCGGAGTAGCTCAGTGGTAGAGCAACGCTTTCGTAAAGCGTGGGTCGCGAGTTCAACTCTCGCTTCCGGCTCTTATGAAAAAATTTGCATCTCATCAACAAAGAAAATATTCTCATCAGATTCTTTTTTATCTTTTTCTATTAATTTTAATAATTATTTTTATTGCTACCATCGGAATAAAATTAATAATTAACACCACTCTTTTTGTGGCTGAATACTCTCATCGCGATAGAGACAAATTAATACAAAAAACCAGCAATACCGAATTTATTTTGCCTCCGGAAATTTTAGATCTACCCAGCGCAACAAATTCAGCCACCATCCATGTTACTGGTAAAGCTACTCGTGCAAAAAAACTATCTTTATATGTCAATGACAAATTATATAAAGAAATAGTTTTGCCTGAGGACTCTTTTGAAACGGACATTGATTTAGATCCCGGGGAAAATTCAATTTACCTTGCTCTTGAGGATTCAAAAACTAAACAAAAAAAACAATCAGTCACCTATCAAGTTGTTTACAAAAGTGAAAAACCAAAGCTGGAGATAATCTTTCCAAATGATCAAGAAAAAGTTTCAAAAGACGAAATAGAAGTTGTTGGCCAAACAGATAAAGAAACTTTCATTAAAATAAATGAGCTGCCTGCAATAGTTAACGTAGAAGGTAAATTTTTATACACATTAAAACTAAAAGAAGGAGAAAACATGATAAAAATAGAAGCCCAAGATATTGCCGGCAATATTGAGACAAAAGAACTTACCGTAATTTATCAGAAGGAGGAATAAAGGATACACAAACAATTACGAAAAAGAACAATAAAATAAAATTGTTTAAAAAAATATTATCAAATAAGGAAGCAGTCACTATCACTAAAATAATTGTTTTTACCAATTGATCTCCCTGTTTAAATATTCGTCCTATTAATCCTATCAGTCCTATCAAACCTATTAGTCCCGAAGCCACCAATACCGTTAAGAAACTTGAAGAAAACGCGGCTCCGGCATGAGTGAAATTGTCCACTTGCTTCACATACCGTATCCGATTGTATCCATAACCCAATATTGGTTTTTTTAGCCAAAGTTTTAAACCCTCTTGATAATCAACTAACCTCGCCTCGATAGTAAATATTCTCTCCAACTTCACTCCTTCTCCAAAAGGTCGAGGTAATAGAAAAATAAAAATAAAAAATAAAAAAATAACCCCGAACCAGAACAGAGTACGGTTCGGGATTACCCAGAACCGTCTCGCCTTTAGCGGGACTGGTTCTTGGGTAAAAATGAAAAAGGTTAATCCAACAATAAAACTTAAATAAGTAATCCTTGAATAGGTAAGTAAAATTAGTCCGACCACACCTATGAGACCTATTGATCTTATAAGTTCTTTTTTTTTCCTCGTCATAATCCAAAAAAACATTATCACAAAAACAATTCCCGCCGCGCTGGTATCAAAAAAAAGTCCAAATACCCGATATTGATGTGGGTCCCAACCTAAATAATAAAGATTGCGCAAGTTTGGATATAGAAAATATTGAACGTAAGAAAAGATTATTGTCAATAAGATAAAAATATTTATTCCTTTTCTTACCGTCTCTTTGTTGATTTTATTTTCTTTTTTAACCCAATTCAAAATAACAACGAAAAAACTAAAATACAATAACAACCGTCCCCAATATAAAAACCCGACTAAATTTTGTAGATAATTAAATTGCCAAAAATTATTTATCAAAGATAATAAAAAAACACCAAGTAAAAAAAATATTTCTTTCCAGATGCTTATTCGCTTTACATATCTTGCCAAACATATCTGCTTTATTAAAATTAAACCCATTACCACCTCATGAAGATAAATATTTACCTGCTGGTCTAAAAAAGAAATCCTCTGCAGTTGCCCGAAAGAAAGTAGGAGAAATAGCAAGTAAATTAAATATTTCATTTTGTAGTTTTGAGGACAGACCTTATTTAAGGTCTGTCCTTCTAAGCAAATAAAGCTTTGTTCTCACTAAAAACGAATGAAAACTCATCATAAAGCCATAAACAAACCCTGATGCGCCGTCCAAAAATCCCAGCTTTAAAAAATATGTCAAAAGGAACTTCCCGAATGGATATAAAATAATTTTCAAAATATTTGTTTTTTTGCCTTGTTCACACAATTCTTGTGCCCGCAACGAACTGTAAAAATTAACTTCTGATAAAAACTCTTTTACTGTTGGATGAGGATAATGATTTATGTAGTTTTTAAGAGATTTAACCTTGAACCTTGTCCGCCAGCCGGCGGATTGAACCTTGAACCTTTCATGGACTCTTCCTTCCCATCTGCCTGAATTTTTTCTTACCAGTCTTATAAGCCCAATCCATCTTGGTATTTCTCCAAACTTCACTTCCCTCCCCCAAAACCAATCACGTCGTTTAATATGAAACGCAGAAATTTTCTGCATAACAGGATCCCTCGACTTCCCCGCCGACTCGGAAATAATTTCTTTCTTTAATTCCGCTGTCACTTCTTCATCCGCATCCAAAAACAAAACCCACTCCCCCATTGCCTTTTCTAATCCAAAATTTCGCTGAGTTGAAAAATCACCATTTAAGCGTCTTTTATAAACCTTCAAACTTTTTAAACTTTTAAACTTTTTAACTTCTTCAATCGTCTTGTCTTCCGAAAAATCATCAACAACAATTATCTCATCACAAAAAGCAACTGATTTAATTACTCTTTCTATATTCTTTTCCTCGTTTTTGGTTAAAATAACACAACTTAATTTTAAAGACATATATTTAAAGACTGTCTTTATTAAAAGACAGTCTTTATTAAATTATTAATTTCCTATAAATCTCCCCTAGCTTTTTAGCAATCTTTTCGCTATCAAACTCTTTTTCCGCTCTCCTTCTTCCTATTTTACCAAGTTTTATTCTTAAATCTTTGTTATCCAATAAGGTAAGAATCGCCTTCGTCAGACCATTGACGTCTCCCTCATTAACCAGTATTCCGCTGCTGCCCAAAACTTCAGGAATTGCCCCGCTTCGGTAAACTACAATCGGCAACCCCGACGCCATTGCCTCAACCAAAACCATCCCATACTGCTCCTCCCAAGTCTTAGTGCTTTTCGAAGGAACAATTAACAAATCTGCCTTTTGATAAACCTTTGGCATTTCTTTGTAAGGCCTGTTTTCTAATAAAACATCGCTTTCAAGTCCGTCTTTCTCTATGTTCTTAATCAGTTTTTTTCTCAAATTTCCTTCACTAACCATTCTTAATTTCAACCTAACTTTGACATTTGACATTTGACATTTGACATTTTTAAATGCCCCGTATAAATCCATCACTCCCTTTTCTTCCACCAACCGACCAACAAATAAGATGTGAAAAGTTTTAAATTTTGAATTTCGGATTTGAGATTTATTTGGAATTTGATATTTGGGATTTAAGATTTTAAAAGAATTGAGATCAACACCCACCCTCACAATGACAATCTTTTCTTCAGAAACTCCTTCCATTATTAAAGAACGTTTTGCTCTTTCTGTTGGACAAATAAATAAATCAGTGTTTTTTTTGATGATTTCTTTTATCCTTTTTTTCTTTTTAATCGTTTCATTATTAAAAGGGATTGTTTCCCAACAAGTTGAAACAACTTTTTTGATAAAACCTCCTTGTTTTAATCTTATTGCCTGTAAATCATATCCATAATGTGTCTCGGCAATATGCCCTATATCATATTTGCACTTCATTATATTAAACGATTGAAGTATCCCTTGTTTTACAAATTTTTCAAATCCCCAAAGAAAATGGGAATCCCCTAAAACCCGATTGAACAATCCTCTCGTTAATTTTGTCTGAATATCATAGGGAGAAATAAATAACTTGACCGGAAAGTCAAATTTTTTATGAATTGACGTCAAACTACCTATCCCAACAATTTGATGATCTTTGGCTAACGGCTCATAGTTTTGACCCTCAAATCTATTTAAAAACGCCCCTCTGATAAATAAAATTTTCATAGCTGTAACAAGCTAAATAACCGTTAAGTGCGTAATATCAAATCCGCTAGATCAAAATGCGAAAAATGCGGATTTTTTGTTCTGCCACTTGTGACGAAGCACTCGTGCTATGCTTCCCAACTTTCTCGCATTGGCAGGTAACAAAAAAGACGCGTTTGAGCATAAGAACTATTCAACAGGATTTGATATAACTCCTGTAATTATTTCCAATAATTTTTCAGTAAAATCTCTCCATTTAAAAATAACTCCTTCTTTTGGTCTCTTATTCCTATCATACCTGTTGACTCTCTCTGCCTCCCCAACCATTAATTGGACAATCTCTCGCTCATTTTTACCAACCAACAAATTATCAAACTTGTCTTCAAACTCATGATAAATTGGTAAGTCATTAACGATTGCTTTCTTGCCAAACGATAAGGCTTCCAAAACCGGAAAACAAAATCCCTCTTCGTGAGAAAAATTAAGCAAGGCCGTAGCCTTCAGGTAGTAATTAACTAATTCGTCATCAGAAATATTGTTTAAGAATATCACCTTTCTTTTAATTTTTTTATAATCACCATTTGTTAATAGACTATTAAAATATTCCTCTTCTTTTTCTCCAATCAATATCAGGTAATATTTCTTTTCCGGTGATAGTTGTAAAAATTGATAAAATCGTTTAAACAATCCCTCAATGTTTTTTATTGGTTTAATCACCCCAACGTAAAGAAAATATTTAAACTTAATTAATTGATTAATTAAGTTTTTTCCCGCAAAATGATCCAGTCCTGGGTAAAGACGAACTATTTTTTTCTCATCGGCAGAAAAATATTTTGTAATTTGTTTTTTAGAATAATCAGATAAAGTAATTATTTTGTCGGCCAATTTCATTACCCTTGTAAGATTATTTTTCAATTTTTTAGGATTGGAATAGAATTGAGGATATTTTATAAAACCCAAGTCATATAAAAAAACTACCCTCTTTGTATTAATTAAACTGATCAAGGATGGTAAATAGCCGGAAAATCCTAAGAAAAGGCTATTTCTGTCTTTGATAAACTGAATAGGAAGAAAGATCGAAGCGAAAAATTTTTCAGGCAATCTTATGAAATTTATATTCGCGACTTTCTTCTTAAGCTCGCTTTTTCCAAAATAATAATAATTAAAAATATAATCTTCACTTTTTAATTTGCCGATTTCCCTTAAAAACGAATCAACTATTCTTTTAATACCACTGTCCACTTTACCAAAAGAGACAAAATCCCCACCGTCGATTCCAATTCTAATTAGTCTTTTTTTTGAATTTGAGAAAGATGGCATATAAATAAATTAAACTGACGTGGGAAGCAAAATTAAACGCCGCTAAAACACCAAAATAACCATCCAAAATTCCTTTGCCGCGAATTAAAGAAATAAAAAAAAGATCAAAGAAGCGATAAATGGCATTAAATAGAAGATAGCCGAGATTTTTATTAACAAAACTTTGCCCATGCATTTTTGACAAAGGAAAAAGATACTTTACGCCCAAAAGCGAAAATAATTTTTTCTTATATTGATGATGATAAATGTCAACTTCTCTGCAGTAATACATTTTGTTGGAGGGAATATTCGGTATCTCATGAGGTGTATCAATGTATCGATACATTTTTTTAAAAAGTCTTAATTGAAAATCAGGGTAAAACAATCCATACTTAAGGTAATCATTTTGCCCATCTCCATAATAATTTCGCCGCGCTAACCAAAAACCATCATATTGATTTTTTTTCTTCATCCAAATATCCAACAACCTATCTCTGTTTTTTTCGGTTAAAACTTCATCGGAATCAATAAATAAAACCCAGTTAGAAGTTATTTTGGTCAAAGCATACTCTCTTAATAATTTTAGGTTTTTTACTTTGTAAACATGTATCTTTTTCGTATATCTCTGCGCTATCAAAACAGTATTATCAACACTTCCATTATCAACAAGAACTATCTCTTTGAAACTTTTTAAACTTTCAAACGTTCTTCCTATCGTCTTCTCGGCATTCAAACAAATAATAGCTACTGTAGGCTCTTCTTGATGATTTTTGTTGTCTATAGTCCGTAGACTTTTACCGTTCATCTTGTTATCAATTTTACCAAATATGATTGCGATTATTATCGTTCATTACGGCAAAATTGAAACAACTCTCAACTGCCTATATTCTATTGCAAAACAAACTACCTTAAACGATTTAAAGAATCTCATCGTTGTCAACAACTCTCAAACGGACATTGGAAAAATCATTAAAAAAAAATTTAAGCAGGTTCCCATAATTAACAATTCAAAAAACTTAGGCTATGCGGCAGCGGTTAATATCGGTATAAAGTTAGCTATTAAAGATAACTCGCAATTAAGACACCCCCGAGTGCAATTTTTTTTAATTCTTAACAACGACATAATTGTTAAAAAAAATTTTCTTAAAAACCTTCTTTATTATGCTAAAAAACATCGTCTGGATATCACTAGCCCAAAAATTTTAGATCAAAATGGTAATATCTGGTTTGACGGAGGTGAGATTGATAAAAACCGTTTTACCGCCGGCCACAAAAAAGGCAAAACCGACTTTCTTTCGGGATGTTGTCTTCTGATAAAAAAGCATGTTTTTGAGAAAATTGGATTTTTTGACGAACAATATTTTATGTATTATGAGGATGTTGATTTTTGTTTTCGGGCAATAAAAGCAGGATTTAAATTAGAGATTGACAATAAAACAACAGTCTATCATCATGTTAAACGAACTAAAAAAGGAATAAAACTGATGGAATATTATTTAGCTCGCAATCACCTTCTTTTTCTCAAAAAACATGCGCCGCT
>CAYYYW010000011.1:0-1813 GCA_964476245.1 uncultured Gammaproteobacteria bacterium
AAACATCAAAGAAAACTCCTTAATCTATCTTACTCCAAGCTCCGATAGTCCTTCCCCAACTCTAACCGTAGTTAAAAAAGAAGCCTGTCAACAATTTAACAATTTAACAATTAATCAATGTAAGTCTTATTTTAAAGTCGCCATTGATAAACTGGTTGATAAAGATATAAAATTTAATTGGCTTATTATTAATTAGATCATAGATCATAGATGATAGATAATAGAAATAGATATCAGAGTAATTTTGAGAAATTAGAAGTTTGGAAAAAATCTCATAAACTTGTTATTCAAATATATGAGATAACTAAATCATTTCCAAAAGATGAAAAATATGGATTAATTGATCAATTAAGACGATCAGCGTCATCTGTTCCAACAAATATTGCTGAAGGTAATGAAAAAAAATCAAAAAAAGAATTTATTCAATTCCTATTTACTGCTAAAGGTTCGCTTGCCGAAACAAAATATCACCTTATCTTAGCAAGAGATCTAAATTATATTTCACAGAAAAATTTTGATGATTTACTCAATCAAATTAACGAAATCGGGCGGTTATTAAACGGTCTTATCAAATATCTATCATCCATGATCCATCATCCATCATCTAATTACGCTTTCACCCTTATGGAGCTCCTTATCGTCATCGCTTTAATTGCCCTTTTGGGGGTAGCTGCCCTTGCCCTCATAAACCCCAAAAAACAACTGGAAAAAGCCTGGGATGGAAAAAGAAAACATGAATTATCCACCCTTAAAAAGGTATTTGAAGATTTTTACAACGATAAAAATTTCTACCCAGTCGCTTCCGACGTTTGTTACGACAACCCTGAAGTCAATGAGGAGATCTGCTCGTGTTATCTTTGTGGACGGGAAACCAACCAATCTTCTTTTTCTCCTTATCTTGACCGTCTTCCCTGTGATCCTCAATATCCGCAAAGAAAATATTTCTATCAATATGAATGCAATAGTAAACAGTGGTATAAACTTTGTGCTATTTTAAGCGAAAACTCAAATGGCGGAAGTTATAACTACGCTGTCTCCAGTGAAAACGCTCCTTCCCAACTTTGTCCAATATTACCCGCTTGCCCGCCAGATCCAGCTGGTAAATACTGTCTTAAACGCTCCGACCCGGAGCCCACCCCTCCAGTCTGCAATATCTGTGGTGAGTTTGCCAATTGTCTAAAGCCTGTTAGCTGTGATCAGCCGGTACAGCTTTATAAAAATTCCCAATGCCAAAAACCTTGTCAATAAAAAATACGTGATTATATTTGAGCTAATATGATAGCTATAAACTAATTGACAATGATTGTTATAAATTTTAAAATTAAAATCTATGGAAAAATTTTTAGATTATTTTAAGCGATTTGTCATTTATGCTATTGTTTTTTTATTCCCTCTCTTCTTTTTGCCCTTCACCCAAGAATTTTTTATTACCGGAAAACTTTACTTTTTAGCTTTTGGCGCGCTTTTGCTCTTTCTAATTTCAAGCCTTCAGCTTCTGACTTCAAAAAAACTAAGCTGGGCTAGTCTTCCTTTTGATACTCCAGTAGTTCTCTTTTTGATCACCATTGCCCTATCCACCGTCGTCTCCTCTCCCAACAAAATCCAGGCCCTTTTAAACCCAAATTTTGGCCTAGTGGCATTGTTTTCCTTGACGGTTTTGTATTTTTATTTGTCACGAAATGTAGGGGTCGGTCGTGACCGACCCGAAAAATGGACAGGTCGCGACCTGTCCCTACAGGTTTTATCTGTGTCATCTGTGTTATTGTCAATTCTGACCATAATCTTTTTCTTCCAACCCTTCAAAAACGCCAAC
>CAYYYW010000011.1:1913-7211 GCA_964476245.1 uncultured Gammaproteobacteria bacterium
TTTTATTTTTTATATTGTTCTTCCCTCCCTCCTTGCCCACTCTCTTTTTGCTTTTCGTGGTGTTGACACAATCATCTTGTAGAGACGTCCCGGCGGGACGTCTCTACCAACCACAGACTGTATCGCCAGTTAACAATAATGTTTTTGACCTTTCCAACCTTCTACCCATTTACCTCGGCACGGCCATTATTTCTTTTGCCTTCATCGCCGGAGGCGGCTATCTTTTAAGCCGCTCCTACGCCGCAGAAATTTATTTCAAAAAAGGCCTTGACGGCTTTGCCAAAAACGATGCTAAACAGGTTTATGACAACATGCGTCAAAGCATCATTTTAAATCCTTACATTGAAAAATTCCGAATTAATTTTTCCCAAACCAATCTTTTACTTGCTAACAACATAGCTTCCAAAAAACAAGAAGAAATCACAGACCAAGATAAGCAAAACATCAGCCAAGGCATCCAAGCGGCCATTGCCGAAGGGAAAGCCGCCACTACCTTAAATCCCCAAAAAGCCGGTAACTGGGAAAATTTAGCCAATGTCTATCGCAATATTTTAAACGTGGCCCAGGGGGCTGATGTTTGGACAATCTCCGCCTACCAAAGGGCAATTGTCTCCGACCCGCAAAACCCGATTTACCGGCTGAATTTGGGAGGAGTTTATTATTCTTTAGGAAATTACGAAGAGGCAGTCAAACTTTTCGAACAATCAATCGGTTTAAAACCCGATTGGCCCAACGCTCACTACAATTTGGCCTGGGCCCTATATCAACGGAAAGATTACCAACGGGCCGCCTCGGAAATGCAAAACGTTTCTCAATTAGTTGATCCAAAATCCGAAGACGCCAAAAAAGTGCAAAAAGATTTGGAAGAATTTAAGAAAATGCTCCCCGAAGAAGAAGCCACTGCCGCCGGCGAATTAAAACCCGGCCAGCTTTCCCTACCAACACCACCGTCAGCCACTTTCTCACCCAAAATTAAGCTACCAAAAGAAGCCTCCCCAGAAGCCAAATAAAGACTGTCTTTTATAAAGACAGTTTTTAAAAAAGTTGCTCTATTAATCCAAATCAAGTAATAATTTCCTATAGTGTGTTTGCTCGTCATCGGCATCTTTATATCCTTCAATAAACCCTTGATAAGAATTAAAATTAAACCCATTTAGTTTTATAAAATAATCCTTTAAATATTTTTTGCTCAACCAAGGAATATTGACTTTCCCCAAATAGGTTGGATAACTTGACCAAGGGTAAGAGATTAAGCCTTCGTCTAATCTTTCGCTTTTTTTGATTATTTCTAAAGGATTACGATGTATGTAGCGGCTAATGTGAAGAAAATAATCCTCCCTCTCGATTAAAATTCCTTTATACCGACTTTGAAATAGTGGCCCAACCCGTTGATATTTTAAATTAAAATACTTGACATACTTAGTATTCAAGCTTCGCATAAACATCTCAATGTCGTCGCTTTCTTTTTGCCTTAATTGAAGATGAAAATGATTATTCATCAAAACAAAACAGATCAACTCAATCCGGTTATAAAAATTTTTCAAATAAGAGAATTTAACGATTTTTTCCGCTTTTTCTTCATCGGTTAAACCATCTTCACCTTTTATCTCTTCTAAAATTACATCCTTCGGAGATAAGTATATTTTAAGATAGTTGAGAAAAACTCTATGATCTTGATCATCCAAAAAAATCTCTCTTTTCTCTACTCCACGATTATAAATGTGGTAAAAACCGCCAGAAACATATTGTTTTAAGGTGTTTTTTGCCGGCATATTTAAAGACAGTCTTTATTAAAGACTGTCTTTGTTAAAAAGTCAACGGTCTATAGTCAACATTTTATGGAAAATAGAGGTTTATGAAGCGATAAAAAATTCTTTATTTCAGAAAGTTTAGTGGATTCAAGAGTGTTCCGCCTGATCTAATTTCAAAATGAAGATGGATTCCGCTTGATCTACCAGTTGCTCCCATCTGACCAATTTTCACTCCTTGAGTAACCGCCTGGCCCGGCGAAACATCAATTTGGGAAAGATGACCATAAAGACTTTGATAACCATTGCCATGATCAATAATAATATGACAACCATAACCGTAACCAACACAACCGGCAAAACTTACCGTTCCTGAATCAGCCGCTAAAATCGCCGGCGCCGCGCTGTTAGCAATATCAACGGCCATATGATACCAAACAGGAGATTGAGTAATAGAACCGGAAGTTGGCCAAATAAAGTTAGACGTGCCACGGACACCAGCTTGAATTTGAGCTACAAATCTTGGTGCGATTGGTTTTGCTTCTTCTATCACCCCGTCAGGCACATATAAAATCTGTCCCGACCTTAAAGCAAAGGTATCTAAATCAGTAAAATCATTAAAGGGAAAGTTAACAATGTTTTGAGCGTTGGTTTTGTATTTTTTAGCAATTGAATAAATACTTTCTCCTGAAACAACCTTGTGAACCACGCCCGTAACCGGAGGAATTTTTAAAGTCTGACCTGGTTTGATAAGTTCACCTTTTAGATTGTTGACCCACTTGATGGTGTCAACCGAAACATCAAATGTTTTGGCAATTCCCACCAAGGTATCCCCGCCCTTTACTTTATAATCAAGGATTGTGTCACGTGGCTTTTGAGAGAAAGATGTTTTAAGAGGAAGTTCATAGATATCAGTGGCTAAAACAGATTCTGCCGCTGGTTCTTTTTGAGCAAGGTAACTGGCAATAAAAGGATTATTTTCGGCAATTACCGGCCCACCGATTAAGGCGGCCGAAACAAGAAGAAAAAACGAAGTGTTCAAAAAAGACTGGGAATATTTTCCTCGTTTAACTACAAGAAGAGAAACAATAAGGTCTTTTGTTTTCTCAAAATTTACAGCAAAGGTGGTTAAACGCGATTTAGCGTATGAGAAAAGGAATATGAAAAATTGAGACAACTCTTGAACAAAGTTTTGGCCAGAATCCATAGAATAAGAATATAGTTTACCAAGTAATGAAAAGGAAGTCAAAAACTTGCCTCTTCGAGCCTGAGCCGAAGGCCTGAGCGAAGTCGAATGGGCTAGACTCTAAATACTCTTTCTATCAGTTTTTCAACCTTCTTTTTGTCTTTGCTTTTAATACGACAAATGCCTTCTTTCATGATAATAATACCAATTTTTGACAGAGCTTCTCGCGCGGCCAAAATTTGTTGAGCAATCTCAGCGCAATCCCGTTTTTTACCAATCATCCGACGGATACCTTCTATTTGACCAATTAGTCGGTTGATGCGATTATCGATGTTCTCCATAAATTTTAAATTCAAAATTGTTCTTTATGTCCTCCTGAGCTTTTCCGCCGCAATTATTTTTTCTACTGCTAAAATATAGGCAGCCATTCTCAAATTAGGCAAAGATGAGCCGATAAATTTCTCCCAAATCCTCTCAAACGCCCTTTTCATCAACTTTTCCAACTTTTCATCCACCTCTTTTTCTTCCCAATAATACCCGGACAGATTCTGCACCCATTCAAAATAAGAAACTGAAACTCCGCCGGCATTGGCAAAAATATCAGGAACAATAATTGTTCCCTTTTTGGTTAAAATCTCATCTGCCTCTGATGTTACCGGTCCATTAGCCATTTCCATTATAATCTTCGCCTTAATTTTATCGGCGTTTTTTTTATTTATTGCTCCCTCCAAAGCCGCCGGTACCAAAACATCAACCGGCAACTCAAGCAACTGTTCATTAGTAATTGTCTTGCCGTATCTAATATCACAGACAGAACCACGACAATAACAACTGGCGACGCTTCCCTTTTCTTTTTTGCAGGCCAAAGTAGTTTCTGGGTTTAAACCGTCTTTAACATAGACACCTCCTTGCGAATCAGAAACGGCGACAACTTTAAAACCGAACTCGGAGGCAATTTTGGCAAAATAATAACCAACATTGCCAAAACCTTGGATCGCTACTGTAATTTGGGATATGGGTTTCTTGGCCCACAACGTGTTCTTTTTTAATTTCTCAAGTAAAAATTTTAAAGCAAAAACACCTCCCTGTCCCGTTGCTTTTGTCCTTCCGGCCGAACCGCCAAGAAGAAGCGGCTTTCCCGTAAATGCCCCAGGGGATCGATACTTAACTACTTTTTCATACTCATCTAACATCCAAGCCATGATTTGAGGATTAGTATTAACATCGGGCGCCGGAACATCTTTTTTTTCGCCAATAAAAGGCGCAATAAACTTAGCGTAAGCTCTAGATAACCGTTCAAGCTCGCCACTTGACAATTTCTTGGGGTCAACAACAACACCGCCTTTTCCCCCACCGTAAGGCAAACCCGCCACCGCGCATTTAATCGTCATCCAAAAAGCCAAAGCCATGACCTCTGTTTCAGAAACATTCTGATGAAAACGAATTCCACCTTTATAAGGTCCTAAAGCATCGTTATATTGAACACGAAAAGCCTGAAATTCTTTTGTTTTCCCATTGTTAATTTTTACTTTGATAATATTCTGGGGGGTTTTTAATCTGGAAAGATATTTTTTATCCTCCGGTTTTATATACGGCTCAACTTGTTTTAAATAGGAGAGTGCGTTTTGAAAAGGATCCATAATAAAAATTGATCTAATTCACCTAATTTCTAATTGACCTAAAAATTTCCAATATCCAATTTTCCAATGTTTAAATTTTTGGTTATTGGGCTATTGGGATTTGGTGCTTAATTAGAACAATTAGAAATTAGAATAATTAAAAATTATATATACTCCTCACCAGTATATAAAGTGTCTGAAGAAATGTCAAGAGGTTCTATCCGCTCAATTTTTTGAGGAATTCTTCGTTGTTTTTTGTCTTTTTTAACTTTTCAATCAGGGCCACCAATCTTTCATCTGAAGATAAAAGTGCCATCATCCTTCTCAAAGTAGCTATTCTATCAATAATTTTCTTATCAAGCAGCAATTCGTCATGACGCGTTCCTGATTTTTCAATATCAAAAGAAGGAAAAATTCTTTTATCGGCAAATTTCCGATCCAAGTAAATCTCCATATTGCCGGTCCCCTTAAATTCCTCATAAATCAAATCATCCATTCTTGATTCGGTATTAACTAAAGCGGTGCCAAGAATAGTTAAAGATCCGCCCTCTTCGCAATTCCGCGCCGCTCCCAAAAATTTTTTGGCCGGATATAAGGCAGCTGGGTCATAACCTCCAGACAAAGTCCTTCCTGAAGGATCAACCGCCAAATTATAAGCCCGCGCTAAGCGAGTAACCGAATCTAAAAGTATAACTACATCACGACCCATTTCCACTAAACGTTTGGCCCGCTCTAAACCAAGCTC
>CAYYYW010000011.1:7311-32183 GCA_964476245.1 uncultured Gammaproteobacteria bacterium
TTGTCAATTCGCAAAAGTCCGTTAAACCGTTCATTTTGTTTTGGTGGTCGCACCATACCCTTAATTTCATCCCCCGGTCGTAGCCAAAACTTGCGGATCTGTGTTTGAGAAACGTAGATATCATCTGAAGATGAAGCAAAATGCGGCCGTAAGAATCCAAAACCACCATAAGTAATTTCCAAAAAACCTTTGGCCGAATAAGACATTTTTAAGTCTTCGGCTATTCTCTCTTCAAGAGAATTGCGTCCCGGCGCTGGAGATTCTTGGGTGGTTAATAGAATATCCTCTGGGGTAAGAGCAGTCTGTTTTGTATCTTGCATATTAAGAAATTTAAAAATCATTCTTCGACAGACTCAGAATAATACTGAGCGAAGTCGAAATACGGATTAAAAATTAATAAAAAACTAAGAAAGAATACTCGCTTTATTACATATAGTCTTTTGCTGTTCTAAAGATATAGAAAGTCTTATTTATTTTGAATACTAGGAGATCCTCCTTACCTGGATAGAAGTTTTAAAAGTTTTTCCATTAAACAGAACGAGAAAGCGTGCTCTCCCGACGTTACGTCGAGGTAAGACATCGCTTCATTTCCCGACGTTACGTCGGGATTACCCTTGGAATTGAAGTTGTATAGAAAAAGCTTTTAAGGTACTCGTATCCTCAAGGAGGATCAAAATCAATTATAATAGATGTCTTTTATTTTTGTCAAGGGCGATTTTTTGAGGAGCTCTTTTTCGCCCCTCGACCATTACTCCAATCATTGCCAAAATAAACGGCTCTGTTATGAAGCGGTAACGATGATTTTCGTCAATCTCAAAAAGATTACCGATTATAAAGACATACATGACGACAAAAAACATAAACATGAAGACTGTTTTTTTGGGCGATTTGATTTTGTTTTGAAAGACATATTTCAAACTGAAGTAAATAAAAAGCGGAAAACCAAAGACGACATACAATCCCCCACCATAAACGATTAGATTATATAAACCTTCGTAAAGTTTAATCGACTTAGCATTCTCTTTAACCAGATGAATATCGCTTGCCGGGTATGAATAATTAGCGTAAACATCGACCAGTTTTCTTAAATACCCATTGGGGTTTGAGGCAATTAAAACAATGCTGTCCTTAAGATATAGATTTGAAATACGGACGTAACGTAGATCGTTGAAGTTAATAAACCCGGTGGATTTTCTTGCTTGATCAAGAAGCTTAATTCCGGTTTTTGCTGATTTTTGAAATTCCAAAGGATATTTATCAAGAGGACTGAATGGGTCGATTAAAGACAGCCGAGAGATTTTTCCTTCTGAAACCAATTTTTTGATTTTATCTTTTGAATAGGCTCGAAGAGTTAATTTAGCAAAACCCATTCCCATCCAAGAATTGGCAGAGAATTGATGAACAATAATGAAATTTTTTATATATAAAAAGAAAACTAAAAATAAAGGGATAATGGCCGCCGTCATGATTTTATTTCTGTCTTTTTGGTAATGTCCGATGAGCCAAACCATTATCAGTAAAAACCAAACAAGATGAAACATGCTTCTTGTCAGAACGAGAAGAGAAAGGAAAAAGAAAAAAACAAAAGCGTTTATTAAGTGCTTGTTTTGACAAAATTTTAATAAAAATATTGCTGCAAGAATCAGAAAGAGGATTACGGGATAATCGTAAAAGAACAAATTTTCCGTCAAAATAGTGGCCGGATTAATGGTAAAAAGAATAACCAAAACCAAGGATAATCTATCAGATATCTTAAGTTGCCTAAGAAGATAATAAAAAGAAATGGCGATGGCCAAACCGATAAGAATAAAGAGGGCGTTAAATACCAAATGATAATTGTGGGGAAAAAGTTTTAAACCGATCCCAACTAATAAATTGAAGCCGGGTGGTTGACCGTGCAGGTAAAACAAACTCTCCCGAAGTCTTGTTTTTAAAAGAAGAGGATCAACAAACTGCCAAAACCATTGCATTGGACTGATGTCAAAACGGACTCCCGCCAAAAAAAACAAAAGACGGGAGATAAAAAAAATGAAAACAACAGTTCTAGCCTTCATGAAATTAGATGATATCATATTACTATGAATAAATTAATTGTTGTCCTTTTTTTAATCTCCGTTTTCCTCGCCAGTTTTATACCGGTAAAAGACACCGACTTTGGCTGGCACTACCGTTGCGGCCAGCAATTTTTAACCACGGGTAATCCGTTGGCTAACGGATGCCTCAAAAACGAATTCTCTTATTTTCTTCCTGACTATCAGGCTTACTATCCAAGCTTCCTTTATGATATTGGTCTCGCTTTTGTTTACAACCATTTTGGTTTTATCGGAATTAGTTTTTTGGGGGCGGCCATTTTCACTTTATGTGCTTTTTTTATCTTCCGGTTTCTTTCCGGTCCTTCTTGGTTAAGAATATTAGCTTTCTACACAATTTGGTTGCTTTCTTATTCTACTTTCGGATTGGGACTTAGATCACAAATTGTTAGTTTCTTATTTTTCGCGGTAACGTTATTTATCATCAACAAGGCTAAAAACAACTTCGGATGGTTGTTTCTTTTACCGTTAATCTTCGTCGTTTGGGTAAACACCCATATTGGTTTTTTTATCGGTTTAGTCTTGTTGGTGTTTTTTACGGCAGAGTCTGTAATAAACCTCCGCGGTTTTAGTGACACCATCTGGAACCGCGGAGGTTTGATTCTGGTGTCTGTCTTTATCTTTTCCATTCTTTCAACTTTTATTAATCCTTTCGGACCAAAAGTTTATCTTGAAATCTTTCGTCATCTTCAAGCCCCCCTAAGCACGATGATTGCTGAATGGGTAGCTCCTGATTTTTGGCAGACGACTTTGATTATTATTCTGATAATAATCGGTTTAGTTATTAGTTTTAAAAACAAATCTATTTCACTATTTAAAATTCTTATCTTGCTCTCTTTCGGTTTTCTTGCAGTTAAAGCACGGCGTAATCTACCGTTTTTTTATATAATTTTCTTTTATACGACCTTAAGCTCCAAATTAACCAATAATTTCTTAAAATATCTTGGTCACGATCATGATCAAGATAAAGTAATCAATCAACTGTCTCTTTCTTTTCTTGTTTCCCTCATTTTTGTTTTTTCCGTCATTAATATTCCCCAAACGCTTAACTTTCATCAATCTTGGGAAAACTATTGTCGTCAAGGACCTATCTCTTATCCCTGTCAAGCGATTGAGAAAACTAATCTAAAACAGCTATCCGGCAATCTTTTTACCGCTTATGAATGGGGTGGTTTTCTAATTTGGCAAACTCCAAAACTAAAGGTATTTGCCGACGGCCGTATGTCTGCCTGGAAAGATGAAAATAATCAATATCCCTATCAAGTTTATCTTTATATTATTCAAGCAAAATCTGGTTGGAATGAAATGTTAAAAAAATATAAAACCGATTATCTTTTGATCGGCAAAGGCACTTTTCTGGATCTTGAACTGCAAAAGAACGCGGCTAAATACGGCTGGAAAGAATCTTATCGTGATGACGTGGCGGTTTTTTATCAAAAAACCTAACTCTATTTGCCTTGAAGTAAATACAAATAGAGTTGTCTTAATTTTTGATTATACGGAAACTTTGGCAAGGCTTCTTTTTCTAAAAATTCTTTGGCTTCATTTTTCTTGTTTTGTTTAATTAAAACTCCCGAATAGTTTTCATAGGCTAAATAATAATTGCCGTTATCAATTGCTTTTTTATAATACGTTGCCGCCTTACCAAAATCTCCTTTTCTTTCATAAATTACTCCTAAATTGTTCCAATTGGTCCACCAATAGGGTGCTAATTTAGTTGAATTCTCAAAATGAATTTTTGCCTCATCAAAACGCCCAACCCTAAAAAGCTCAACGCCCAAATTGTTTTCTAAATCAAAAGCGTCTTTTGAGATCTTTATATCATGGCTATAAAGAGTCAACCCATTCCGCCAGTCAAAAGTGCGAATAAAAGTGCGCCAAGAAAGGATAATTATAATGATTATAGTGATTATAACTTTTAACTTTTCACTTTTAACTTTTAACTTAGGAGCGATAGCTCCGAACATCCCCAACATCCCCACCATCGGCAAATAAAACCAACGGTCAGAAACCGTCAAGTCTAACGAAAACAAATGAAGATGAAATCCTAAAGCAAAAATAAACCAGAGGAAGAAAAAGAGAAAATAAATGGCTACATGGCTATATTGCTTTATTACTAAGAAAATAACAATAGCTAAAATTGCCAGAAAGAACAAACTATCAAAAATAAGCGGCCGAGAAAAATCGGGCCAAGTTATTTTCTCAACCACCCAATGTTGACTAATGGCCAAATCCAAAGGAGCAAAAAAGGTCTTAAGATAAAAGAGAATGATTTTGGGCATACTTATTAACCGATCCCAAAAATCCATCCGCGTAATTGGCGATAAACCATGTTTCTGAAAATAAATCCCCGCCAGGCCAAACCGCAAAATTAAATAGGCGGCCAAAGAGACCAAAAAGAAAATAAAATAATTCAAAAGTCTTTCTCTTTTATAAATCAAAAGATAGAAAAAAATAAGAGCAAAAAAAATTATGCCTGTTTCCTTTGAAAGTAAAGACAATAAAAGTAGAAAAGAGGTCGATAAATAAATAACTCCGTTATCTTTTAGCCTTACAGGTTCTTTAATTACAAAAGTAAGCGCTAACATGCCAAAAAAGAAAAAAAGAATCTCTTGGAGAGCCGCTACGTAAACCACCGCCTCAGCGTTCATGGGGTGAATCAGAAAAATCAACGAGAGGAAAAATGAAAGCTTTTGTTTTTTAAAAAAATGCTCAAGGAGAACAAAAACTAAAACAGCGTTACCTACGTGAAGCAGTAACTGAAACAGATGAAAAAAGAAAGGTTTTGACCCAAATATACTATAAACTACCGAAAAGAAAAACGTCATCAACGGTTTATAATAAAGACCGGTCAAAGCACTTCCTCCCCCGGGATTAAAAGTTGAACCTTTAAAAAATAAGGGGAAATTGGATAAAGAATGGACCAAAACATTATTGATCACCTGCTCCTCATCATCCCAAACAAAACCGTTAAAAAGACTGTTAAAATAGACAAGAAAACCAATGAGAATTAAAAGTAAAATAAACTTTTCCTTTTTCACAATAAATATAGTATAAAATATCCTGCATGAAATACTTCCGACGCTATTTAAAAATAGCTCCTTTGTCTCTTGCTCTCTGGCGTTCTCTTGAATCTGAAGCAATCAGCAATATTAAAATAAAACCTCCGGTTTTGGATGTTGGTTGCGGCTTTGGAGAGTTTTCTGGAGTTCTTTTTGAAAAAATGGTTGAGGTGGGCGTTGATATTAACGAAAAAGATTTATTCTTAGCCAGCCAAAAAAAGAAATATAAAAAATTGATTTTGGCCGATGCTCGCTGTCTTCCTTTTAATGACAACACCTTCAACACGACCATCTCTATCGGCGCTTTAGAACATATCAAAAATGTGGAAAAAGTTTTTTTTGAGGTGCAAAGAATTTTAAAACCGGCTGGTCAATTTATTTTTACTGTTCCCACTCTCACCCTCAATAGAGTATTAATCGTCCCTCGCGTTTTACAAAAATTTAGGCTTGGATTTTTTGCTTACCTATACATCAAATTTTTTCATTGGGCTTTTAAACACGAAGTGATTATTGGAAAAAGTCAATGGCTTTCAATGGCAAAAAAAGCCGGTTTTAAAATTGTCTATACGGCCCCCACCGTTTCAGAAAATCAGGTGAAAATTTTTGAGCTTAGTCTTTTTTTTGCTTTACCCACCCAGCTATTTCGGTATTTTTTCAAAAAAAGACTGCCCTTTTCACCAAAATTCCGGATAGAATTTCTTTACCGTGTTTTTAAAAAATTACTTAAAGATAAAAATTTAATTGATGCTAATATTATTGTTGTTGCCAAAAAAACATGATTATTATCTCTTCAAAAAAAATTATTTTGACACCAAGGAAAATTGGACAATGAATGCACCAAAACATTATTAACCACCTGCTCCTCATCATCCCAAACAAAACCGTTAGAAAGACTGTTAAAATAGACAAGAAAACCAACGAGAATTAAAAGTAAGATAAATTTTTCTTTTTTCACATAAGTATCATATAAAATTAAACTATTTCATGAAATACTTTTATCGGCTGTTTTTCATTTTCCTTGGAACTCTCCCACTGTTTTTTGCCGGCAGCCTCCTTTTCTTAAAAGATCCTTTAATTTGGCCTGATGAGGCAATCTATCTTGATACCGCCAGAACCCTTGCCCAAACCGGCCGATTAGCCACCAATATTTTCGGCGGCGCCATCCCCGGCCTTAAACAACACGCCCATTGGTACCCGCCGTTGTATTTTCACCTTTTAGCTCTCTGGACAAATATTTTTGGCTCAAGTATTGAATCAGTCCGTTTTTTATCATTTTTATTGGCTCTATTTTCGTTAATAACTTTCTTTTTTATTGTTAAAGTCCTTTTTGATGACGAGCGATTAGCTTTGTTAGGCACCATAATTTTGGCCGTTGACTTTTCTTTTTCTCGAGCCAGCCGGGTGGCTCGTATGGATATGTTCTCTTTTTTCCTTCTTGTCTTCACTCTTCTTGCTTTTTTTCTCAGCCAAAAACAAACTGCTCTGAAAAAATCCTTACTCTTTTACCTTTTAACCGGTGTTTTAAGCGGATTGGCGGTGCTTACCCATCCGTTAGGTTTTATCGCTCCAACTGTAATTATCGCTTATCTTTTAATACTTTTAATAAGAAACCAATTTTACCATTGCAACACCTATCGTATTCGAAATGGTAAAACAATAGTATTAAAACTCTGTTTGATATTTTTTCCTACTTTGCTCGCTCTTTTCTTTTGGTTTTTCAGTATGCGCGACTCTTTTGGCTTATTTCTTGAACAATATCATCTTCAGTTCTTAAGAAAAGCGCCGCAGACACCTTTTCCTCTAACATTGTGGTATAGTAACCATTCGTGGAAAATCATTTTCTCTTTATACGGCTTAACCATCATTGCCCTATTTTTTCAGCTTTTTTTATCTTACCAATCAATTAATTTATTCATTTCTTTAGGTTTAATCATTTCCACCGTTGCTCTTTTATGGGGAAAAGAGATGTGGTATACCCTTTATTTTCAACCGTTTATTACACTGGCTTTATTATCTATGTTAAAAACCGCTTTAAGTCAGAAAAACACAAGAATATTATTCGGATTTATAGGCGCTATATTTATTGTTTTAATTCTTAATTTTAATATGTTTGTCGGCATCGTTCAGCAACTTAGCGCAGATAGCTATGATTATCACCGATTTACCAAATCAATCAGCGATAAGCTTCCGTCAAAAGCAACTATTTTTTTAGCCACCATTCCTGACCCATATTTTGATCTTAAACAACAAAAAAATAAGCATTTCCAAATCTACGAATTCCCTACCGTTCCAGTTTCGGATAGAGCGTATAAAAAACTTCTTGATTCAACCGATTATCTTATTCTAAACATGATGCCTGATAAAAGAGTGGAAAACTATATGAATAAATATACCGATAATAAAACAGTTATCGGCCAACCAGGACAGTTTTCAACCATTATTTTTAAGTTGGTCACCCGCAATAAGCGATCAAAATAATATTATTTATCACTATAATATGCTTGTGAAAAAATACATTGGTGTTGGCACAACTCATATTTCAAAAAAAGGCAGGGATTATGTCTTGGACACGCTCAAGAAAAATAGATTAACCTATGGCGAATACTCTCGCCGATTTGAAAACCTTTTTGCTCGCCTTCACCAAAGGAAATTTGCTCTAATCTGTAATAGCGGTACTAGTGCTCTCCATGTTAGTCTTGACGCTTTGAAAAAATATTACCGCTGGCATGACAATGATGAAGTCATCGTTCCTGCCGTAACCTTTGTTACTAGCGTCAATGTTGTTTTGCAAAATCACTTAAAGCCAAAATTTGTTGATGTCGACCCAATTTATTATGATATTGATGTTAAAAAAATAGAAAAAGCCATAACGGATAAAACACGGGCAATTATGGCGACTCACCTTTTTGGCCAACCAGCCAACATGAAGGAAATTGTCCCCATAGCCAAAAAATATAGCTTAAAAATAATTGAAGATTCATGCGAAACCATGTTTGCTAAACACGATGGAAAACCCGTCTCTTCCTGGGGAGATGTTGCTTGTTTTTCCACTTATTCAGCTCACCTTGTGACAACAGGAGTCGGCGGGATGGTAACGACTGATAACGCTGATTTGGTAAAACTGATAAAAAGCCTTTTTAATCACGGAAGAGATAATGTTTATCTTAGTTTGGAAGATGATAACAATACTAATTCTGAAAATTTCTCTTTTGTTATGAAAAATCGATTTCATTTTATTCATCTGGGCTACAATTGCCGAATCACAGAAATGGAGTCGGCTTTGGGTCTGGCTCAACTTGAGGAATATGAAAAGATAATTAGACCTCGGCAAAAAAACGCCGCTTATTTAACAAAAAAATTAACTCCACTTTCCTCTATTTTTCAATTACCGCAAATAAGGAAAAATGGTGAGCATGTATTTATGATGTATCCTATCGTTATCGTTGACGATCGAGTGAAACGTGATGATTTTCTTTTATTTTTAGAAAGGAAAGGGATTGAAACACGATATTTACTGCCGCTTATTAATCAACCAATTTACAAATTTCTAAAAATAAATCAAAAAGATTTTCCTGTAGCTGATTTTTTAAACCGTCGCGGATTTTATATCGGATGTCACCAGGATCTAAAAAAAGATGATCTTGATTATATTGTGGAAAATTTTTATCAATATGTTCAAAAACATACTCATCTTAGTTGAATTTGCCACTGTTCTTTGTCATTCCCGCGAAAGCGGGAATCTATTAAATAGATTCCGCATTAAATGCGGAATGACAGATTATCCTACCTATCAGTGACGGCCGTCATCGATAGGTAAGTGGTAATAACAAGAAATACAATGAAAACTGTCATTATTATTCCCACTTATAACGAAAGGGACAATATAAAGGAATTAATCCCGGCTATTTTTTTTATTATTCCCCAAGCCGTCGTTGTTATCGTTGATGATAATTCTCCCGATGCTACTTCCGCGGAAGTATGGCGACTTAAAAAGAAATACTCAAATCTTCATCTGGTTAAAAGAAAGAAAAAAGCTGGACGCGGTTCGGCGGTGATTGAAGGATTTAAATACGCCCATGAACATATTAATGCCCAAATCTACATTGAGATGGACGCTGATTTTTCTCACGATCCAAAAGAACTTGCCCAGCTAATCAAGCTATCAAAACCGAAGACGATCGTTTTAGCTTCACGGTATGTTGCCGGAAGTAAAATCATCAATTGGCCAATAAGTAGAAGATTAACTAGCCACCTAGCTAATTTCTTAATCCGGTTTGTTTTAGGAATACCTATTAAAGATAATACCAACGGGCTTCGCTGTTATTCAAAAGAAGCGGTTCATCTACTAATCAACCGCCGATTTATCACTCAAGGCCACGTGCTGCTTTCCGAATCAGCCTATTTGCTTTATAAAAATGGTTTCCGTTATGTTGAAATCTCCACCATCTTCCGCAACCGAATAATTGGTCAATCAAATGCAACAATTTCTGAATTTATTAATGCTTTAAAAGATCTTTTTCGAATTAAAAAATCTTTTAACATTTAATACTAAATACTTTATACTATTATAAGTATGATTAACTCCCGATCAATTATATTTTTATTAATTCTCTTCTCCGTGGTTTTGTTTCTCGCCGGTTTTCGTTTGGGGAAAAAAATAGAGCGGATTGACAAAACCTATGTACCGCTTTTAACACCAACCATAACCCCAAAACCAACAACCACTCCCCAACCGTTAAGGTTTAACACTTTTTTATCAGCTGATTGCGCAATAAAATTCTTGTATCCTGATTCTTTCAAAGAGGAAGAAACTTCAACCGATGAAGCCCGTCTTTTTTATAACAACGATCAAATCACTGTTGATTGTCGTAAAACAAAAACTGAAGAGTTTTCAAAAAACAAGAAAAAATATCAAACGGATGATGAAATAACCATTAAAAATCAGAAGGTTCAACTTTATAAAGTCAGCAAAAAGAAAGATGAAGTGTTATTTCTAATCAACAATCCCCTAAACGCAAAAAAAATCCTTATTACTCTACGCAAAAATCTTCTGAATCTTATTGCGGAAACGGTTGAGTTTTTATAAGTATTCTGCTTTCGTTGCGCCATCTTTCTAACCGCGGCGGTTAGAATTGGGTTGATGGAAAATGTTTATTCCATTGTTGTTTGAGGTTCTGAGTTTCTTCATTGATTTCGGTCATAATTTTCTTATTTTGATGCATCTTCTTCCAATCCCCTCTCTCCGATGTTCCCAACGCTTTAGCAAACCTATCACGGAAAAAACGCGGTACTCCGATGCTAATATCAACCACCCACGCCTTATTGTTAATTGAAAAAAACAAATATTGGCCGTCTTTCATAAAAATTTCTCTTAATTGGGAAATGCTATTAAGATGTTTTAATTTATCCTTTCCTTCAGAAACAATAGCTGACTCATTGCCTCGGAACGGAAAAAGATGAACATGAGAATGAAAAACAGTCTGACCAATTTTCCCGTGTTCAAAAGTAGCCACCGATCCATATTCGGCATTAAGAAATCCTGAACACTGATGATACAACTTCACAAATTCCGCCAATAAATTATTAGAGTACTCTCCCACACAAGATAAATGCTCTTTGGGAATAATTAAAATATGTCCTTCCGTAAGAGGATGAACATCACAGATGATCCAAAAATTATTTGTTTTCTTTAGTGGATATTTAAAAGCAAATGATTTAGCGTCGCAATGCGGACAATCTTTTTTGATACTCTGTTCAGAAAAATTTTGCATAAATAACAAAGCTGCCTTATTGACTTTTTGTGTACGATCGTACAAGTAAAGTGAATAAGTCTTCCATAAACAATTATAGCTTTACTGTCCATTTTGTATGGTGATCGCATGGCAAAAAGGACAGTAAATTATTTTACCGTTGAAACCTTCTGAGCAGTCTTAATAACCCTTTTCACCATCTGCTCAAATTTCCCATAGAGCGTACAGCCAGCTGCTTTCTGATGTCCTCCGCCGCCTAATTTTTCGGCCAAAACGGAAACATCAACCCCTCCTTTTGAACGGAAGCTAATAGACAATTTCTCTTCTTTTTCTTCCAACATGGCCATTCCAAATTCTACTCCCTTAACGCTTTGAAAAAACATATCAGCGGCCATTTCCCTGATTCCTTTTGGTTGACCAAAGCGTTGATATTCTTCGTGGGTAATAACCGACCAAACAAAACCGCCTTCTTTGTCTATCTCCATTTTTTGTAAAAACAGGCCTAATAGTTTAATTGATGGGAGATTATAATTATTAAACATATTTCTTACTAAAGCGTCTTTGTTTGCTCCTTTTTTAATCAGCTCATTAACTATGTTGTAGGTTTTTTTGTTGTCGGTAGTATATTTAAAAAAGACAGTGTCTCCTGCTATAGCGGAAAATAAATAAGTGGCTATTTCTTTATCAATGACCATTCCCCAATCAAGTAAAAGACGATAAATTACTTCTCCAGTTGCAGCGGCATTTTTATCAACCAATCTAATCTTCCCTTTTAATTTATTGGTTTTGTGATGATCAATAATGATCGTTGGAATTTTAGGCAAGTCAATCTTGGGCGAAATCGTAACCACATCGGCCTTACTTGAGTCAAGAATAATAAAAAGATCAAAAGGAGAAAAATCAAATCGGGAAAAATCAATTGCTTGTATTTTTCGGCTGTCTTTTAAAAAAAAGAATTCTTCCCCAATTGAATGGGGAGAAACAATATCAGCCGTCTTACCCAGTTTTTTAATTATCTGATAAAGAGTAAGGGCGGAACCGACCGAATCCAAGTCGGGATTTCGATGGACATTTAAAAGAATGTGTCGCGCTTTTTTAATTTCCTTAAAAATTGCTTTTGATTGAGGATAGTAAAACTCCATTTTCGTTTATTTATTATATAAAATAGAAATAGGAAAATTTGTCTATTTTCTAAAATAAATGTCATCCAAAACTAAACTTATCACTATTGCCGGCCCTCAATCTTCAGGAAAAACCACTATTTTTAATCTTTTAAAAGAAAACTATCCTCAAGCTATTTTTCTTCCCGAAATTAATCCTTTCACTTTCAAAAAAGACCACCTGGGAGCGGCCTACGTGACAAAAAAATTTGAAAAACAAATTGTTGAGGCAGACATTAACCAAATCAAAAACCTCAAGCATTCTTTATACAACAATCGTCTTAAAAATAATAAAAAAAGTAGGCCGCGAACGGTAATTGTTGAGACGGGAATTTTTCATTTAGTCTACCTTGATGAAACTATTGTCGGTAAAAAAACGGCTGAAAAATTTTTATCAAAATATCTCCTGGCTCTTCAAAGGTTTAAACCGCTGATTCTTTTTATCGATACAAAGCCTCACGTCAGCTGGCAGCGAAGGAAAAACCATTACATAAAAAGATTGAAAAAGACAAAAAGCACCAGCGGAAAAGAAAAGAAAAAATTCCTTGAAAGACATAAAGCAAAAATTTATAGATTGTATCCTTTGTGGCTCAAACATTACCAAAAATTGCCGTTTAAAAAAATCATCGTCAAAAATTCCTACAAAGACTACTCAAAATTCATCTCTGAAACATTATCACACATTTCTTATCTCATACTATAATCTTTTTATGACCGCTGAAGAAAAACTTAATCTTATCAAACAAGTCGGTGAAAAAATTATCAGCAAAAAGAATTATCAATCTATTTCTAATAACGGCAATTAGATTGCTCGTAAACTTAAAATAGCTCTTGATTTTTTTAAAAGTATTTGCTATATTGTTTGCTAACAATTGGTTAAAAGCGATGAAGGAGAGATACCCTCCGGAGCTGAAGAGTCGAAAGAATTTTTAAGGTTTAAGTAGACTTTTCCGGGAGTTCCCGTAAAAGAACTAAAGCATCACTGCAAAGTCAAGTGCTTAAAGAATAAGGTAAAATCCTTTGAACTTTGAGCCCGCAGCAGTGCGGGATTTTTTTAGGGGATTTTACGAATCAAGGTGGTAACGCGAGAAACCTCGCCCTTGTCAATCAACAAAATTGGTTGATTGGGGCGAGGTTTTTTTATGGAAAACAAAAATTTTTGGATAAGACAAACTAGTTATTACTATCGAGAACTGCTTTACGGCGGGTAGATCCCGAAATCCACCCGCCGCAAGGCGGGTTTTTTAATTTTATAAATTATTACTTTAAAAATATGGAAAAAAAATTTATAGGGACAGAAGAGCAATTAGGTTCTTTTGATCTATTTGGTTTGAGAAAAGTTGATTTTATTCGACGTGTTTCTGAAAAAACAGAAATGTTTTCTAGAGAGGAAGCCAGGACATACATAGACGGTTGTGACTACCCAGAGTCGGTAGACGACTTACTGATGGCGTGGGAAATACAAAAAAGATTCAATCATGTTGGTCTTGAGAATATGACGATATTGGATGCGATGTGCGGACCAGGAAGATTAGGAAGAGAGCTTTTGAATTTGGGCGCACAGCATGTAGTTTTTCATGATGGAGATCCAATTATGATTGAACATGCACAAAGAAAAGCTGCTGAAATTATTGAGCTGAAACAAAATATAAGTACTGTTTTATCACTAGTAGACGAAATATCTTTACCTAGTGATGAAATTGACTTAGTTGTTTGTCATAATTCCACTCATCAACTTTCAAGCCAAGGAAAATTAGGTGAGGCGATGATAGAGTTTGTGAGATTAGTAAGGCCTGGTGGATTTGTAATGGTTGCCGATTACCAAAGAAATACCACTCCTGAATTTTTAGAAGCTTTGGAAGAGCGTTTAGAGGAAACTAAACCGGAGATAATTCCGCTTCTAATTCCAACATTCATGGCCGCCTTTTCAAAAAAAGAGTGGCAGCAAGTCTTGGAGTCAACGCCTGGCGTCTCTAGTTTTTTAGTCACTGATGCCGAATTCCCAAAAGATTTAACCCCTAAAATGTGGGAAAAAGTTATAAAGGATCCAGTAAAAGGACATCTTATGGATTATGGTCCAATCTCATTACGAGTTCTTGCTCAAAAGAAAAAATAAATATGAAAAAATGTAAACAAAAGATGTTTCGATCAGACGTTGTAGGAAGTATGCTTAGACCAAAATTTTTATTAAAAGCACAAGAACTAATAAAAAAAGGACAAATCACGTCTGTTGAATTTATTGCTGCAGAGGATAAAGCAATAAAAGAAGCGGTAAAAATCCAAGAAAAAGCCGGGGTTAATGTTCTGACAGACGGAGAAATGCGACGACCGGTATTTTGCCATAATTTTGTCAAAGCAGTTGACGGGTTTAAATGGAATATTTCCGGGAACTCAGTTATTTGGTTTAACATGAAAGGGAAAAAAATTGTCGATCCAGTAACTGTAGGAGTAGTTAAAAAAATTAAAAAAAAGCATGATATTTCGGTTGACGAGTTTTCTTTTTTAAGAGGAATCACGGCTAAACCGAAAAAAATTACTATTCCTAGTCCGACGATGATGAGTTATTACTTTGTCCCGGGAATCTCTGATAAAATTTATCCGAATCCAATTAAATATTTACATGAGGTAACCCAAATATTAAAGGAGGGAGTGACAGAGTTAGAGCGGATCGGAGCAGCATATATACAAGTAGATGCGCCGGAGTTTGGCATGCTTCTTGATCCTATTCAACAACAATGGTTTGCTAGAAAAGGATTTGACCCAGACAGTCTTATCCATGAGGGAATTGAAATGATTAATGAAGTATTAAAAGACTTTTCTGGTATAAAAGCTCTTCATATCTGCCGAGGCAATGATAAAAATCGTTTTATGGCCAGAGGAGGATATGAAAAAATTGCTAAAGTAGTCTTTAAGAAAGCCAAAGTAGATAGATTCTTACTAGAATACGACAGTGATAGGGCTGGTAACTTTTCTCCTTTACATCATGTGTCTAGGGATAAAATCGTAGTATTAGGTCTCATATCTACAAAAACGCCAGCACTTGAAAAGATACATGAAGTTGTAAAAAGAATAAAAGAAGCGACGAAATTTATACCAATTGAACGTTTGGCGATCAGCACTCAATGCGGGTTTGCATCAGTAGCAAAAGGAAACAGTCTGACATTTAGAGATCAAGAAAATAAATTAAAACTAGTATCGAAAATAGCGAGGAAAGTATGGAATGATTAAACATTGTTGTTTATTTATAAGTTTTATTTATAATAAATCACATGACCATTGAAGATCGTTTAAATCTTATCAAACAAGTCGGTGAAGAAATCACCACTGAAGAAGAGTTAAAAAAATTATTAGAAAGCGGTGAACAACTGATTGCCTATGATGGCTTTGAACCTTCAGGTCAAATACATATTGCTCAAGGGATCTTACGAGCTATCAATATCAACAAAATAATTAAAGCTGGAATAAAATTTAAAATGTTGGTCGCCGACTGGCATGCTTTAGCTAATAATAAGCTTGGCGGAGATTTGGAAAAAATTCAAACAACCGGAAAATATTTTATAGAAGTCTGGAAAGCCTCGAGGATGGATCTTTCTCGAGTAGAATTTGTCTGGGCCTCGGACATGGTTAAAAACAGCGATTACTGGAAATTGGTTCTTCAGATTGGCAGAACCAACTTACTGCGACGTTTTATACGAACGGCCGAAATGATGGGTCGAGAAGAATCTTTGGATGCCTTGACCGGAGCAAATATCATCTATTCCTGTATGCAGGTAGCGGATATTTTTACCTTAGGCGCCAAAATTACCCAATTAGGGATGGATCAACGAAAAGTTAATATGCTGGCGCGGGAAATTGGGCCACAACTTGGTTTTTGGAAGCCGGTGGTAGTTAGTCATCATATGCTGATGGGTCTTATAAAACCGCCAACCCCCGTAGGGACAATTCATGAATTGTCCCTACAAAATGACAAAACCGCCCGCATCATCGCCCTTAAAATGTCCAAATCCCATCCTGACTCGGCCATTTTTATGACCGACACCTTTGAAGATATTAAACGAAAAATCACCAAAGCTTTTTGTCCCGAAGGAACAATTGAAGAAAACCCAATTTTGGAATATTGCCGCTATATCCTTTTTGAATCCTTCGGCAAACTCACAATTGAACGACCGCAAAAATTTGGCGGAACAATAATTGTAAACTCTTATGCGGAGCTGGAAAAACTTTTTAGCCAAAAATTAATTCATCCCCAAGATCTCAAAAACAGCGTCATTCTTCTTTTAGACAAACTCCTCCGGCCTGTCCGCCAACATTTTATGAAAGACCCGAATGCCAAAGCGTTACTTGAAAAAGTCCAAAGTTACCAAGTCACAAGATAAGGACAGAACAAGATTAAATTGTTAAATGGTTAAATTGTTAAATGGTTATGAAGATTAAACTCGCCTATTTCGGCACACCAGATTTTTCCGCTCGCTTTTTGGAAAAATTATTGACCGATGTATCAATTAATCAATTAATTGATGCAAAGCTCGTTGTTACTCAACCTGACAGACCAGTCGGCCGGAAACAAATTTTAACCCCATCCCCAGTAAAGTTAATGGCCAATAAATATGGAATTAGGGTTTATGATGGAGAAATTAGAAATTGGAAACTTGTCCCGAGCGAAGTCGAGGGATTAGAAATTAGAAATTTTGATTTAGCTCTCCTCTTCGCCTTCGGAGAGATTATTCCAAAACAATTATTGTCCCTCCCAAAGCATGGTTTCTTTAACATCCATCCCTCTCTTTTGCCCAAATACCGCGGCGCCTCGCCTATCGCCTATCCTCTGATTTTGGGTGACAAAAAAACCGGGGTGACAATTATTAAAATGGATGAAAAATTAGATCATGGTTCGATTATTGCTCAAGAGGAATTGCCAATTTTACCAACCGACCGCCGACCGGATTTAGAAATTAAACTGACAGATTTGGGTTTTGCTCTTTTTAAGAAGACTGTCTTTAATAAAGACAGTCTTCAAATAAAACCCCAAAACCATCAACAAGCAACTTACACTAGATTACTAAAAAAATCCGACGGCTTTATTCCGTTCGAAGTATTAAAAAAAGCTTTAAAAAATCAAATTGGTGCTCAATTTTCACCAAAAATAATTGCCGACTATAAGCAAAAAAACCCAAATTCCCTAATTACGAATTACGAATTACCAATTACTATTTTTAACCTCTTCCGCGGTCTCCATCCTTGGCCCGGCCTTTGGACCTTAATAGAACCTGCGCGGTTAAATAAAATGACGCCACGAAAAAACCGCGTAGGTTTAATGAAAAAACGCCTCAAAATCATCGATTTGGACTTAGTCGAAAATAAATTAATCATAAAAAAAGTTCAACTGGAAGGGAAAAAAGAGGTTGATTTTCAAACCTTTAATCGAAATTATCAACTATTTCAATGACTTAATTTAACGAATACGATTGTTTCAATCGATTAATCGAATGAAACAAAAATCAGCAGTTATTTTCTCACCAAAATCGGCAGTCTGGTTTTGCCTTTTTTTTCAACTAAAACCATCTCTGTAGCTACGTAAAGACCTAAACTCAAAAGCTTTGCCTTCTCAACATCCCAGCCCATTTTGTCGGCTATTTCTTCAACCAACCATAAATCTAAATTAAAAGCCTGATGATTTTGATTGATATCAACATCTAAGGTTGTTTTTGGTTGAAGATTGACAATCGCCACCTCCTCTTGGTGTTCGCCATCCAAAATTTGCAAAACAGCTCCTTGGGTTTTGCTTTTTCCAATTAACTCCTCGCCGCTTGGCAAAGTTGATAAATCAATTTGATTAACTAAATCAACTAAGTTATCCCATGACTCTTGATCCAAACCGGGCGCAGCAGAATTTAAAATATGCCAAATTTCCTGGCTTTTGTCTTTAAGTGTTTCAATTATGACGCCTAAATTATCAGCAAAGCCGCAGTCTGATTTTCCCTCATGAGCATGAGTTGAAGTATGAACTCCTAAAGGATAACCCTCTTCTTTTAAACGGTTAAAAGTCTTTCCAATAACATTAGACAAAATATTGTTTGAATGATTAAGCGCCCAATCTAAAACCGCAAAACCAAAACTTCCTCCTAACATCTGGGGGTAAGATCCATATTTTTTATTTTTAACTAATCCCGCTCTTCCATCAACACAAAATGGCGCCTGTTTTTTTGAATTAACTTTTATAAAAGGAAAAGTTTTTAATGTGTTTCCTATTGACATATTTAAATTAATTATACTTAATTCAAGTGAATTGAATAATCTCTAACTTTTAATACTTTACCACTGTTTTCATCTACTAAAATTGGAACGATTACCAAAAGACCTTTTTCAATTCTTTGTTTAATTTCTTCATCTTCTAACAGATTTTGAAAATAAACCCTAGCCGCATCTTCGGCTAAAGTTATAGTTGTTCCTTTAGTTTCTGAAATAATTAAGTTAATTGGGGTTGAGATAAACAAAATATCCGTTTCACCCTCTTCTTTCCTGTTTTTATCTAAAAGTTTAAGTTCTATCTTGATATGCTCCAACATTTCTTTTCTATCTTTTGGAACGCATCCAAAAGATTGCTCAAAATCAAATCGACCAAATAGTTTACCAACAGGAGAAACAACCATATATCTTTCATTATGCTCTAGGTAAGGATGGTAAAACTCTTCTTCTGAGGCTAAACCAGTAACATATTGATTGGCAATCGTTCGACAAACAGTAAATAATAAGGCCTGATTTTGTTGATCTGATAAGTCTGAATAATTTTCATTGATATAATTTCTGGCTCGGTTCGATTCTGCGCTCATCAAATATTCAGTTATCTCCAAAACCTTTTTTGAATATTCAATAAACGAAGAAGGGTTCGTAAAGGATTCTCTCATTGATCCAAAATCGTGACCTAATGTTTGGTTAATGTCTGAAGCTAATTCTAAGGTTAAATCTGTTGTGTTAAGTTGATTGTCTTGGTTATAATTTAAAGTCAGTCCCATAGTATCAGTATCCACCATTGCCGCAATTGCTACTTTATTTTGGGGAGCTTTTCCTTTACTTTTCAATATCTCGTTATATTTATTTTCAATTGCCACGACTCTTTTTTCCGCCTCTGTCCAAGCCACCACGTCAGCATCGCCAATAAATTCTCCTTCACTTATTCCTAAGCTAATTCGACCACAACCATGATTTTTATGTCTTGAGCTTTTATGAGCTGTCACTATTTCCAACAATTCTCTGCCCTCATCAGCGTTTTGCTCCAAAATGCTTATAAATCTTCTATCTGTGATTGTTTTTTTATCTTTGCTTAAACCAATTAAAGAACCAGCTACTTCTTTAGTGTTAACGGCTACTCCAAATTGATGAAGTATGGACAATCTTCCATCAATACACAAAATCACTCCGACTTTAGCATTTCCTTTTAATTTTTTTTCTTCTTCTAAAATTGCTAAAAAATTAGGGCCTTCAAGAATACCTGACATTAAATTGTTCCGATCTATGATTTCAAAAATTCTGCCTCGGGTAGCTTCTCTAATTTCAGGAAAATTAATTTTTTTTTGTAAATTATCTAAATATTGTTTTAGACTCAGAAGGAAAGGATGTTCTGTCGACTGAGCTTCTTTTCGTGTTTGCTCTTTCATAATTAAGAATAAGATATTGTAAACGAAGTTTTTTAAATCTTCAACACCAATCCAACCAAATACCCCGCCAGGGCCGAAACTATGCCGATGATCAGCATCTCTATCCCCTGTTTTAACAAATCCCTCCCCAAGGTAACTTTGGCCTTATAATATCCAACAACAAAAAGAGTTAAGGAGGTAACCATCAAAGAAGTATACATGGCTGGTTTAACCGGTAAAAAGAAAAAAGCAAGAAGAGGAATCAAAGAACCAATAATCGCTGAAACACCAACCAAAATTGCCGTGGGCAAAACTTGACTTCTCTCTATCGGCTCAAGCTTAAGCTCCTGTTCCATCATCACTTTTAACCAGACTTTTTTATCGGCAGTTATCCTATCAATAATTTCATCTAAAACTTTGCCCCTGAAACCATAATTTTCATACAAGGCTTTTATTTCTTCTTTTTCCCCTTCTGGCATATTTTCAATTTCCCACTTTTCCCGCTCGTATTCTGATTGATAATAATCAGCCTCTGTCAGTTTTGAAGTATAGGCGACAGCCGCCATAGAAACGCTTTCGGCAAAAGTAGCCGCCATCCCCGCCACAATAATAATCTTAGGATCCGAAGTAGCCGCCGCCACACCCAAAATAATTCCCAAAACATTAACCAAACCATCCTGCCCCCCTAAAATAATCTCTGGCAAATTAAAGGAGGTTTTGTGCTCTTCTTTATGAATTGATTTATGGATTGTTTGTCTTCGATGAGCCCGATTGGCTAATTTTTTATCCTTAGACAAATACGCCTGCCGGGCAGTGTCCACGCGGGATTTTTGGTTTAACATAGTAAGTATGATAGAATATTTTAACAAATTTCATGAGACTATCAGCCGCCATTGCCACTTTCAACGAAGAAAAGAATATTATCCGCTGTCTAAAATCAGTCTATAATTGGGTCGATGAGATTGTCATTGTTGACGGAAACTCAACCGATAAAACCGTTGAAATAATTAAAAGGCTTGACAAACACCATAAAACTAAATTCTTCATCGAAGAAAATCCGCCCATGTTTCACGCCAACAAACAAAAAGCCATTGAAAGATGCACTGGTGATTGGATATTACAACTTGATGCAGACGAAGTCGTCTCAGAAGAGTTAAAAAATGAAATTAGAACCGCCGCGGTTTTAGAAACTAGTCCATCTGGAACCGCGGCGGTTAATGTCGCCTTCTGGCTTCCCCGCCTTAACTTTTTTTTGGGTCAACCGTTAAAGAAAGGCGGACAGTATCCTGATTATACCTTAAGGCTTTATCGCAATGGAGTAGCCAAATTTCCGTGCAAGAACGTCCATGAACAGGTGACAGTCGACCCGACTGTCACCCTGAACTCGTTTCAGGATCTAAAAAAGATGCCGAAACAAGTTCGGCATGACAATATAACAATGGAACAATCAAACAATGAAGCAATCGGCTATTTAAAAGCTCCGCTTTTGCATTATCCCTATCCCACTTTTTCCGAGTATCTTAATAAATGGAATCGTTACACCAGTTTGGAAGCAGAAAATTTAAAAAAACAAGGATTTAAACCCTCGTTTTTCAATTTCATTAAATATTTTTGCATCCTGCCCAAATATTGGTTTTTCAAAACCTATCTTCGCCATTTAGGATTCTTAGACTGCTTCCCCGGCTTTGTTTTTTCTTTATTTTCGGCGATAAGGTTTTGGGGGATTTATGTGAATCTCTTAAAAAAATACACTAACAAAGACGCGGCCGCGGCGTAAGTAGTGCATTTTCTTTTTTAAGTTTTAAAGAAACTCTGTATTTAAAAAACAACCCGGTCGCTACATGAAATGGAATATAAAAACCAATTTCAGAATCGAATATAATTAAATAACACCATGTCAGAATTATATTCGCCTGGAATTTCCTTTAGGGTCTCTCGCAGAATGTTTATTAGAGAGAGAGTTCAAGAATTGCCTACACTTCTAAGTGAACCTGCATTAAAATTAGTATTTGGGTTTGAATCTGGTCTTGCTTTGGGGATTTTACTTGCAGATAAAGTCAATGTTCCTGTTTTAGGAGCTCTTTTTGCCGGCGTGGCTGGAGGTACCTTACCAGTTATAAGTTATCCTTTTTATCATGTTATTACCAACCCTCCATTAACGCAGGCTTATCCACGTTTACGCCGTCGACTAATTGATAGATATAACTTACAAAGTCTCATTATTGATGGCGTAAGAGCTTGTATTCCTAGTTATGGAGAAGGCGGGGAAACTAGGATTTTGCCTTATTCTTTAGTAAATTATAAAAAAAGATTAGTGACAGAGTATGGCAAACGCATTAAGACAACTGAGCAAGCAGAAGTTCTAATGGACTTAATGTTAGGCACCCCTGATCCGGAATTGAAATTGTTTATAATTAAAAACATTGAGAGATATGGAAAACCACATTTACAAACTTATGTTAAAAATCGCCTAAATCAACCTGGTGAAACCTTAACAGAACTAGATAATGCTGTTTGTCACTATCTACTATCGCGGCGGAACCCTCCTAACAATAAGAAAGCGAAAAATGAACAACAATTATTTAGTTATTTAGAAACCCGTTCTATTTACCAACTGGCAACCAGCACTTCACAGCAGATTATTGATGTTCTAAATAAACAGGCGCCCATAGAGCCAACTCTTTTTCCTTTTATAAAACTGTTCACTCTGCGAAGAATAAAAGAAGAAATCGGCAGAAACAAGATTTTGACATCAAAAAATAGTCAATTGGTTGCGCAATTAACAGACGAATTGTTAATTCAACTGCGCAGATTTCAACGAGCCTTAAGGGAAAGTAAATATGATCCTAATTCGCCAACCATCGGTCTAGAAATTCAGCCGGACACTGATCTTAGAAACGAAAAATCTTTATTGTATGCTAATAAAAAGGACATTCAACAGATTATTAAGTACGGAGGGCTTGGTAGCCAGAAAGATTATCCGTTTGAAATCGTCCTACCCCCTTCTCGAACCCCAATCACCCAGTTGCTTATGTTGAGGGAAATTTTAATGCTCACCGGTATACCTATCAAGTTTGCCGGAATTCAGATTAATTTTGGTGGGTTCGGTAGAATCCATACAATTCCTATAGCTCTACAAAGAATTATTTTGGCTGTTAGTAAACTCCGCCCGGTTGAAAAAATTTTTAGAGAACGGGGGGCGTGCTGGGATGCTTCGTCAAGAATTAACCCCGCCACAAAAGGCGAAATATCAACGAGACACCCAAACAATCCTTTGACAAAAAATGATGTTAAGAAAATAACTCCGGACGATGAAGATCATCCTGAATTTCAAAATGTGTCTGAATTACGCGCTGGTGTAGGTGCCGATTCATTTTATTCTTTTGCAAAAGGTTTAATCGCCGCCCATCAATTGGCTGGATTAGCAAAAGCAGGAGAAAGAAGCCGATTAGGAATACCGTTAACCGATCTTGAACGTGAGATGTCAATAAAATGGACCGACATTTGTCAAGGATGTAATGAGGTGTTTGATCGTTATGGTCTTCCCAATATAAATAATAATTGGTCAAAAGACTACTGGAAAACTTTTGCAGCTTTTACAGGTAGAGGCGGAGAAATCACCAAACAAATAAAACGCCTTTTAAAAACCTTGCTATAAACTAAAAATTAGCGTCTGTAGTTGGTTTTGGATTGACACTTTCGGCGATAAGGTATTGGGGGATTTATGTGAATCTCTTAAAAAAATACACTAACAAAGACGCGGCCGCGGTCTAAATAGTGTATTTTATCGTTTAAGAGTAACTACTGTTGCATTTTCGCATCCTACTTCTTTTGCCACTTCTACTAACGCTTTTGAGATTTCTGCGGGGGATTTGCCCTTGTTTTCTTCAATAATCTCCTTCATTTTGGCATCACCTAATCGTTTATAGACTCCATCTACGACTAAAAGAACAAACCCACCCTCCGGCACATAATCTGTCCCAAAATGAATATCAGAATAGTTCCTAATGCTTTGGGTTATTCCTGGATGGCCTTGTTCATCTACCCCCTCGTCGTCTACGGAAAGCTGAATTAACTCATTATTTTTATACACATAAATACGACTGTCACCAACATTAGCATAATGTAAGGCACCAGTTTCCCCCAATGCCACGGTAGTGATTGCCGCATCTCCCTCAATCGTTGTTTGCCGCGCAGTATTTATTGCCTCCTGCATGCTTTTTTCCTTCATTAATTTGTCCATTATTTGAACTACAGCGTTTTCAGCCGCCTTATCTCCATTTCCTCCAACGGTTACTCCATCAGCAACGACCGCCGCTGTTTTTCTTTTATCGGCGGAAAAACCATAGCGATCTTCTTGATTAGGGTGATGTTCTTTATCTGTACCTACGTCAGAATAACCACCAACGGTATTGGTGTCTTTTTGAAGTTCTTTTAGGTCTGTAATTATATCTTCGTTTCCCCCCGCTTTAACTTCTTCCTCTCCCGGCGGTATGGCGGTTATTTTATCATCCTGCTCTAATCCCTCATATTCTTTTCTTAATTGATCAATCGCTTCAAGCAAGGCTTTTTCATCACCGTCCAAATTGTTAATTTTTTCCCCCATTTGTTGTTTAACCCCCTCATCAGTTATTCCCAGCTCTGCTCCAACTAAATGAGCCACTGCTGTACCTGTATGCTCGCCAAAAACATGGCAAAAAGCGGCAAAAGAAGAAAAATCTTGTTTTAAAACATCTAGGGTCTGGTATTTTTCTTTTACTTTATTTAAGAAAACGTCAATTTTTGCTTGACCAAAATCTTGGCTAAAAAAAGATTTAATCTGATCAAGAGCTTGATTAACCTGATCTCCTGTTAATTTTTCTCCTTGTTTCAAGTCTATGCCCATTAATTTAAGAAAAAAAGGATTTTTGTTATCAGCAATCCATGCTTTCATTTCTGCCTCCCAGGTCTCGCGAGTTTTATTTTGAATCCTTCTTTCAGCATAAGAAGCATCAGATAAAACTTTATAATTAGGCGAGGCTTCATCTGAAGGCAAATTTACTGATTGTTCGGGGTCTAACGCCTCAACTCCTCTTGAAACCGCCAAAAATCTCCCTCCAAGGCCGGCAGACCAATTTCCTCTAAGTCTCCCTAATTGTTCAGCGGTTAACGGCGTAAAATTTACACCCGCTTCAGCTGC
>CAYYYW010000012.1:0-31572 GCA_964476245.1 uncultured Gammaproteobacteria bacterium
CATTTAACCGTTTTTGATAAAATAGTTTCGAGCGAATTTGTATATTCGCACCCAACTGCGACTTATCGGGCGGCGCGATAGCGCCGCCCATTCATTTAGAAAGTCACAACACACTATTTTGTCTTTTCTTATTTTATTTTTCAAAAAGATTTTTATAATATTTTGCTCGTTTTACTCGCAAAAAATGATCCGCCCGAGGCGGATGATGCGATTTTATTTTCCCCAATTTAATTAGAGTTTACCCAAAAGCAATTAAATGTCCGCTGGTGCTCAATAATTAATAATCAATATTTGATAATAACTTCAACGTTACTTAGTACATACCAAATCTATACTATCAAAACAGCCTAAAATAAATAGGTATTGAAAATAATTTTTTTAATTGTAATATTTGTTTTGCATGAAAAGTCCTACCTATTTTCTCTATGCTCGCAAGTCTACCGAGGGTGAAGAACGGCAGCAATTATCTATTCCGGCTCAAATTGATGAATTAAAGTCGTATGCCACAAAAGAAGGTCTTGTTATTGCTGATACCCTTACTGAAAGCAAAACCGCCAAACAACCGGGCCGAGAAATATTTAACCAGATGATAGCAAGAATTGAAAAAGGAGAATGTCAAGGAATCTTGTCTTGGCATCCAGACAGACTTGCTCGCAATGCAGTAGATGCTGGTCAGATTATTCATTTTTTAGATACAGGTAAACTTCTTGATTTAAAATTCCCAACAGTGCTTTTTCAAAACAATCCTCAAGGACTTTTCATGTTATCAATTGCTTTTGGGCAAAGTAAGTATTATGTTGATTCTCTTTCTGAAAATACCAAAAGAGGCCTTCGCCAAAAAGTACGCTTAGGTTGGAGACCAACAGTTGCCTCAAGAGGTTATTTAAATGACAAGGCAACTAAAACCATTATCAAAGATCCTAAAGAGTGGAAAGCTATCAAAAAAGTATTTGAATTCTATTCTCAAGGAACACATATTTTAAGAGAAGCAGCTGACTTTTTGGCAAAAAAGGGAGTAAAGACTCCCTACGGTAATCCTTTAAAACTGGACGCTGTAAAAAGGATACTGAAAAATCCTTTTTACTGTGGCCTCTTTTGGTATACGGGAGAACTTCATCAAGGCAAACACGAGCCAATCATCTCAAAGAAACTTTTTGATATGGTTCAAGAAGTTCTTAAAAAAAGAAGTAAACCCCAAACAAAACAAAGAATTCCCAAACCATTTGCTGGTTTTATTAAATGTGGTGAGTGTGGTATGACGATAACCGCTGAAATCCAAAAAGGTCATATCTACTACCGCTGTACTAAAAAGTCAAAAAACCATCAATGTCTTCAACCATATGTCAGAGAAGAAGAACTTCTTGAACAATTGAATCATGAAATTAAAACAGTTTCTTTGAGAACGGATTGGGGGCAAAAGATATTCGCCAAATTAAAAACAGAGGAAACAACTCTTTCCCAATCCGTTTTGTCCGCTTCTTTAACAATTGAAGAAAAGATTAAAGAAATTAATCAAAAGATTTCTTTTCTTCTTGACTCCTACCTTGATCAAATCATAAGCCGTGAAGACTATCTTTTAAAAAAAGCTCAACTGGTTAGTGAAAAGAAATCTTTGGAAGAACAAATTATTAATTTAAAGAAGCGGCCAAATGATTGGCTCGAACGCTTTAGAGATTGGATAAATACCGCCTTACAGGCGGATAAAATCGCATCAAACAACAAAAATCTTTTTGAAAAGAGGCAGTTTTTTATTAATACCCGCTCGAACCTCACCCTAAAAGACAAAATAGTGTGCTGTGACTTTCTAAATGAATGGGCGGCGCTATCGCGCCGCCCGATAAGTCGCAGTTGGGTGCCAGGACCCGGAGTCGAACCGAGATCTCATGTTTTTCAGACACGCGCCTTGACCACCTTGGCTATCCTGGCTAATGAAATTACGTCAATGGTGCGTCTGGATGGAATCGAACCATCGACTCCCACTTTATAAGAGTGGTGCTCTGCCGCTGAGCTACAGACGCAAGCTTTGGCAGGCGGGTAAGACATGTGCTCTAACCACTGAGCCACGAGCGATATTATAACTCAAAATATTATACAAAATCTATAACAATAATGAGAGTTTATATTTTTTAGAGTAATTTTTATGGAGTAATTCCCATCCTTCCAAGTTCGTTTTTGAGTTGTTTAAAATTTTTATAAACGATTCCTTTCACCCCAACTCTAACTGCCGCTCTTACATTTTTTTCTAAATCATCGATAAATACGCATTCGTTAGGTTTGGCGTTTATTTTATTTAACACATTAAGATATGCCTCTTTATCTGGTTTTTTTAATTTCTCCTTGTAAGACTTAAAGACTTTGGTAAATTTGTTATAGATGTTTCTTTGTGAATTATATTTATCATGAATATCAATTGTATCGGTAAACAAGTAAAGGTTATATTTCTCTTTTAATAGTTCAATAAAATTGATTAACTCTAAATTAATACTTGCGGTTTCCTTTTTATATTGTGCTTTCCATGCCATTAATAATTGATTTACAGTTAAATTGCATTGTAATAATTTTTTCAATTTTTTAAGAAATTGCCGTGAATTTTTTCTACCTATGATTAAAGGCTCTTTGTTTTCTTTCCAAATTTCGCAAGCTTTGTCGTAGGGAAGGGTAAACATTTTGGCCAAAATTTTTTCCATTAGATTATTTCCATGTTTGAGAATCACCCCACCAAAATCAAAAATTACATTTTTTATCATGGGGTGTCTTCGGGGAGAATCGAACTCCCATCTTAGGCTCCGGAAGCCCACATTCTATCCGTTGAACTACGAAGACGATGCTAAAATATTTAAAGCCTGGGCAAATGCTTCTTTATCAGATTTGTAAGTTAAAATTTTTTTAACCTCATCTTCTGACAAAAATTTTGCTTCAGCCATTTCCCAATCATGATTCTTAGGATCACCCGAAACGTATTCCATTAAATAATAATAAACAGTTTTTTTAATCAGTTGTCCTTTAAATTTATAAAAATATTCAATCGGTTTTGGTAATTTTTCAATAATTTTTGCTTTTACGCCACCTTCTTCTTTTGTTTCTCGCAAAGCGGCCTCTTCTGTTCCTTCTTCTTGATTTACGTCAGCAACTAGCCCTTTAGGAAATACCCAACCTTTATGTTGTGAGTGTTGACAAATCAACCATTTAATACTTTTAACTTTTAACTTTTGACTTTTAACTTCTTTGTATACTATGCCTCCCGCTGAGATTTCGTGTTTCGTCATAACATTTGAATTTTATCACATTTAAATTATTATCCTGAGCGTAGTCGAAGGATTGACGAGTGGTTGACTTCTGGCGAAAAAATAAGATAAAATAAGCAGTATGGGCAGAAGAAGAAAACTTTTTAGAATACCATTTATAAAATTTAGAGTTAATAAGAATACCTTTTTTAATATTTTAGGCTTCCTTATTTTTGGCATTGCCGCAATCCTTTTTTTATCTTTTATTCAAAGCGGCGTAGTTTTAATAACTATTAACAAGCAACTTACTTCTCGTCTTGGTTACCTTTCCTTTTTTTTCCCATTCATTATCCTTCTTTTGGGAACGCACTTTTTCAATAGCAAAAAATTAAAACTTATTAAGCCTAACATTACTTTAGGGTTAATGTTGGTTTTCATTTCTTTTCTAGGGACGACTCAATCAGGAGAGCTGGGAAAATTGATTTTTAATAATCTACAGCAAGACTTTTCTGTAATTGGAGCAATTTTAATTTTAGCCCTGGCTTTTATTATCGGACTAATTTTATTTTTAGACACGTCAGTAGATACTTTTATTTTATTTATTTTGGCCAATTTGAAACTTGTGGTTAATCTTGCTAAAAAATATCTTTTTAGAGAAATTTTTGAAAGAAAAACGGAGAAAAAAGAAAAAAAGAAAGAAGAAAAAGATTTTATTGAGGATAAAAAAATCACTACTCCTCAGATAGTTCAACCGATTGTCCAAACTCAATCGCCATCAGCGATCCGCATAAGACCTTTAGTTAAAGAATCACAGGCGACCTGGATCTATCCTCCCTTAACCTTGTTACCGGATATTTTGCAAAAAGAGGCAGATAGGGGAGACGTGAAAAAAAACGCTGACACCATTGAAAAAACTCTTGACAGTTTTGGGATAAGAGCTCGAGTATTTGAAGTTAATAAAGGACCGGCAGTAACCCAATACGCCTTAGAAATTGTTAGAGGAACCAAACTTTCACGAATTACAGCTTTATCTAATGATTTGGCTTTAGCTTTGGCGGCATCAACCGGCCAGGTAAGAATTGAGGCGCCAATTCCTGGTCGTGCCTTAGTTGGGATTGAAATTCCCAATATAAAACCCGAAATGGTAACCCTTAAAAAAATGCTAAGCTCGGCGATTTTTTTAAACAATCCTAACCTTTTGTCTGTCCCTTTAGGTTTAGATGTTTCGGGAAGTCCTCAAGCATTTAACATTGCTAAAATGCCTCACGTCTTAATTGCGGGAACAACCGGCTCAGGAAAGTCAGTTCTTCTAAATGCTTGGATTTGTACGCTTCTTTTTAGAACAAAACCTGAAGAATTGCGGATGATTTTAGTTGATCCAAAACGGGTGGAGTTAACTTTATATAATGGGATTCCTCATCTTTTGACTGAAGTGATTGTTGAAGCGGAAAAAATTGTTTCTGCTTTAAAATGGACGGTTTCAGAAATGGAAACGCGTTATAAAATGTTTGCCAAAGCGGGAGCGAGAAACATTGAAGGATATAATGGTTTGGCAGAGGTGGAAAAAATTCCTTACATCGTTCTTATTATAGACGAATTAGCAGATTTAATGGTTTTTGCACCGGGAGATGCTGAAGATTTAATTACCAGAGTAGCTCAAATGGCGAGAGCCACAGGGATTCATTTAATGTTGGCGACTCAACGTCCTTCAGTTGATGTGATTACTGGTTTGATGAAGGCTAATATTCCGGCCAGAATTGCTTTTAATGTTGCCAGCATGATTGATTCAAGGGTGGTTCTTGATATGCCCGGAGCGGAAAAACTTTTAGGAAGAGGAGATATGTTATTTTTACCACCAGATCAAGCAAAACCTCGAAGAATTCAAGGTCCTTTTATTTCCGAAAAAGATGTTGTACAAGTTGTCAAATTTTTAAAACAACAGGTTCCTACAGTTCATTACACCGATGAAGTTACTTCACAAGAAATATCAATAAGAGGAATAAGAGGAGGAACGGCTTCAATCGGCGATGAAAAAGATCCTTTATTTTTGTCGGCGATAGAAATTATTTCTCAATTTGACAAAGCTTCAGCTTCGCTCCTGCAAAGAAGACTTTCGATTGGATATGCCCGAGCTGCCCGAATTCTTGATCAACTGGAAGGAGAAGGTTATGTTAGTCCGGCTGAAGGTTCAAAACCCCGAGAAGTTTTTCGCAGACAAGTTAATGAGGATCAATCGATAGAAGAATCCCAATAAATTAATTCAAAATATTTTCTCATCTCAAATATTTTCTTATATTTTCATTATGTCCCTCAAAAGTTTCCGCATAATGCATTTTTCCATCTTTGTCGGAAAGATAATAAAGATAGTCAGTTTGCGTAGGAGTCAAAATTGCCTCAATGGCAGCCAGCCCCGGATTAGCAATAGGTCCTGGAGGTAAATCTTTATTCTTGTAGGTATTGTAAAGCGAATCAACGCCTAAGTCTTCAAAAGTTAAACTTTTTTTCCACCAGGTTTTTTCTTCAGATTGATAACCCAAGACATATTGAACTGTAGCATCAATATCAAGTTTCATTTCTAGTTCTAAACGATTTAAAAGAACACCGGCCACTTTTGGTCTGTCTTCGGCAAATTTTGCTTCTCTTTCAATTAGAGAAGCTAAGGTGATGACTTCTTTTTCAGTTAATCCTTTTCCAATTGCTTTGTTTCTTAAATCTTGACTATATTTTTTATTGAAATTTTTAGTTAATATGGAAATAACCGCGCCGATTGAGGCTTCTCTGGGGATAAGGTATGTGTCGGGAAAAAGATAGCCTTCTTGAGCATATTTTAAAAATTCCGATTCAGGAATGTTTAGTTCTCTGGAAAAAATCTGGGCGATTTCTTCTTTTCTTAAGCCCTCAACAATGGTTATCCAGATATCTAAAGTTCCTTTAGTTAAAGTTTTGGCAATTTCATAGACATTCATTACGGGAGAGAGTCGGTAATCTCCAGCCTGGATTTTACTTTCAATGCCTAATTGTTTAACGACCAGGTAAAAGACAATTTTATTTCTTATCAATTCTTCTTTTTCTAAATTTTTGGCGATTTCTGTCACGGTTTCGCCCCGTTGAATAACAAATATCTTGGTGGTTTTGTTTTTATTATTAACAGGCAGAGTTCCTTCTTTATAATACAAAAAAACTCCAAAAGCCATTGTCAAAAATAAGACAAGTGCCAGTAAATTTTTTTTCATAGGTTTATTTTACTCTATTTTATAAATAGGTAAATTATTAAAGGTTTCCACGGCCTCTTTTAAGCGATATTTATTTTCTGAATAAAAAATAGACAAAACATCATTTTTTTTAACTAATTCATCAATTTTTTTAAAAAGATAAATACCCGCTATTTTGTCATAAGGGGCGCCTAAAATTTTTGCCAGAGTATTAAGATTGTAATTATTAATGGCGGTGATTTTACCTTTTTCATGACTGACAATTTCGCGTTTTCGCGCCCGCCCAATTTTATTATTTAATTCGTCAGAGCTTATTTTATCATCGCCACCCTGTTCTTTAATAATCTCCTTTACTTTTTTTAGTGCTTGGCCACTCTCTAGTATTTGTTTAGCCTCCTCCTCGCCTTGTTTGTCTATTTTTGCATCAGTAAAACAAAGATCTAATAATTTTCCCGCCAAGCGAAGAGCTTTGGCCTCGAGTTTTAAAGGTCGTTCTTTTTTTTGCTCCAAAACATACAAGACGTCTCGTGCTTCAAGAGTTGGTCCAACTCCTCGTCCGGCAGGTTCAAGCGTTTCATTAATATCGACAACAATTTTTATATGAAATTGTTTCCCTAATAATTTGAATTTGGCGGCGATTTTTTCCGCGTCAGAGAAATGTTTGATTTTCATTGTTTTCCCAACAGGAATATCTAAGACCAAGTGGGTAGTAGAGACCGCCACTTTTTTTGCCATAATCGAAACAATAATCTTGTCAAAAGATTCAAAAGACAAAGGTTCTTCAACTTTAATAATAATATCGTCGGCCGGAGCAATTCCCATAGCCCCATTCCAAACTATGCAGCCCCCAGTTTTTTCCACGATATGTTTAACCTTATCAGGAGGAAAAGAAACAGGGGCTAAAACCTCCATAGTATCGGCGGTGCCAGCCGGACTGGTGATGGCTCTTGAGGAGAGTTTTGGAATTTTATACCCAGCCGCAGCGATAATAGGAACAAGAATCATAGTAGTTCTTGTTCCGGCGACACCGCCAGTTGAATGCTTATCAGCAACTATACCGTCAAACTTGATTTTTATGCCAGTTTCTACCATGGCTTTACAGAGATGATATAATTCTTTCTGAGAAAATCCCTCCTTAAAAGAAGCAGCCACAAAATACGTTGTTAGAATATCACTCATTCGTTGATGAGTGATTTCGTCCATCAGGGTAAATATTTCCTTATAATTTAATTTCTTGCCAAGCAGTTTTTTTTTAATTGCCTCAATAGCGGCAAGTTTACTTTCTCCATTATTTTTCATGATTATGGTTAGCTGACTTCGGTATAAACTTCTATTATTTTCTTTTTCATCTCTTTAATTTTAATTAATAATTTAGCTAAAACGTAAATTTCTTCAACATTTAGAAGCCAAGCTAAAAATAAATATAACAAAACAAAAAAAGAAAAAATAATAACAAGAAGAAAGAAGACATTAATTGTTCTTACGGTATTTAAAATTAATCCATCCAGTAATTTCATCAACGGATAGGAAAAACAGGCAGAAACGAACGAAGCAAAATAAAATTTTACCGAGTTTTTCAGAATTCGATCAACTTGAAAACCCGTAATTTTTTTATAAAAAAACCACAAAAGAAAAAAAACATTAACGGAAATTGATATTGAAAAAGAAATGGCAAGCGACCAAACAGGTAGTTTTAGGACAAAGACAAAAAATAAACTTAACAAAGTATTAATTAAAACGGAGAAAGAATTAACAAAAAAAGGTGTTTTGGTATCGTGAGTGGCATAGAAACTACGGACAATAAGGTAAAAAATACTATGAAAAGGCAAGGATAAGGCAAAGTAAGAAAGCGTTAAGGCGGTTTGATTTGTTCCCTCCCAATCAAATTTTTCTCCCCCAAAAAAGAATCTGACAATCGGAGTTCTGGCAAAAACGAAGAAAAAAGAAAGAGGGATAGTTAAAAAAAGAATTTGCAGAAGAAAATCGGTGAAAATTTTTTTTATTTCAATAAATTTTTCTTCTTTATATAGTTCAGATAAATAAGGCAGCGATGCTTGTCCAATGGCCATTCCCACCAACGAAACAGGAAAAAGCTGTAGATGTTGAGCAAAAAAGAAAACAGTATAACTTCCCGGGCCTAGCAAAGAAGAAAGAGTTAAATCAATGGTTAAATCTATTTGGGTCGTAATGACAGAGAAAACACGTGGCAAAAACAATCTAAAAAATTCAATCAAGACGCTCTTTTTTATCGTAAAAGGACGGTAATGGAAATTAATAATAAAAATTAATGGTAGTTGAATGATGAAGAACAAGAGAGCGCCCAAAATAACTCCGATTAGCGGGCCATAAATCCAAAAAGACTGGGAGAAGAAAATAGTAGTTAAAACAATAGCTAAATTATAAATTATCGGAGCCACCGCCGTAATAATAAAGATTTTATTAGCTTGGGCCATGCCGGAGAGAATATTGCCCAAAACAAGAAATGGCAGTTGGCCAATTAATAATATCCGCGAGAAAGTAATAATGTAACTAATATCTTTTGGAGAAAACCCAGGGGTAATTATTGGGATAATAAAGTTAGCGGCGACAAAGATTGTAAAAATGAATAAAAAAAGCCCCAACATCATAAAATTTATAATTGAGGAAATGTTATTTTCTAACTCCTCTTGCCGCTTCTCGTATTTAATAAAAATTGGGATAAAAGCCGATGTTAATGCTCCGCTGATTAGAATTTCAAAAACGATGTCTGAGAGACGAAAGGAGGCAAAAAAAAGATCCAATTCTTCCTTTGAAAAGAAAATGGTTAAAGTACGGTATCTTAAAAACCCAAAAAATCTTGAGATTACAATCATTGATGCCAATATCAAGGCAGAGGAGAGAATGTTTTTCTGTTTTAGAAAAATTATTTTTTTGGTATTATTTAAAAATTTTTCCACGATTTGATTATATCACTCTCAGCGTGATTATATCAATTCGAAGGAAAATATTGTATATTTTTATTATGTCCGCCTTCGTTCAAATTCGTCCCGCTAAGCGGGGTGAAACTTTGCTTCGGCGGGACGTAAGAAACTGTAATTGCTCTCCGCCAATTGGCGGATCGCAAACAGTTTCTAACAGGAGGTGATAACTAATGCCGATTATAAAATCAGCCAAAAAAAAACTAAAACAAGACAAAAAAAGAACAAAACTAAACTTAGCTTATCGAAGGAAGTATAAGGAATCAATCAAGAAGTTAAAAAAAAACAAGAAGGCCAAGTCTTTAAAAGAAACATATTCAAAAATAGATAAAGCGGAAAAAAAAGGAATTATTCACAAAAATAAAGCAGCTAGGTTAAAATCAAAAATGGCCAAATTATTTATTAAAACAAAATGAGAAGGTATCAGATTAACTTATTACAAAAAAAAGAAGCAAGCTTTATTAGTAGAATTGTTTATTTCTCTCTTCATTATTTAAGATATGTTGTTGTATTAACACAAATTGTAGTTATTTTTGTGTTTTTTTATCGTTTTAAGGTCGATCAAGAGATTTTAGATCTTAAGGACAGCATTGACCAAAAGGAAGAAATAATTAAGGTAACTCTTCCTTTGATTGAAGAAGCCCAAGCCATTGACAATAAGACAAATCAAATAAAACAAATTCTAAAAAAACAGAACCAATTTATTACTAATTTAGATTATATATTCTCGATTTTTCCAGCCAAAGCGGTTTTAGCCAATTTTGAGATTAGTTCCTCAGTTATTAAATTAACAGGAAGTACCAATGACCTTGAGACGGTAAAACTCTTCTTCGAAAAACTAAAAAGAGATCGAAAATTTAAACGAGTGATTATTGATCAAATTAGTAAAAGCGGCTTTGGTTTTGAATTTTCAATTGTTATCTCTGTTTAGTATTTAATATGGACAAACAATTATTAATAAAAAAGATTTTAGCCAAAAAAGAAGTTAGAGATTATACACAGATAATTTTATTTTTTTTAATTTCTTCATTTTTTCTCCTGGCGGCGATTAAACCGGCTTTAACGATTGCTTTTTCTTTAAAAAGAGAAATTTTTGATTTAGAAAGAATTAATGCCATTTACGAAAGAAACATTTTGAAATTAGTCGATGCCCAGTTTAAGCTGGAAAATATTCGTGACAAAACTTATTTGTTGGATCAGGCGCTTCCTAAAAGCCCAGAAATGAAGACATTAGTTGACAATGTCAAGCAAGTTGCTAGCGCTGAAGGGGTGTTGATAGATAGCCTTAGTCTTTTGAGCGTTGATTTAAAAAAAGAGATAAAAGGCATTCAACCGAAGCCCTTAATCATTAATATGGAAATCAAGGGAGAATTTTCTACAGTCAATAATTTTATTAAAAAAATAAGTGATCAAAAGAGAATAAAGATAATTAAGAATTTAAAAATACTAAAAGAAACGGATTTCTCAACAGAAAGTGCTCATTTAAAAATTATAATGGAGACGGAAGGTTATTATCTATGAAACAGAAAGAATTTCTTATTATTTCCATCACTGTTTTTTTAACGATTGTCGCCTGGTTAATGGCCGATATTTATCATATTTCGATAACAGAAAAAGCAAGACTGGTGAGCCCAAAAGTTTTGAAACCAATAAATATTAATATTAGTACGGAAATATTTAAGGTATTAGAGGAAAAAAAATAATTTATGTACAAACTTTACCAAGATGAAAAAAAAATTCCTACTCCGGTTGCTTTTTTATTTCTATTATTAATGCTTTCTACTCTAGGTTTTGTTCTTAATAAACCAAAGACAACTTCAGTTAGCGCTAGTAAGTTGAGATTGGAAAGACTGGAGATTGCCAACATTACTAATAATTCTGTTTCGATTTTTTGGCGGACAAAAGAAAAAGAAGCCAGTTGGTTGATTTACGGCGAAGATGAAAGAAAACTCAATAAACAAATTTTTGACGATCGCGATTTAGCCGACAACAAAAACTCTTATTTTAATCACTATGCAATTTTTAAGAATCTTCAGCCTAATAAAAAGTATTTTTTTGAAATTGTTACAACAAAAGGAGTAATTAGACAGAATAATAACTCGCCTTTTATTTTTGTTACAAAAACCCAACTACCTCTTTCTTCTTCTTTGCCACCGGCAATGGGAAGTATTCAGGGCAGGAATGGACGTCCATTAATCAATGGTATTATTCTTTTGAAAATTGAGGGGGCTGGGTTATTGTCGGATAGAACAAAAGATAAAGGCGAGTGGCTTATTCCTTTCTATTATCTGACGAAGATTGATACCGACGAGCTTATTCAGCCTAAGGTGGATTCATCGGTAACAATTGAAGTTATAAGTGAGGAAGGGGAAATGTCGACGGTAAAAACCATTGTTAAAAAGACAAGTCCGCTACCCCAGACTGTTATTATAGGAAAAAACTATGAATTTAACGATGAGAAGGAAAAAGTTCTATCAGAAACAACAAAAGGTCAATTAAGCTTTGGCAAGATTGATATAATTTTTCCCAAAGAAAATGCGGCTATTGATGCGAAAAAACCTAATTTAAGAGGGACTGCTCTTCCTCACAAAAAAGTAAAGATTATTATTGAGTCCTTGCCTACCGGCAGGCAGGCAAAAACTCCTCAAATTTTTGAGATTTATGCGGATAAAGACGGTGTTTGGAATTCAGCCCCTTTTTATGATCTTGACCCGGGAAAACATCAGTTAACTATAATAACGGAGGACGAAAATAATAAAGAAGTAAAAATTACCAGAATTTTTAATATCTTAAAAAGCGGTGAATCCGTATTGGGAGAGGCGACTCCTTCAGGAACGATAACTCCCACGGAAATGCCAACGGACACGCCTGTTCCTACGACGCCGCCGGTGACGTCAACTCCGGTAGTTTCAGTGACTCAACCAGCCCCTAAACCGGGGATAAATTTCTTCCCGCTAACAGTGGTGAGCACGGTCTTAATGATTTTAGGCACGGGGTTGATAATGATATTCTGATGTGGTTTAATAAATTAATGGACATTTTTATTTTTATAAAATCAATTAATAAGATTGCCATAATGGCCTTTGCAATTACGTTCTTTTTTATTTGTTACGAAATCTATCTTCTTATAAAAGAGAAAAAATCAAAAAAGAAGTTAGTTATTCCAGAATTTAATGTTGATCAAAAATATGGTCAGGTAAAGATGGCGAAGCTGGCAATAAAAAAAGAAGAAAAAGGATTTTACCAAAAATCAAATCCCCGCTTAATAATTTTTTTGATTATTCTTATGTTTTTATTCGGAGGTCTTTTCCTTGCGGGAATCCTAATTAGGGAAGAAAACGCGAATCTTAATTTATCAAATGTATTACCCACCCCATTAGTTAAAGTAGTTTCTTCGCCGGGGATAAAAATATATAATGAAAAATGGGAAGAAGTTCCTGACGAAAAATTAACCTTTCTTAAAGGTGGTGACAAAATATTCATCGGAATTAAAAACATTTTTGGGGTTGATAACGATAAAGCCAGGATAAGGATAAACAATAATAAATGGGTATTGGAAAACGAGACGGTTAATTTAAATAAAGAGTTAAATTTATTTTACAAAGAGTATCAAATAGCTACCAACGAAATGCAGTTAACAATTGAAGCTCAGCTTCATTCGTACAAAGAAGGCTGGCTAGCTGAATAACATGAAAAGAAAAATTAATTTGGTGACCGTTTTTTTAATTATAATGACCGTGGTTATGGGTGGACTAACTCTTTTCATTGCTTCAAAACTTAAAGAAGAGAAGCCGGCAACAGTTCCCACCCAAACAAAAGCAGCCAATATTACCTATAGAAAATTAATCGCTTTAAATGTGGCTACTCCGGAATTACCAACTTCAACAGGTGAGGAGCCTACTCCAACGGTAGATGTTACTACGGTAGACACGGCAGATGAGGTTGAGCCATCAATTGCGGAGGGGGCAGGTGAAGAATTTGACGGGACGCCGACTCCGACGCAAATTGATTTAGTGACGACTCCTTTTCTTACTCCGGAGCCAACAGAAACAGAACTGGCCTACAATGATCTTACTCCAACGGAAACTGAAACAGCTTTGACAGCGACTGTCTCTTCGGCGCAGAAAGAAACGATCAAAAACCTACCTCAATCCGGTGTTTACACTATCCCCCTTTTAATTATTTTTGGTGCCTTAATGCTAATTTTCTTTTCTTTTATGCTGTAAGACGTATCTATCGTGAAGATTCTTTTGGGATAAATTTATTACAGGTATTTTCTTCAGCGAAGACACAATTAATATATTGATGGATTAAATTAAAAGTTTCATCTTTGGGGATCAAAACATACTTTCCCTGATATTGGCGTGATTCGGGTACAATAAAAAAATCTTCGGATAAAGAAATTTGATTAATTCTTATATTTTTTGAGAAAATGACTTTTTTTCCTATGTAAGCTAGTTCCATGTTTGGAATATCTCTTTTTACGACTTTGTCAACGAGTGAATACATCTCTTCCAGTTCTTTAAGGTTTAATTTTTTTATTTTGTTGATTGTTTTTTCATAAATAGCCGTTAGAACTTTTTGCTGTCTTATGTTTCTGGCAAAATCCGAGCCCTCGACTCCTTCCGCATTTCTTGAGCGGACAAATTTTAAGGCAAAATCTCCAGTCATATGCTGCCATCCTTTTTTAAAAGAAATATTTTCATATCGGCATTGATATTCTGGATCGCCGTCACATAAATCATTTTCGCGGCCCTTTATCGGATATTTAAAATCTTCAAAACTTTGTTCAACGCGTATATCAACTCCACCTAAATAATCAATCAATTCTTTAAATTCTTCAAAATCAACCAATATTGTATGATGAATCGGTTGTCCTACCACGGCTCCAATTTCTGCTTTGGCCAAAAGAAAGCCACCGCCTGATTTTTTGGCTTCGCCATAGGCGTAAGCCGAATTGATTTTGTCTTTAAGCGTTTCACTCCAAACATCACGGGGAATGGAAATTAAATTTATTTTTTGGTTTGTTAGGTTTAATGAAGCAACCATAATAGAATCGGTTAAATTTGGCCCTTCATAACTTGCGTCCGGTTTGCCTAAAAGTAAAAAATTTACTTTTCCGTCGGTTTGTTTAAAACTTCCTTCAGTGAGAAGAAACCAGATAGGTGAAACACCGGTAACTTTTTTAAAAAAAGCAGAATAAGGCGGAACAAAGATAAAGAGACAGATTGAAACAATAAAAAAAATTATTAACGTAAATAAAGGTTTTTTCTTCATGGTAAAATTATCCAGCCTGGACAATAATCTTATAGAATTTTTCAGGGTCTAAAGAAGCGCCTCCGATTAACATTCCATCAATTTCATCATTTTTAAGATAATAAGAAGCATTGTTCTCATTGACGGAGCCTCCGTAGATGAATTTAATTTTATTTCCAAGTTCTAGTTTTTTCTTTGTAGAAAGAATTTGTTCTAACGATTCATTTTTGCCGGTACCGATAGCGGCGATTGGTTCATAGGCAATAAAATCGACTCGAGGTGGAATTTTGTCTCTTATACTTCTGAGGCAAAAAATCGGCGTGATATTATATTTCTTGGCGAGAGAATGTTTTTGGAAAAAAGCTTGATTGGTTTCTCGGAAAAATTTTCGTCTTTCACTATGGCCAATAATTACGTAGGTAATTAAACCCGATAAGTTTTTGGCGGTGATTTCGCCGGTGTAGGAACCCTTTTCAAAACAGGAAACATCTTGGGCGCCGATTTTAATAAAAGGATGGTTTTTTATTTTACTATTCAGAAGTGGAATAAAAGGAGAAGGCGGACAGATAACTATTTGGGTATTTTTTTTTACATGGGCAAAATCATGTTTTAAAAATGAGTTTATCCATTCTTCCGCTTCGGTATAATTTTTGTTAGCTTTCCAATTGGCGATGATGTACTTCATATTTTATGGTTATAATTATAACCTATGACTTTTGATTTATCCAAACCAAGTCAGACTTGGTCCAAAGAATTAAATAAACAACAGGCAGAGGCGGTAAAAAATATTTCCGGACCTTCGATTATATTGGCGGGGGCGGGATCGGGTAAAACCAGAGTTTTAACTTTTAAATCGTTGTATCTTATTTTCGGTCATCAAGTGTCTCCTCAAAATATTCTTATGGTTACCTTTACCAACAAAGCCGCTTCGGAAATGAAGACAAGAATAAAACAGCGTTTAGGCTTTGTGGGTACTTTTCATTCCTTTTGCGCCAAAGTTTTACGGGTTGACGGAGAGGGGATCGGAGTACCGAATAATTTTTTAATTTATGATGAGGCGGATCAAAAGCAGTTGGTTGAAGAGATAATCAAAAAAAAAGATTTTGAAAAAAAATTTAGCGCGAGATATTTTTTGGAAAAAATTTCTTCGGCTAAAAATCAATTAATTGACGAGAATCAATATCCTCGACTGTTTAAAGACAGTATAAGCGAAAAGATAGCCATGGTTTATAGAGAATATCAAAAAGCCTTAATGAGAAATAAAGCCTTGGATTTTGACGATTTAATTCTAAAATGCGTCCGGTTATTTATGAAGGATAATGGCGTCCTGGAAAAATACCAGGAAAAATTTAGATATATATTGGTAGATGAATTTCATGATACCAACTATGCGCAATATGTTTTAACTAAATACTTGGCGGAAAAATACAAAAACGTTACGGTTGTTGGTGATTTCTCTCAAAGTATTTATTCCTGGAGGGGGGCAGAGATTAGGAATCTGGAAAAATTTAAAGAAGATTTTCCCAAAGCCAAAACTTTCTATTTAGAAAAAAACTATCGCTCAACTCAAAAAATCTTAGATTTTGCCTATGAGGTTATTTCTAAAAACCAAAGCCATCCGATTTTGAAACTTTACACCACTAATCGTCAAGGAGAAGAAGTGGTGATTAATCAGTCGGATAACGAGCAATATGAAGCGCTTTTTGTTGCTTATGAAATTCAAAAACTGATTAGTAATGGCGTAGCTTTAGAGTCAATAGCTGTGCTTTATCGGATGAATGCCCAATCGAGAATAATTGAGGAAGCCTTTCTTCATTTAGGGATTCCCTATATTCTTATTGGTGGAACAAGATTTTATGAACGGCGTGAGATTAAAGACATTCTTTCTTATGTGCGTTTAATCGTTAACCCGCTTGACGAAATCTCTCTTAAACGGGTTTTAAAAATCGGTAAAAAAAGATTTGAAAATTTTAAAAAATTAAAAAATCAAATTAGAGAATTAGAAACAGTAAAAATCATTGATAAAATTCTTCAGAAGACGGAATATCTTGGTTTATTTAACGAGAAAGATCCGGAAGATTTAGCCCGCCTTGAAAATGTAAAAGAATTACGGTCGGTAGCGATAATCTTTCCCAAGGTTAATGATTTTTTGGAGCAGGTAGCTTTGGTTGAGTCAGAATATTCGGAAAGCGAGAAAAAACAAAAAAATCGCCACGGCGCATATATGATGACTTTGCATCAAGCAAAAGGATTAGAGTTTCCTTATGTCTTTATTGTTGGTCTTGAAGAGGGGATTTTACCCCATTCAAGATCTTTTTACGACCTTTTTGATTTAGAGGAAGAAAGAAGGCTTTTTTATGTAGGGTTAACCAGGGCAAAAGAAAAATTGTATATCACTCATACTAAAAAACGTTTTCTCTTCGGCCGCCACAGCCAATCTGTGGTTTCGAGGTTTTTAGAGGAAAACAATAACGAATTTTTTTAATGATAGAAACTTTTCGATTATTCGAATAATCGAAGCGAAACAAAAACGTTGCCCTTTTGTTTTAATTTTAAAATAAATAGGTAAAAGCATATCGCAAAAAATAAGTCTTCATAACAAATAAAAACCCTATTTTTGATGACTATACTCCGTTGACTTCTTTTTCGATTATTTAAATAATCGAAACATGGTGCAAATTTCAAAAAGAAAAATATCAGACGAACTATTTTCCAAATTATTTTTATTATTCTTTCAAATCGTAGGAAAAAAAGACAATAGTGACGACTTTCGCCAAGTAGTTAATGATCTATTCTCGCCAGTTGAAAGAATAATGATTGCTAAGCGCGTGGCGATAATCTACCTTCTTTTAAAACAAATTGATAAAGCTACTATTTGCACCGTTCTTAAAGTATCGTCTTCAACCGTGGCCAAATACGCGATTCTTATTGAAAAAAGCGAAGGGATTGTCCCGCAATTTAAAAAAATCTTGAAAAGCGAAAAAATTAGAATTTTTTTAGAAGATATAATTAACTCTTTTTTTGCTCCGGGAGCGTACGGAGTAAATTGGAAAAGGGCTTGGAAGAGAAAAATAGTTTCCGAAAAACGGAAACAACTTGGAATTTAGACTTTTCGATTATTCGAATAATCGAAAATTGAAATATTTGTTACAATTTGAGTCATGACAGATATAAAAGTTATCAGCGACGGTTTTGATATTGAAAAATATAACGAAAAAGCGCCTCATCCACTTCAATCTTGGGAGTGGGGAGAGGCAAGGAAGAAGATGGGGATTGAAGTTTTGCGATTGGGTGAATTTGAAAACGTCTATCAATTAACCTTCCATAAGTTGCCTTATGCCAATTTTAAAATCGGCTATTTGCCCCGTTCGGTTTTTCCATCAAGTGAAGTTTTAGAGTTCTTAAGGGAAGAAGGCAAAAAAAGAAACTGTATTTTTATCAAAGTTGAGCCCCATAAACAAATCTTAAATCTTAAATCTCAAATCTTAAATCTAAATCTTAAATCTAAAAATTTTATTAAATCTTCCCATCCATTATTTCCCAACTGGACAATAACGTTGGATTTGACCAAATCCGAAGACGAACTACTAAAAAACATGAAATCGAAAACAAGGTACAACATTCATTTGGCGGAGAAAAAGGAAGTGGTGGTTCGCGAAATGACCAATGAGAAAGGATTTGAGATCTTTAGTAGGTTATATTTTGAAACCTGCAGAAGACAAAAATATTTTGGCCATAATTATAATTATCATAGAACAATATTTGAAACTTTAAAGAACAAAGCAGCCCATATTTTAATTGCTTTTTATAAAAACACTCCCCTCTCTTCTTTCGAAATATTTATATTTAACGACGTTTTATATTATCCGTATGGAGGTTCGTCGCTTGAACATCGTAATCTGATGGGTGCTAATCTTTTAATGTGGGAAGCAATTAAATTTGGCAAAAAACACGGGGCTAAAAAATTTGATATGTGGGGGTCATTACCGCCAAATTATGATGTGGACGATCCCTGGGCCGGATTTACCCGATTTAAGGAAGGATACGGAGGAAAATTTGTGGAATTGGTAGGGAGTTATGATTTGGTAGTTAATAAAAGTATGTATTCTGTTTACAACTCAATTTATAAATTAAGAGGATTGTTGTTGAAACTTAAGTCAAATTTCTAAAAGATTTATATATAACTAATTTTTGAGGCAATGCCTTATCTTTAAATAACTACAAATTCTGTTAGGCCCTTTTAGTCATGTAATCTTACGCTAGTTGTAGTATTTCTTTAGGGTGAAAATGAAACAAATGAAATATAATAAAAAAGACACTTCTTATTTATCTGTTAGCTTATACGGTTGATCTTGATATGACCCATCGCGATAGACGGAAATATTCTTTAACCCCCTGCTATGAGCAAGAATAAATATTTGATATATATCGTCAATAGTGGCAGTTTTTGGTAGGTTTACAGTTTTTGATGCGGTTTCATCTATTACTCCATTAATACCTGCAAGCGCTGCTACCATCGCTATATGTTTCGACGAAGACAACTCTGTTGCGGTCTTTAAACATTGTTTTGCATGTAATGATAACTTAGTATTTTGAAATGTTCCCTCTTTGATTGCTTGTTGAAGAATTATGTTTTCGTTGCCTCCACTATATTTTTTTACAAATGAAGTAACAGATTTTGGAAATTTATCAATCCGATCAGGGAATCCAAAAATGGGTTCAATCCCAAAACTACAATCCATAAGAAGAGACACTCGTGCTGCTGGAGGCTGTGTGACAGTAAGAATGTTTCGTAAATACCCCGTTTTTTTAATAACATCATTTAGCTTCTGCCAATCATTTCTTGATACTGTTCTGGTAGAAAAATCATATCGATTTTTTAAATAATCTTGATAGTATGCGTTTTTCGTTTTATATTTCATTGCCTCACACGAACCCCTAACTTTTCCTAAGTTCACAGACGCGCATTTAGAAGTGTAATTGACGAATGAAACAACATCACGAGCTAATCTCAATGATTCTTTTGTTGCATAAGGCAAATCATAATATAATAGTGTATCTGCAATACCTGAGACGGCGATGCCAATTTTTCGTTTCAAACGAGCAACCGATGAACTTACTTTAGAAGGATACCTAGTAATTCCATATTCAACTGCATTATCTAAAGCACGGACCACGATATTAACAACATCCTTCAGAAGATTAAAATTTATACCATGAGGAGTGCAAAATTTTGATATATTTATATATATAAATTGACAAGTTTCCCCAACGGACAATCCCATTTCTGCACATGGCGGAGCTGATGTATAAGGAAGAATGTCTTTTATAGGATTGTCTTTATTCATTCTTTCAAGGTTTATAATGCTTGGATCACCAATCGTCCAGGCACTTTCTGAAATTTTCGATAGAAGATCTCGAGCGCGTACCTTTTTTCCATCAGATAACTGATAAAGTTGATCTTTCATTACTGCCGTCATAAACGCATCGTCTACAACAACGGAACAATTAAAATGAGGCAGTCGGTGATGTTTTTTTAAAGCTATAAAACGACAGATAGATGGGTGTGAAACATGAAGATTCGCCATATTGCCAATATACCGATCATATTCCTCACTTTTTGTTTCCTTTACTGCCATGTCATTCAACCATAATAATAATTCTGTCGGATTTTTATATGGAGTCAGGTCAAACCCTGAACCCATGTTTTGTCGATAATATGCTTTAATCAGTTTTGCAGCCGATGTTTTTTTCCGAAGATCAGCGGGGATTATGGCGCAAGAAGAAAGCGCAGAGTTCTCATATCCTGGTCTTCCAGCATTAGTTAATGTTGGTGTTCCTGGAGTAAAATATTTTTCCGAAACATAGTAAGCAAAACGCTCTTTTGCTTTTTTTGTATCATTGGTGGGTGTGTTGAAAACAGATTCGACATTAAATAATGTTTTTACAACTCTATCAAACATTTGTTGAGGAGATTCGTTAGGGGCTAATATTTTACCAGCAACTAAAACTTTTTTGGCATATTTTGAAGGCTTATATTTAATTAGTCGCATGATAATAATCCAAAACAAACCAATTATAGTATAATTACGATGTAAAATCATGTCTATCCAAGAGAGACGAATTTCTACTAATGGTTTAATACCCCATGACGTTTTGAAAATTATTTATACCGATACATTTTTGTCTCGTCTACCTACTATAGAAATGGTTTCTTCTGTAATTGGAGGCGTAGCTCACAGAGTTTATTGTATTTCCTCAGCTCAAGAAAGATATTATTTAAAAATCCGTGGCGATAGATTTGTTCAAATACCCAGCATTATCTGTAATCCAGCAGATATAGGTATGGAATGCACGGCTTTACTGCAATTTCATCAAATAGCTCCCGAAAATTTTCCCAAGGTAATGTCTTTTAACTCTGAACAATTTTACATGGTATTAACTGACGCTATTCCTAACGGTGACAAATTAGAATCAATGTTTCTGACAAATAAAGTATCTTCTCAGATGATATTTAACTTAGCTGATACTTTAAGAACAATCCACGATCGAGCCAAATCATACGACCAAGGAATACGATCAGACGATGACGCTGCTAAATATGAAGAATTATTTCAGCATAGATTCGGATATAGACATAACTTAGTTTTAGATGAACTTGTAGCACATTTAAGAAGAGTCGGGAATAGACATTTGATTAGGCGATGCTTCTCCTAAAAATATTGGAGCGAACAACAATGGAGAATTATTTACTTTTTTTGATCTGGAAACTGCCCATAAGGGTGATGCAATGTTTGATTTTGCCTATTTATTAGCCCACGTTGTTTTACATACATTCACTAATCCGACTATTGCGGTTAATGCTGTTGAAAGTTATCTTAAAGGTTATGGGAAACAAGATTATAATGAAGAAATGGTAAAACAAATTGTTCTAGGTATTATTTTATATCGTTTGAGCAGCATCATTCCTTACCCAACACAATTAACCCCTGATCAAAAAGAAATAGTCCAGAAAAAAACTGAATTGGCTTTACCTCTTCGGTTAAAAGATGCTACTTGGCCAGAATTAATACATCTATTACAGTATGAGTAAAATTAATTTATTACTAATCGGTTTTGGACCACATGCAAGAAGAATATATTATCCAATTGTAAAAAACGAGGAAAAAAATCTTAATGCCAAGATCGTTTGTGCCGTTGATCTTCAAAGTCAGAAATCAGTTATTGAGGAATATTTATTTAAAAGAAAAGAATTTTTACCTGTTTATTATATTAAACACCCACATAAGGGGAGATTTCTTAATAAAGAAACACTGTTGATACTTAATAAAATAGTAAATGAATATGATATTCAAGGAATTATTATTTCAACAGAGCCGTTAGCGCATGTAGGATATGCTCATTGGGCATTATTAAAAGGTCTTCATGTTTTGATGGATAAACCTATTTCCACTGTAATAAACTCATCAACATACGAACAAGCGGCAGAACAAATAATTGATGATTATAAGTATTTGAAATTTTCATATTCTAAAGCTAAAAATAAATTTAACAAAATTATATTTAGTCTCATGGCGCAAAGAAGATATCATTCTGCCTTTCAAAAAATGAGAGAACTTGCTAGAGAAGTATTTGAACAAACTAATTGTCCAATCACTTCAATTCAATCTTTTTATTCAGATGGTCAATGGCGATTACCCTCAGAAATTATTAATATTAAATATCATTCATATAACGATGGCTTTGGAAAATGTTCACACACAGGATATCATACACTAGACATAGTTCCGTGGTTATTAGAAGCTACTAAATCTCTAGAAAAAAATATCAACAACGTTGATATTTTTACTAATTTTGTTAGACCTTCTGATTTTATATCTCAACTTAATTTAACAGATTACGAAAAAATATTCCCTGATTTTAAAGAAAAAAATACGTATGCTGAAAAACAATTTAGGAAGATAACGCGAGGATATGGTGAAATTGATGCTTTTAACTCTTTCGCATTTAAGCACAATAAAAATACTATTACTCTAGGTAGTCTAAATTTTGTCCATAATGGTTTTTCTCAAAGAGGCTGGATTAAGCCAAAAAAAGATTTGTATAAAGGCAATGGCCGAGTCAGGCACGAAACTCATTTTGTAGAGCAAGGTCCTTTTCAAGCTATCTCCTTAATTTCGTATCAATCTGCCGAAGTTGATCCATCCCAAAAAAATGGCGTTTATGATATCGGTGGTGAATATCATCTCGATATTCATGTTTTCAGAAATCATAATCTTTTTCCTAAATGGAAAATTTATGAGAAATACAGTATTAAAGATCTTAATAAAAACATTGTCACCGGTTATTCACGTGGTCATCAAGAAGATGCAAGAAGAAAATGTATTGTTGAATTTATTGAGTTTATTAAGGGAAAAGCAATAATAAGCAATTCAGATTATCTTAATCATGAAATCGGTACAAAATTACTATCAGGCATTTATCTTTCTGCCGCAAGACGATTTACGAATAAAAATCCTTTAGTTAATATGATTATTTAATTACATAAATGGAAATAAAAATAATCCGTTCATATAAAAAAGCACATCTTGCAAAAGGGTTGGTTGTAATAATTGATGTTTTAAGAGCTTTTACTACTTGTTGTTTTATTTTTAATAGCGGGGCGCAGGAAATTATCCCTGTGGCAGACCTTGATTTAGCCTACGAGTTAATTAAAAACAATCCTGTTTGTGTGTCTGTTGGTGAAAGAAAGGGTCTAAAAATTAAAGGATTTGATTATGGAAATTCTCCGGAAGAAATATCAAAAATTAATTTAAAAGACAAAACTATCATTTTTACAACTTCTGCAGGAACCTTAGGATTGGTAAGGGCAGAAAATGCGGATGAAATTATTACTGGTGCCTTCGTAAATGCACAAGCAATTATTAACTACATAAAAAAACGCAACCCTAAGATTTTGTCCTTAATAATAACAGACAACAAATATTCAGATAATGAAGACTTTATGTTTGCCAAATATATTACTAACAAACTTAAAGGAAAACAGACAATCTTTAACGATATTAAAACTCATCTTATGCAGCATCCTACTTCTGATGGCTTTTTAAAAACTCCTTTAACTAAACATGCAAAGAGGGATTTTTATCTTAGTCTCGATTTAGATCGATTTAATTTTATAATAAAAGCTGAAAAATATGGCAATTTGTTAGTCTTAAAAAGATATGATAAGTAACTTAAATCTAAAAAGATATACTCTACGAAAAGAATACTTCGGTGGCTTAATACATGACGCAAAAACAACGGCGGTTGAATTTCTTACAAACCATGAGTATGATTTCATTGTTTCAGTATTAAACAAAAATTCATCTTTAACCAATAAAAAGAAAAAATTGCGGATTAATGAATTTGTCAAAAAAGGTTATATTCAACCTGCTGGTAATGGTCAATTTATTTCTAAAGGGATGCGTGTTATCAAACCACCGAAACATATTAGAAATGGAATTCTTACGGCCCCAATCCGTATATTTGATAGTTATACTCAAAGGTGTAATTTCCAGTGCGATCAATGTTATTTTTCTTCTAGTGCATTTATAAAAGAAAAGCGTCGAACAATTAACCAAACAAAGGAAATAATCCGTAAATTCTATGAAGTAGGAACGATGGAATGGCGTTTTACAGGTGGAGAAGCGCTAATTATTCCGGATATATTTGACGCTATCAAAGAGACCAAAGGTTATGGTATGAATGTGGGAATTTATACAAATGGCTGGTGGGTTGATTCTATTGCAGAAAAAGTATTTAATTCCGGAATTGACGAAATTTCAATCAGTCTTGAAGGAAATAGAGAGACTAATGATAAACGGAGAAGAAAAGGCGGATTTGACAAGGTCATTGAAACTTTAAATAGGATTTATAACTTTAACGATAATAATCCAAAACAAGCAATCAAAGTAATTATTGTTGCCGCCGTTGGCAAAGACAATCTTAAAGATATTCCATTTTTGGTTCATTTAACAGCTAAATATAAATTTAATATTAATTTTATGCCTCTTAAGCCTAGTGGTCGCGCTAGATATACTTTGACCGACGAAATGCTTAATTCAAAAGAGTACATGTTTTTTGCAAAAACCGTGCAAAGATTACGTGAGGATAAAATTATAAAAAAATCTGGTATAAAAATTTCTCTTAAATACAAGGATCTTTTTTGTCCTTCTTACGAAGATAAATCAAACGAACCTCTCCCTTTTAATTACTCAGAGTGTGGAGCTCTTACTACTTATCTTAGTATGATGCCAGATGGTCATGTGTTTTCCTGCCCATTTATATTAGATGTTGACACAGAAGGGACATATATTGGTCCTAATATTATTGATACAACGGTCGAAAAAGCATGGAACCATCCAAATTTTGAAAGATATCGTAATGCAGAAAAAGCCGGATGCACTAACTGCAAATTCTACATGAAACAGTGCCGGGGAAAATGCCGAGCAACTATATTAGGGTTTGGTGGAAAAATTAAGAACGGAAAGCTTCTTGGTGATGATCCGCAATGTTTTGCTTCTTTAATGTAATTTTTTATATTTTCATGAGTTTCGCACTTAGTGTTTTGGAGAAGAATCTCAACCGCGTCGTCATTCTGGCTTGTCCAGAATCTGATTCTGGATGCGCTTCGCTTACCAGAATGACACCTGAAGTGTAAGTTGTGTGCGAAACTCGTGATTTTGATAAAATTAAGCAACTTTGGATTTGGTTGGTTTTGAAGTAGAGATTCAAGATAAAAAAATCGGCTTGTTTTTGCCTATGTGGTTAAGGCGAGGAACGTGTCTCTGTGACACAAGCCGTAAGACCTCAAAAAGAGTATAAAATATTAAAGCTAATTAATCTATGTAATTTAGTTAACTTAGGTAGTGGAAGGGATTAATTTAATTGTTTTGCGGGAAAATAATAATTAAGGATGAAATTTATTGTTAATTAAAATAAAATAGGGGAAACAAGAAAAATATGAAAAATACAATTAAGTGTAAAAAATGCGGGGCGGAGATTGAAATTTCTGAAGCTTTAAGATTCCAGATAGAAGAACAGACCAAGCAAGATATTGAGAAAAAACTAAAAGAAAAGTATGAAGAAAAATTCTCATTTGAGATGACGGATTTAAAAAAACAATTACAAGAAAAAAATGAAAAAGTTGAAACATATAAAGATCAGGAACTGAAACTGCGTGAGGAAAAAAGAAAACTTGAGGATGAAAAAAAGGAAATAGATTTAACCGTTCAAAGAAAAATTGATGAGGAAAGAAAAAAAACCGAAGAAAAAATTTTAAAACAAGCAGCAGAAGAACATTATTTAAAAGATAAAGAAAAAGATAAAATAATAAACGGACTAAAAGAATCGCTGGATGAAGCAAGACGTAAAGCAAATGTAGGGTCACAACAATTGCAGGGAGAAGTTTTGGAACTTGATTTAGAAGAAGAATTGAAAAAATCATTTCCTCAAGATGAAATCATTGCGGTAGAAAAAGGCGAAAAAGGAGCTGATGTTCGGCAAATAGTAAAAAGCCCCAGAGGAATTGTTTGCGGAGTTATTTTGTGGGAAACAAAAAGAGCTAAGGCTTGGAAGGAGGCTTGGGTGACAAAGCTTAAAGACGACCTTAGATCAAGAAAAGCCAACATTCCGGTTATCGTGACAAATATATTTCCAAAAGAAATTAATAATGGAATATTAGGGCAAAAAAACGGAGTTTTGGTAGTAGGTTTTAATTTATACTTGCCGTTAGCTGTTATTCTTCGCAAAAATCTTCTGGATGTTGGTTATCAAAAAGCGATTTCGATACACAGAGGAGAAAAAACCGATCTTTTATATGAATACATCACCAGTCACGAATTTATACAGCAGATAGAAGCTATTGTTGAAGTATATAAAGATATTGTGAAACAAGTTGGTAGTGAAAGAATTGTTTTCGAGAAAAGCTGGAAAGCCAGAGATGAACAGGCAAAAAGACTTCTTTTATCAGCCGCCCACATTATTGGCAGTATTCAGGGAAAAGTCGGGCAAACAGCCCTGCCGATAAAAGAGCTAGATCTTTTACAGCTGGAGAGCGGTGATTCAAATCAAAAAAAAGAATAATTTATTTTCTCTTTCGCCTCTTTTTCAGCTTGAAGAAGCTCATCTTGATATTTGAGTACAGTTAAGACAAGATTAGGAGATTTAGCTGATCCAAAAGAAGATCTTTTAACCAGCCTTTTTTTAATCAACTGCTTTGCTAAAAGATACTCGATCTCCGATTCTTTCTAGGTTTTTTTAAACGAAGGATCTTTTAATGATTCTCCCAAACGATTTTGGAACGTATTAGCACCTTCGAGGGTTGAAAAGATTATTAAACTTCGTTGATTTGGACAAAACTATAGTCTTAAAGTAAGATTTAAATAACACTTTTGGTATGAAAGGTCGTTTTTTAAACAAAAAGTAGATTTATTGTATCAAGGTAAAATTAAATATCTTTGGCCACCTTTGACGTAACTCACTAAAATTTCTGCACGCCATTAGCCTTCTTGCTGCTTCGTCATTTAAAACTTTTTTGCCTAGTTCATATTGCGAAGTACTCTTTTTGACTAAATGCTCAACCAATGAAGCTTGTCTAACGAATTCTTCTTGCGTTAGTGGATTGCCCATTGTTTTAGCTTGTTCTAAAATATAAGGATTTATGTACCCTGGGACTAAATTAACCCCATATATTTTTCCTTCATCATCAGCAAACGATCCAACTATTGCTACTAATTCATTCATAGTTAGGGCATCCTCTGTGCGTGAATGAGCATAAGGGTCTATAGCGTGAGCAAATTCATGTTGACGTCTTTCAATATAAGGTATTGAGGACGGAACACTTTTATCTGCCATTAATAATAAGCGTGATTCAATAGAATCTTGACTGGTAATTGCACCTAATGAAACCAATTCAATAGGTATAGATATTTCAATACCAGTCGTTCCCGTCAAGCGGTTTAATAAATCTAACTGACCTCTTCCAAATTCCATTATTGGAACGGCAAATCGTGCTCCTGTAATATTTTGCACAACAGGTTCGTCTATAATCCATTGTATTGGGGGTAAAGTCAATCTTGGTGATACCTCACACCTTGTTTTTAAAAAAGCAGCAAGCACATTGTTAATTTCTCTTTTATCTCCTTGTTTAAGTCTTTTAGGTAAATCTAAGGCATGGTAAGAATACTATCTTTGAAGTCTATGGTCTCTGTCTAAAATTTCCTGATAACTAGGATGAGGTGTTACTATATCAAGATCCGCAAGTGATTCATTCATTTTATTAATAATAACAAATTGAGCGCAATTTGACTAAAAAAGTAATTATTAACACCACGTTCTACTCCAAATCCCAACTTTTTTCCCTCGTCTCTTTTTCCGCATAAGGATTAATAATTTTAAATTGCTTAATTTTTCCACAACCCATGAATATTACAATACTCTCTTGCTGATAGTTTTTCCTCTCCGGTTAATCTGATTTCAAATTCCGCTTCGGGCAGGTTGCCTGGTTTTAAAAATTGGCGAAAACTTTTTCCATCAACTAAAAGCTCTATCCATTCAATGTAGTGTTTTTCTTCCATCGGATGAGGGAGGGAACCAACTTTGACTTTTATTCCTGTTTGGGTTTTTTCAATTATGGGAACGTGTTTTTCTTGGCCAATGTCTTGGGTTTTTTCCGTCAAAAGTATCATTGGTTTTCCACAACAAACCAAAGTTCCGCCGCCAACATGGATGAGTTCAACAATATTGCCGCAAACGGAACATCTATAGATTTGATTTCTTTTTATCATACTTTTCACCTCCTCTATTTTTATTGCCAGGCCTCGCCACGTCAAACGTGGCTTCGGCTAGTTTTATTGCCATGCCTCGCCACGTCAAACGTGGCTTCGGCTAGTTTTATTGCCATGCCTCGCCACGTCAAACGTGGCTTCGGCTAGTTTTATTGCCATGCCTCGCAGTTGATTTTAAAAGGACAGAAGCCACACCAAGGTCCAATATTAGATTCAAAATTGCTTTTGTTTACTTTCTCAACTATTTCTTTGACTTCTTTTCTAATCTTCAAAATATCTTGCTCGCTTCTTTTCATGGAAATTTTTTCTCCATTCTGAAGGAAATAAAAAGTCAAGACAATGTCTCCAACTCTCTTATTATAAAGACCCTTGTCTGACGCGGCCAGAGCATACATACCCAGCTGAAGACTGTTTTCTAATTTCTTTTTTTCGGGTTGTTTTCCGGTTTTATAATCAATAATTTCTAATTGATTCTTATTCAAAAAATCAACCCGATCCATAAAGCCGCTGATAAATACATCATTGTCAATTTTTATCTTAAACCATTTTTCCAAATCAATGATGCGGAGTTTGTTGTTATGATATTTTTTATAAAATTCTTCCAAGATTTTTTCGCCTTCTTTTTTCATTTTTGTTTCGTATCCTTTGGAGGTATAGCCTAAGGGAATCCAGGATTCTTGAAATAACTCCATCATTGTTTTAAAATCGGGACTTTCCCCAAATCGATAAAAGCGATAAAATTTTTGCAGAGTCTGATGAATAGTCTGACCAAAAGAAGCCGCGGCCGAAGGGGGAGTCGGGATTCTTAAAATGTATTGATATTTATATTTCAAGGGACAAGATCGATAGGTGTCTATTTGAGAAAAGGAAAAGGTATTGAGTCGGCCGATTGACGGTCTCTCTTTTGGGATAACTTCTTCTATCTTTTTAAAATCAAAAATTGACAATTGGTTTTTTTCTGATTTTTTTTCTTCTTTTTTCGCCAAAACAATTTCTTCTCCTTGTGTTTCAACGACAAACGGTGAAATTTTTCTTTCCCGTTTTCCCTCACCATAATAATACGAGGCGGTTAAATAAACTTTATCTTTTGCTCTGGTTAATCCTACATAAAAAAGTCTCCTTTCTTCTTCTAAGTGATAATTGCCGACGGGCAAAATTTCCTTTATTAATTGTTCGGGAATGGGGATTTGTTCTTTTCGTTCTCGAGTGGGAAAACGCTGTGAGGTTAAATTAACTAAAAAAACCACCGGAAATTCCAAGCCTTTGGCGGCGTGGACGGTTAAGATGTTAACAGCGTCATAATTTGTCCAATCAATATCAGAGGCAAGAGGCGACTCACCCAATTCCATGCTCATTTGGATATAGTCAACTACGGCAAAAACCGAAGCGTCTTCCTGTTCCACCTCATACGTTTTTAATTTGTCAAAGAACTTAGAAATATTCAAAGCAATTTTTTCCTCTTTTTCGCTTTTGTACTTCATCAATTTAGGAAGATAGCCCGAGTCTTCTAAGAAATAGTAAAGAATTTGTCCGGCGGTTTCTTTTTTCAATAAAGAGAGAGAACGGGTGATTAATTTATATAGTTTATAAAGTTTTTCCTTGGTTTCTTCTCTAATAACAAAAAGATATTTTTTAAAATTGGCAAACTCTTTTTTATAAAGCTCCGGATAAAAAAATGATAAATAAATTTCAATAGTCTCAAAAAGTGATAAATGGGTATTTCTGGTGAAAGAAGTCAGACGGGCAATGTCTTTTGGATCAAGATTAAAAATATCCATGTTTAAGACTCGAAAAAGAGACGGAGAATCAGCAATATCATAAAGGACTTTTAAATAAGCAATTAAGTCTTTGACTTCGGGTTGTTTAAAAAGCATTCCCGGTCCTAAGAATTGATAGGGGACGCCCAGGCGCGATAAGGTTCGGGCAAAAACATTAGCATGATTGTTGGCTCGGACTAAGATAGCAAAATCATGCCATTGGAATTGTTTTTTTAGATGTATGATTTCTTTAACAACCAATTCAGCTTCTTCCTCCGCCCGATCGGTCAGATATAAATTAACACTTTTGTTGTCTCCTTTTCCGGTCAGACTCTTTAGATTTTTTGAGATGCCTAAGCGCGCTTCCAAGGTATCCGGGTCGTTATGTTTAATCAATTGATAGGCGGCGTCAAGGATTTTTTGGTTTGAACGATAATTCTCTACCAAGACCACCTTTTGGGCGGTTTTATAATCATCCATAAACTGGAGGATATTAGATACGGAAGCGCCTCGGAATTTATAAATGCTTTGGTTATCGTCTCCGATAACCGAAAGCTTGGGATTTTCAGATGGGGGAGCCAGCAGTTTTATTAATTCATATTGGGCAATATTGGTATCCTGAAATTCATCAACCAAAACATACTTAAATTGCTCTTTATATTTTTTTAAAATGTTTTTTCTTTCGCGAAAGAGTTTTAACGTGTAAAAAATCAAATCGGAAAAATCCATTGCATTGTCTTTAAGTTTTAAATCTTGAAATTTTTGGTAGGCTTTGGCTAGTTCAAGATTTTTTTCGTGTTCTGTTTTATCTTCGTCTTTTAATGTTTTCTGATTTTTAGCCCAGTCAAGATATTCCTTGGGAGATATATCTTCGTCGCGTAGTCTTGAAAAATGTTGAATTAATCCCTCAATAAATTTATTTGGATTGCCTAAGGGCCGAAAATATTTTAGTTCAAAAAGAAAAAGATTATTTCTAAGATATAAAACTGATTGCGCTTGGGTTTGAAGTTTATAAGCAGGAGAAAGACCGATATGAGCGGCTTCTTCGCGCAAAATGCGGTCGGCAAAAGAGTGGAAGGTAGAAACCCACATTTGAAAATAGCCGTAGGGCAAAGCTTTGTCAATCCGCTCTTCCATTTCGCGGGCGGCTTTGTCGGTAAAGGTTAAGGCTAAAATTTCTTCGGGTTTGGCTAAGCTTATTTTTATTAAATGTTTTATCTTTTCCACCAAGACGGTTGTTTTGCCTGTTCCCGCCCCGGCAATTATAAGAAGCGGTCCCTTATTATATTCAACCGCTTGTTTTTGGGATTTGGTGAGTTGCATGAGTAAATTATATCATC
>CAYYYW010000013.1:0-27413 GCA_964476245.1 uncultured Gammaproteobacteria bacterium
TAATTTATTTTGCATATGTTAAATTTATAATAAACATGTTTATTACCTTTGTCAACAAGATGAAAAAAATTTTTACAATCTTTGTTATTTTTGCCTCTATTCTTTTTTGTTTCATTTTTATCGCTAAAAATGTTTTGGCAATTGATTTAAGCGTAGAAGCACCGCAAGAATTGTTAGTTCAAGGTCAGGTTTTTGATTTCAAGGTCAATATCGATACCCAAGGAGAAAGTATTACCAAACAAGAGTTTTATTTTACTTATGAAAAAGAATATGTAGAATTTCAAAGTCTTTTAGCTGGTGATTTTTTTGATAATGTTAGTTATTCAAAAGTTGAGGAAGGAAAGTTATATGTAATTGGAGAATTAAGTGCGCCGAAATCTGGTTCAGGCTTAGTTGCTGTTTCTAAGCTTAAGATCATCGCTACCGCTCCTGGAACCAGTCAACTTTGCGGGGTTTTGCCCATTACCCCAACGCCAATTGGTCAACTAACCGATACTCCCGCCCCAACTTCTCCTTACGCCACCAGTACAGCAGCGCCGACGGCTTTACCCACGAGCGGCGGCGGAGGCCAACTCTTAAGCTATGCCTTCTTTGCCGTTGTCTTTCTGGTCTTAGCCGCGATCGCGAGAGTGATATGATATCCAACAATGGCGGCGGAAACGATAACGTTTAAAGATTTATTTATTCCAAACATGGGAATTTCTACGATTTGGTCGGCTAATTTTAAAGTTTCAGGCAAGATGCCGTAAGTTTCATTACCGAAGATTAAAGCTAATGGTAGTTGGTAATTGGCCTTGAAGTAGGGGAGAGCGTTGGGATGTTGTTCGACGGCGATGATTGTTATTTGGATGTTTTTCTTTTTTTTATTTCTTTCCGAATCACGGATAATTAATAACGAATAACGTTTTCTTAATTCATCAATTATTTCCGCTGCCGACCGCTTGTATTCCCACGCTACGATTTTATCTGTCCCGATAGAAGCTTTTTTAATTTTATGGTTTGGCGGGGTTTCACACTCACCACAAAGATAAATTTTTTCAATGGCTAAAGCATCTGCCAATCTAAAAAGCCCGCCAATATTATAAGTATCATAGATGTTTTCCAAAATAAAATAAATCGGGTAACGTCTAATTTTAGGTAATTTTTCTGGTTTTTTCAGTTGGCGAAGTTGTTGGGCGTTAAGCCTCATTTTATATAAAGACTGTCTTTAATAAAGACAGTCTTTTAATTTTAATAATTAATTTTGATATTAACCATCCCAAAAAAGCCCCGAAAATCACATCAAAAAAATAATGATAACCTAAGTAAATTCGCGAAAAAGAAATTAGGATAGCAATCAGGTAAAAAAAATATTTTCTTTTTCGATCAAAGAAGGCCAAGATTGTAGCGGCGGCAAAGCTGGTGGCAGCGTGGCCGGAAGGGAAGGAGAAATCGGAGGGATATTTGTTACATTGTTTCATTGTTACATTGTTACATTGTTGAAATAGAGGGCGGGGACGTTGAATGATGTTTTTAATGACGATATTTGCCAAAAATGAAGAAATAAGTAAACTAATTAAGAAAAATATAATAAATTCTTTATGCTTTTTTTCTTCAATAAAAACGAGGTAAAAGAATATCGTCAACCAAATTAAAGCGGACATGCCTTTGATAGAAAAAAAACCAAAAAAAGAATTGAAAATAAAATTATGAGGAAGGTTGTAGATAAGGTTGGTAATTGAACCATCAAGTACTAAAGTGTTAGAAAACATAGTAAATTGTTTTATTGTTATTAATTCTTTCTTGATTTTATTGGAAATCTTCTCTATTATAAATTATAGCCATGAAAAAAACTATTTTTCTTTTATCTATCTTTTCAGCTGTTTTTTTCCTTTTTGGTTTTTTGTTTGCTCCTAAAATTTCAGCTCAAACAACACCTACTCCGCCACTGGTGATTACGCCCCAGCCGGAGCTTTGCGAGGGCGGTTGTCCTTCAAATACCATTTGTTCACCCCCGAGCAATCCGGCTGATCCGACTACCGGCGATGTTTGGGTTAGAGATGATGAGGTGACTTCTTTATGGAAAGGGGGAGAACGATCCCGGCAATTTCTTTACTGGGTCTTGACCCATCCGTCAATTGACAATCATCCGACTATTCTTTGGGTTTGGGGATTGTCGCGCAACATCGTCTATTTCTTGCTTCTTCTCACGGCTATTTTTATGGGCATCGGCATTATTGTTAGTCAACGGCAAGACTTTAATTTAAAAATTGAGATTTCCCCTTTGCTGATTAAACTCTTTTTGTTGCTTTTGTACGCTACTTTTTCCGCCACTATTATTTTATTGATAATTCAGATTTCTGATATCATGATGCAATTTTTTATTAAAACTTTAGGCGGAGATAAATTATTTAACATTTTTGGCATAGGATCAAACACAGAGCAAAGCTATCGCCAATTTGTCGGTTGCCGCAATATCAATCGCAATAATGTGGAAATGGTCAAAACTTCCATGTTTTTGATTCGCTTTACCAACATGACTTATTATCTCCTTGGTATTATGGTAATTTTGCGAAAAATCATTCTTTGGTTTTTGCTGATTGTTTCGCCGTTTTTAGCCATTTTAATGCCCTATGTTTTTATTAGAAATATCGGCTGGATTTGGATTGGCGTTTTTTTCCAGTGGGTATTTTACGGACCTTTGTTTGGTTTATTTTTAGGAGGTTTGGCTAAAATTTGGAATGCTAAAGATCATATCCCCTATATTTTTGACTTTTCTCGCCGCAATAAATTGGGAGAGATAGTTTACCCGACTTCAATCAATATTTTGTACGGCGGCCCGGCGCAAAAATTGGAAATTTTAAATACCTCAAATTATGTCGATACCTTTGCCGAATATGTCATTTCTTTAATCATGCTTTGGGCGGTCGTTCTCCTTCCCTGGTGGTTGCTTAGGATCTTTCGTGATTATTGTTGTGATGGTATTTTGGCCATGAAGAATATTTTGATGGCCATGTATGATAATTTCAAGACCGGTGGTTTACCACCTCCGCCTCCGCCCACCGGTGGATCAACCCCAACACCAACGTCAACAACCACAGGAATGGCCAGAAAAATGCCAGAAGAGCGAGAAGCGGTGACCAGGGTTAAACTAGAGACAATCCAGGAGATAAAAAGAACCAGAACGGAGGAAATTAATAAAGTAATGCAAATTTCGGCCACAAAACTAACCGATATTGCCCGTTTTGAAACCAATAAAGAACAGCGTCAGACGGTAACAAAAAATCTTGAGTATTTACAGAATCCAATGAGGGCGCAAACTCCGACAGAAAGGCAAAAGTTTATGAACCTGCGGACCGAACTGTTTGATCGGGCGGTTAAAGGAGACGTTGTTGCTAAACAAACATTGTCTTCAATTTCTGCCTCAAAATTTGAGCGTCAAACTCAACAAGAGAAGCTCATCCAAACCATTCCTCAAATGGTGCCGGTTGTTCGGACAACCTCAATTAAAGTCGGCTTACCGGTTGATAAAACCAGCTCGGTCGTCAAATCAATTTTCAATTCTATTTCCCAAAACACCAATGTTGTTAATAATATTTCCTCGCAAAGCAATACTTCTTCGCAACAGACACAATCAATTCTAAATGCCATGACGTCAACTCAGAATCTTGCTCAGCCGGCGCAAACATTTATTACCAATATTGCTCAACAAACAGGCATTGATAAAGAAAAAGTAAAACAGGTAATTAAGAGGATAGTAGTTGTTTCCAAAGAACAAAAAGAGTTAATAAAACAGGTAGCGGAAAAAGAAAATCTAAAAGAAGAAGTAGTTGGGAAAGTATTGGATTCTCATTTGCCTTCCGTGGCTGAACCCGAAAGGCACATCGAAGACACTGTTACTATCCCGCCGACCGTTTCCATTGAAGATTACGAAGAGGTAAAGAATATGTGGGCTGACCAGTATGAAAAAGGCGAGGTGCCGGTATCGGAAAACATCAAGGATCGTTCACAATGGCTTGAGACGGACACGATCGCCATTACTAATATTTTAAACAAGCTCTTGTCGACCGACGCCAAATTGAAAGCTCAAGGCTTGGAAGACGTAGCTTATATTATCCCGCTTTTCATGATTAACAATCTAAAAGGCGAGGAATTAACTGTTTATCTTAAAGCCAAGCTTGAGGCGGCTAAACAAGTAGCACGGGATTTAGAAAAAGAAAAAGAAATAAAAGAAAAAATGAAAGTTACAGAAGAAGAAGTTTTGGTTGATGCCCCAATGGCGAAAAAGAAAGAAGAAGAGAAGGTGATGGAGATGAAGAAGGAATTAAAACCCGAAATTCCAAATTCCCTGCCTGACCGGCAGGCAGGTAAATCTCAAACAACTTCTAATGATCAAAATTCAAATGATCAAAATAAAAATCAGGTTTAGAATTCAATGACTATTGGGTTTTTTAAACAGTGTGTCAACACTTCAGGTTTATTATCTTCTTTCATCCAAACCGTATCTTCAATCCTTATCCCAAACTTCCTGGGAAGATAGACTCCCGGCTCAATCGTGAAGACCTGGTTTTTTTGGATAGCGTCGGTTGATTTTTCCGAGATTTTTGGATACTCATGGATTTCCAGGCCAAGGCCGTGGCCGGTGGAGTGTGGGTAAATCAGTAATCGGTTATCAGCAATCAGTTTTCTGCAGAAAGCATCAATTTTTTTTGGGTCGTTTGTTTTTCTTAGTCCTTTGATTGTTTTTTGTTGAGCGTTTAAAAGAATATTGTAAATGTTTAATTGTTCGGTAGTGGGTTTACCCACAAAAATCATCCGGGTTATATCCGAAAGATAATCTTTGTATTTTGCTCCAAAGTCAATCAGAATAACAGAAGATTGTTTAACTTTTTGATAGCCATTAGTTTTTGTATCGTAGTGGGGGAGAGCTGAATTTTCGTCTATTGCTACAATCGGATAAAAAGCCAGGTCATATCCGTTGTTTTTCAGCCAAAATTCAATTTTGAAAGCAATCTCTTTTTCTGTTTGATCGACTTTAATGGTTTTAATAATTTCTGAAAGACAATGGTCAGCAATCCGGCAGGCTTTTTTGATTTTTTCGATTTCGTTGTCATCTTTAATTTCTCGTAATTTAATAATTAATTTTTCAGTGGGGATTAATTTAATTGTGTTGGTTAATTTTTGATGTTCGTTAAATTTCAGATCGTCGGCCTCAAAGCCTAATTTTGTAATCTGTTCTTGTTGAATAATTTCCTGAAGATGTTGTAATAGATTTTTTTGTGGAGTAATTAATTTTGCAATTAAAATATTTGATTTTTGAGATGAATTTTTAATATTTAATATTTGATATTTGATATTTTCATAGTAGCGAGCATCAGTAAAAAGATAATTATTTTTTTTGGTAATTAAAAGCCAGGCTTCTCGTTCGTTGGAGGTTAAAGTTTTAAACCCGGAAAGATAATAGATGTTGTAGAAATTGGAAACCAAAAAAGCGTCAAGGTTTAATTCTTTTAATTTATTTTTTAGTCCTTCGACTTTGCTCAGGATTAACCGTGAACTTGTCGAACGGTTTAATTTTTCTATTCGATGGTTCATTTCAAATTTATCAACGATCGTGGTCATTTTTGATATAAAGCTATTAAAACGACAACCATTCCTGCCCGATCGGACAGCGGTGGTAATTGTTTAAAGGAGAAGACATAAGGAATTATAACAAATATTATTTCTTGGGTAGCACAAAAATGAATGGTGTATAATAAAAATAAAATCTAATGAAAATTACAATTTATAACCCCCAATCAGATTTCACCAAAGAACAGCAAGAGCGGCTAACTTTATTAGGCGATGTCGTTTATATCGAAACTTGCAAAAAACTACCTATTAAAGAGCTTTTGGAGATGGCAAAAGGCGCCGAAATTATTGGAGTAGATCCCGATCCTTTAGGTGGTTTTGAAAAAGCAAAAGAAACTTTGACTACAATAATGGAATCACTTCCAGACCTGAAGGGTATCTGTCTTTCTACTACTTCTTTTGGCTGGGTTGATTTAGAGTACTGTAAGAAAAGAAATCTTCCTGTTAGTAATGTTCCAGGTTACTCAAGGGAATCAGTAGCAGAGCATACTCTTGCCCTCTTGTTGTGCTTAGCTAAGCGAATTATTATTACAGACAGAAAAACCCAACGGGGTCAATATAAGTTGGAAAAAGGTTTTGAATTAAAAGGGAAGACTTTAGGCATAATTGGGTTGGGGAATATCGGTAGCAGAGTGGCAGAACTTGGTAAATGTTTAGGAATGAGGGTAATCGCATATAATCGCTCCCCAAAGTCACCAAAGTCAGGTGTAGAAATGAAATCGTTTGATGATGTCTTGGAGCAATCCAATGCCATCTCTCTTCATACGACTCACGAACCCACCAATGTTAAAATTATCGGAAAAAAACAAATTGCTAAAATGAAGAATGGCGTAATAATTGTTAATACTGTAGATCGTGAATTGGTGGATGAACAGGCTATGGCCGAAGCAATAAAATCGGGAAAAGTTTACGGCTACGCTTATGAGGCTGAAGATTTAGAAAACACACCTCTGGCTCAACTAGAAAATGCGGTGGGAATTAAAGGATTTGGTTGGTATACAAAAGAGGCCTTAGAAAATCTTTATCAGATTTGGGTAAATAACATTGAGAGGGTTGCTAAAGGCAAACTACAAAACCTTGTGTAGAACCCTTTTTTGCTAAAACTCAAAAATCAATTTTTGACACTGTCTGGGAAGTAGCCAAACCTTTATCTTCATATTAATGTATCGTTATATCGATATAACGATACACTGGTTAAAAATGTTTGTAGGCAACAATTATAAAGAGGATTGTTTGCGTTTTTCGTAGTCTTCCTGTGAAATACGTCCAGCTCTCCAGTCAGTTCCATATCTTAAGGGGGGACGAATAAATTCAAATATAAACGTGTCTAACAATCTTTTGAAGTTCTCTTCTGTAAGTATTTTATTAAGAACCTTTTTATATAAACACTTTTTTTAATAAACATTGAGTATTTAGCTATGGTAGAAGTTGATAATTTTAAAATGTTAGCCGAGTCTCGAATGGAAATGTTTTTGAAGAGTAAATAAAAACAGACAATTCTTTTAGCAAGCATAATTTTTTCCGTCGGCGTTAAAAATTCATCAAAAAAACCTTGAGCGGTTTTTTTATCTTTTATTTTGACAAAAGAGGAGATAAAGATGTCAAGAATTTTATTAAGCGTTTCCTCTTTAATATACCTTTTTGAAACTTGAGTCATATTAAAAAATGTAAGGTTTTTTACCAAGCAGTCAACGGACTATATACATCAAAATTAGCTTTTTACATTGTTGAAGCAACTTATTTATTGGCAAGTGTATCGTTGTATCGATACAATGTAACACCTGATTTTTTGACATTTCGACTTCACTCAGCGTCAATCCTGAGCAACGTGGAAGGATTGACTTCTTTTTTATTTTTTGTTATGCTTTCTTCAAATTATGGAGATTAAATATTTTGGCCACTCATCTTTTTTTCTTAAAGGAAAAACCGCGACGGTTGTTACTGATCCTTTTGATCCCCAGATGGTGGGTTTGAAATTTCCTAAAATTGAAGCCAGCGTCGTCACAATTTCTCATCAACATCAAGATCATAATTGTTCTGATTTAGTTGGCGGTAATCCGTTGATAGTTAATATTCCCGGAGAATATGAAAAGCAAGATGCGAGAATTACCGGCTTTTCTACTTATCACGATAAGAAACAAGGAGAAGAGCGGGGAAGAAACACCCTTTTTAAAATTGAGATGGATGGTGTTTCTATTCTTCATTGCGGTGATTTGGGTCATATTTTAAATGATGAGTTAATTGAAGAGGTAAACGGCGTTGACGTTTTGCTTATTCCGATTGGCGGATTTTATACGATTGACGCTGATGAGGCTTTGGCAGTTGCTAGAAAAATTGAACCCTCAATTGTTATTCCCATGCATTATAATACCCCCAAACTTAATCAGCAAGGATTTGGGAAATTGGCGCCAGTATCTACTTTTTTAACTAAAATAGGAGCAGAACCGATGGAACCGGTGAAAAAATTAGTAGTGAAAAAAGAAGAATTGACAGAAGAGATGAAGGTTGTTGTTATGGAAATAAACAATTAATAAATTGACCTAATTAACCTAATTTCTAATGTCTAATCAAAACCCAATTTCTAAACCCCAATGATCTAATAAAAATATTTTTTGGGGATTTAGTTATTTATTAATTGGACATTGTTTAGAAATTAGGTTAATTAGAAATTAGGAATTTTTATGCCAAGCTCATCAGAAGCTCTTAAAGTCCCTCCCCACGATCTTGAAGCGGAAAGATCAGTTTTAGGCGCGGTGTTAATTGATCCGTCAGCCATTTCTTTGGTGGTTGAGATTCTAAATCAGGATCATTTTTATGCTGAAGAGCATAGGTTGATTTTTTCCGCCATGCTTTCCCTTTTTGAAAAACATCAACCGGTGGATGCGGTGACTTTAACGGCGGAGTTGAAACAAAAGGGAAATTTAAAAAAAATTGGCGGCAACGTCTATCTTTCCGATTTGATTAATACAGTCCCAACTTCAGCTTATGTTGAGCATTACGCCCGTATTGTTAAAGGTAATTTTATTAAAAGAAGATTGGTTACTATTTCTTCCCGTCTGGTGGAGAAAGCTTTTGATGAAAAAGGCGATGTTAAAAGACTTTTGGACGAAACCGAATCGGAAATTTTTAGTCTTTCCCAAGCCTATCTTCATCAGGACTTTGTTCAATTAAAAGACATTTTGGCAGAAAGCTTTGAAAGACTTGAGGAATTTTCTAAAAAAGGAGCCGGGCTTCGGGGGATTCCCACCGGTTATAAAGATTTAGATAATCGATTAGCGGGGATGCAGGACTCAAATCTTCTTATTTTAGCCGCCCGGCCGGGGATTGGAAAAACAACCTTAGCCTCAAATATTGCTCTTCAAGTGGCGGCAAAAAACAAAATACCGGTGGGGTTTTTTTCGTTGGAGATGAGCAAGGAAGAGTTGGTAGATCGGCTTTTGGTGGGGCAGGCAGACATTGATGCTTGGCGGCTTAAAACCGGCAGACTTTCCGAAGATGATTTTTCCAAATTAACCGAGGCAATGGGAGAACTCTCCGAAGCTCCAATTTATATTGATGATACGCCGGGTGCTTCAATTCTTGAGATGCGGACTAAAGCGCGAAAATTAAAAGTAGAGAAGGGACTTAAATTTTTAATTGTTGATTATCTTCAGTTGGCTGACTCCGGCCGGCGTTTTGATAATCGGGTGCAGGAAGTTACTTTTATTTCTCAAAATTTAAAAAATTTAGCTCGTGAATTGAAAATTCCTGTTCTGGCCATTTCTCAACTTTCAAGAGCGATTGAACATCGGGGAGAGAAAAAGCCTCAACTGGCTGATCTTCGCGAATCAGGCGCCATTGAGCAGGACGCTGATGTAGTGATGTTTTTGTATCACGAACAGGGGTCAGAAGATCTTTTGGATAAAAATAAACGCTTGATTAAACTTTTAATCGCCAAACACAGAAATGGTCCTACTGGAGAAATCGACTTGATGTTTAGAGCTGATAGAGTAAGATTCTATGGAGTAGAAAAGTAAACAACTTCAATCGTATTTTAAACCCACAAACTTCAACTCCGTGCAAAATCTTATAATAAAAACTATAATTTGACAAAATTGAAAATTTTTGTTAGAATTCTGGTCGTATGGCGGAAAAACTCTCGAAGTTAATTGGTCGGGGAGAACAGATAGTAGAACATTGTTTTACTATCCCAAGAATTTGGAGATCAAGAGGCGCTGTTGGTCTTCCACAATCTATTTTTCACAAACGTTTTAGAGAAAAGCGTTTTGGACCTACCTTTACTCGTCTTGGATCTGTTAAGGAAATATATTTTAATCCTGACGAACTGTCTCGTCGACCGTTTCAAATACTAGCCCCACTAGCTGTTTTGGCAGCTGTTCATGGGAATATTAATCTGGCAGATGAAGTGTTAGAGCAAATGTATGGTGTTTTATATCATGAGAACGGTTTGTCAAAAGACCCAGGTGAAAAAATTGGTGCAGGGACAAGATCTATGATTACTGGTTATCAACAATGGCTTCAGTTAGTTGCTAGGACTCCAGATTTTTATGACAGTGAAAATCTTTTTTCTAATAGTAACACAATCGCTTTATTATTGGGAAATTCAACGAGTCCTTTGAAAGAGAATGCTTGGAAACTAGCGCAAAAAAAAGAATTACGACACAAAGCTGTTTCCATACCATTAGGCATTATGGTGGGGATAGCTACGGGTTTAATTACTAAAGAAATGATGGTTGATCCTAATACCTTAGCAAAAATAGGCATGGTTTTCGGTAGCGCTTTATTGGGGGGTCGCGATGGTGAGTTAATTGTTGCAAAACTAAACAAAAAAGATAAAAGAGCTTTTACTGTATTATTTAGGCTTTTTGGTGCGATAGGAAGTGCGGTCGGCTCTGGATTAGAACCGCAAGTTTTTTCCTATTTAGTTGGGGGAAATATTGGAGTAGCCGCCTATGTTCTTTTTAAAAAAATTACAGACGCTTTATGTATGTCTCCAAAAAAAATTTATAATGAGAGAGAAGCTCCAGCTTTAATAAAGGAATGGGTAGGGGAACATAACGCAGGAGGAGAAAAAATACAACCAGGTCTTATTGAGCAATTAGGTCAACCCGTCAGGCATCTGTTTGCTCCGTTGCTTGGAGCAATAGATAGGCAATGGCTTTTAGCCAAAAATCCTCAAGGTCGTTCTCAGCATATGCCGGATTTAAATAAATTTGGACTTTCCGGCGCAAAAAAAGATCTTACGAAAGTTAGATATTGCGATTTTTATTCCGACGAAACTCAAGAAGATCTTCGTAAACTTCTTTCTTCTAAAGAAGGAAAAATAATTTCTCCTTCAGAGGTTCTCCGGCTGGTAGCTGGTTTAGAGTGGCAACGAGCTATATTACGAAATGAACCAGACATTGCTGAAAGTAATTTTATTCCTTCGCCCGAAAGCCTTTTGGAGTTTGTTCATCAGAGATGCGCTTCTCGTCTAAATGTGTTGAAAACGCTTCCTCGCAGTGAAGCTTCTTTACGATTGGCTTTATCTGTTCCTACTGTTTTTCGTTTCTTACGTCCTGAATATGCGGAGCCAAAGATTGGTTCTTTAGCCTATTTTCGTGATGCAACCTTCTTTGGTGGAAAAGGAGCAAATGCTGGTAATAAAGGAGTTTTCTTTCCCGCTTTACGTCTTTATTGGTCCTCTCTTTTTGAAACAATTAAAGATAATGCTTATCTTCACCAATTTTTTGTTGAGGTGGAGGATTTAGACAAAAGCAATCCCCAAGGAGCTTTAGCTCAACTAAGAAGCACTTTTAATGAAATAATCACTCAACAACTTGTTCCGGAAGCACTTACCTGTGGATTGACATTTGCTTTGGATTTAGATCCTGATTCTGACCCAAGCGGTATGGTAAAAGAACAGCTTAAAGCCCTTGCCAGGATTCCATTAGAGGAAGCTGAAAATAAATCCGCTCTTCAAGAAAGTCTTATGTTATGTACGAGTACTCTTTCTGTTTTGAGTTTCTATACGAAGGTTCTTAATGCTTATCAGTCATATTATGTTGATAATGCTCCCGACACGCAGAAACCCGAGGTCAAAAAGATATTTGAACAAGCAAAGGCCAATATGAAAAATATTCAAAGAGAGATTGTTAAAGCAATCACCAATCATTTTTTAGTCACGGATCCTGCCCGTTTGGTGAGAAAAACAAAAGAAGGAGAGATAGAGACATCTAAAGAATTTACTTATTTTATGTATATGTTAGCCTTAGAGAACCCCGAGTGGTTAAAAGAGGCGGCTTTGGAAATTGAAAGATTGTATAAAGCTAGTGCCCAGATGGAGACAGGTGAGTTAAAATCAATTCATAGTATTTATGCTTTATATTTTATAAATGGTTTTACTTCAGCTGATAGTGGATCATCAAGCGCCCAAAATCGCTACGGATTACCTGCAGATAAACTAAAAGAAGTCAATCAAGCAGTTAACTCTCATCTAAGCAATCTTGCTGCTGATATAATTTCTTCTAATCTTGGGTCTGGGGTGAGTGCAGTTTCAGTAGAAAGGATAACAGATGATTATCTTCAAGAATGTAATTCGGCAGTTCAGATATGCGCTGGAGTTATCACAAAGGAAAACTTTGGAAAGTTATTAGAGGCATGCAAGAACAATCTTGAACATATTCGTCGTTCTCCATCAGCTCATGCAACAGAGTCTTATAAAACCAAGAAAGCTTGGGTGCTCGTTCATACCAGTCAGTCTCTTGTCCTAATTCGTGAGCGTAAGTTTCCCAATGATACTGACTTGCTTACCCTATCTGATGACATACAAAATCTTATCACTGAATGTAATAAGCTTTTATCAGCAGCGGAGGTTGCTAGAAAAGCACAAGAACATATAATTGCAGTTGTTTAATTATAACTAGCAAATATAAAATAATTTATTTTAAATAAAAAGAGAGGTTAAATTTCTTATAGTTTCTTCTAACAAGCCTCGATGATTTAAGATTGAAAAAGCCTATAGTTTTTGGTAGAATAAAAGACTTGTTTTATGAAAGAAGAAATTTTACATCGTAAGTTTAAAACACTACTTCCTTTATTTTTTGTTGTGGCTTCTTGGATGTTGTCAGCTTGTGACAGTGAACAAGAAAGTCCAGAAGAGATTAGAAATAAAATAATATTAGAAACACTAGAACCTACATTAGTTAATGGAGTATCGCTTCCTTCATGGACTAATGAACCTCTTTTTTCAAAACAGATGACTGTTAATGATGGTGGTTTTGCCTGTGAGGCTGTTCAAAAATACCCCCTTCAACAAGGGGTAGAATTAGTTCAGAAAGGGTTTGTTAATGTAAATGGAAAACCGGAATCGGTATCTTCGGTAACACTAGATAGTAAAAGTTGCGGAGATCAAACCACTCATGTTCAGACCCAACACAAACTAACTATTAATTTAGGAGAAAAAGAGGGACCACACGAAGTGGAGATAGAATTTGCCAATTGTGTTATTACCGATAAAATAACTGGAGAAACAGAAGAAATTTGCGGGCCTGTATTAACAGCAATAAAGAAGGTGGTTAATCTAGACACGACTCCTCCCACTCAAGAATCTGCTGATTTTCAACTGGACCAAGATGATAATAAATTAACTATCGTTGTTAGAGCCGCAGATAATGGTTCTTTGAAGCCTGAAGCAGTGATTGCCGGAGTCTCAACAAAACTTAATCCAGAGGGGACAGCTACGGTTACTATTGACCCAACGAGTATAAAGTTAGGCGGGGTTCAATCAAAATTTTGTGATGAGGCTGGAAATTGTACAACTGAAGATATTAGTCATCTTGCTAATGATACAGAGCCACCATTTTTATCTTTACAATCAGCAAATGTAGACAGTGGGAGATTGGACGTGATGGTTAAACTTGATGATGATGGTCCTCCTGAATTACTGCCGTTGGCAGAAGTAGCGGTAAGTAGGGGTGATCAAACAATAGCCAGTTCGCCAGTTGACAACAAAGGAATTGCTACTGCTACTTTGGAGGAAGCATCCGATCTTAGTCCAATCACTGTTCGTTTTTGTGATGCTTTCCAAAAATGTAGTGAGTTAGCTCTGGCTGATCTATTTGGCGATATTAAATCTCCAAAAATAGAATCAGTTGGTAAGCCAGTATGTTCTGAAGGAAAATGCTACTTTGATGTAGTAATTAGTGATGACTGTCAGAGTTTATTAAGTCTTAATCGTATTAATATTGATGGTGAAGATTTTCCTTTCACTCCTATTGAAGATGCAGATGGGAATGTAAAAGCAATAGCTCATGTTATTGTTGATCCACAACAACCCGGTAAATACTCTTTTACTTATATCTCAAAAGACGCTTTTGGGCAGGGAACCGAGGGTTATGTGGACGTGGATTACGATCCCTGTCCAAAAAATGTGATGGCCACTATTGGTGATGATGGAAGAACGGTAACCTTTAATATACCGACTAATAGTAATTTAAAACCCAGCACTGTTAAACTTGAAGGGATTCAAGATCGCTGGCCATCTTGGTTTTTTAATAGTTCTCTTTTTTCCTTTCTTACTAAAGTTGAACAACAGACTGGTTTGCAATTAAATAAAGATGAAATCCAGCTTACTATTAAGGCATCAACAGGACGCGGACCTTTATCAGTGGAATTAGTAATGGACACGGTTGATGGTTATCGTTGCAGTCTTAATTATCGAGTGAATATGCCCGAGATGACCGATAGAGAAAAAATGCCGTACAATTTGGCATTGGTCTTATCAGTATTGACAACGGGCGCTTTATTAACCCACCAAAGTGTTAAAAGAATTAGAAGAGTAATGAAGTTGAGGGAGGAGGAAAGAAGAAGTTATGTTAAGGATTTGTTAGTAAAAAGTATTGTCTCTGGGACTTTTTACGGTAATGCTGCTCCACTAATAGCCGGACTTCCCAGAAAAGAACAACTTGGTTGGCGTAACGCAGTAAACCACGCTCAAATGCTTATTGAAGCTGATAGATATATGACTAGAAGCGATTTTTTTAAAAGTTTTGAAAAGTTTGGACTTCTTTATAAAGAAACTCCTAAGGATTTTATTAGAGAAAAAAGAGAGGAATTGTTTGAGCAGTGGCTAACGTTTCTTACTAGGGACATATCTGAAATAGTTGGAGAAAGAAATATAAGAAAGTTAAGTACTTATGAGATATTTTTTGTTGATTTTGTTTATCGTTTGCACGAGGAACTAATGAGACATAAATGGCTTCAGGACAGAGTTTCAAATTCTTTAAGACAGCAAATAAGAGAAGTTTTTATTGTTTCTTGTAGTAATCGTGGTGAACTTATTGGGAGATATGAACGGATTTTAAGAGTAAAAAAACAAGAGAAAGCAATGGCGCGGGAATTAGTTTCGATAGTTCAAACATTGTCTGATTGGGGTGATTTTCAAGGCGCTACAGTTTTTATTAATGAAGTAAAAGATAGAGAGCTTCAAGAAAAACTTAATCTTCAGTTAAAAGAAGTTATTTTAAAGATGAAAAGAGATGTGTTTAAAATCTATTTATCTACTGATCGAAAACAGGCGGGTAAGTTTTTAAACGAGCGTTTGCTGGAATATCGTTTACCCGGGGACGAAGAAAAAAATATTAGACAGGTAGCGGCCCGACTTGATTCTTATAGAGTACAGATTAATGAGCTAAAAAAGCGTTATAAACAGAGAGCTAAAGCCAAAGCGATAATTTCTCAAATAGAGCAAACTCTTTTAACCCATGTTATTGGTTCAAATACACAGGAAATTGATCAGAGGCTAGATTTTCTTTATTTAGTATTAAAATTAATTGATGGAGAAGTAAAGGCGGCTGATGTTTGTTCTGACACAAGACCATTGTTTGAATTAACAACAGCTTTTGAAATTCTTTTAGAAGCAGATCGTCTCGATGTAGCCGACGCGCTTGTTCGCCAATCGAGTGGAAGATTAGATACTCGGCTTTTATGGAGAAGAGTAAGCGAATTACAAGCACAGTTCAACACTGCTGTAGGCAGGGGAGATGAAAATGGTCTTATTGGAGCAGAAGACTTTATTAGACAACATCCTCACCTACCGGTAGCTTTAAGCTCGGAGTTCGGACAAAGAGTTGAGGCAATGAGGCAAGTTTTAGAAGAGAAAAGAAGAAAAGAGGAGAGAAAAAGAAAATATCAAGAAACAATTGCCCAATTCCGGCAGCAATTTATTCAGTCGCCAATGGCGCAAGCAATAGTGCAACAAGCTGAAGATTTATTAAGGAGAGATCAAATAGATGCTTTTTCCCAACAGATGGCACCTTTAAGAATCACTTCTGATTTACTATCTGCCGCTGATTTTGAGTCAAAAGTGAAAGATGTTTTTAGAGGGAGAAAAGAAGAGGGTGAAATTGTCTGTGAAGTTTTGTTAGAGGTTGGCTGCTTTGATTTATTATCTTTTTTAATAGTGAACATACCTGATGAAATGCAGAAAATTGCGTTTGAAACAAAATTAAACAGCATTTTAAATCATCTTAAAGATAATTTTGAGCAAGCTCTAAGTCATCCTGAGGTAGATTTAGCAGCGATGAGAGAAGAGTATTTAAAAATGTCTCTTCCTCGTGACTTAAAAGATGAATTAGTAGGCAGGATTGAAGCGGAACAAGAAAGGTTATTATGGTTTACTAAGGATCCCGATAGTTTTTTAATACCGATTGTTGAGAGAGGAATGAGAGAGGCTAAAGGGAAATTACCTCTCGTTGAGGCTATTAGCGCTGCTGTAAGAGCTCAAGCAATTCTTTACGCTTCCCATGAGAACGTGCCCTATATTTTAGGATTTAATGATTATGACAAAACTGTTATCGATGAAGATAAAACCAGGCCAATAAGTTTTAATGAATTTTTAGCGTTACTAAAACGACGCTTAATTTTTCTTCTTCGTGAATTTAGTAGATTATCAAACGCCTCAATCTCACCAGACATAAAAACACATCTTTTAGTAAATACTATTCATGCTCGAGCGATGCAATGGCTTCAACAAGCAAGAGATGAAGAAGGTATTTGGCCAAAAGTTTTAGAAAGATGGCTTAGAGCTGATAAACCTGCAAATATTCCTGTATTAATTACATTTGACGATAAAGAAGAAGATTACACGTTAACTTTATTTGATAGTTAATAAATTTATGGTATAATAAAATTTATTATGGGTAGAGAATTAGCTAATAAAACTGAGGACCCCACTAGTTTATTATTAAGAAGTGCTAATGATGCCGCAGGGCAATTACTTGAATGCAGCCGTGACTTTAGTCCGGAAGGCTGGAGAATCAAGGAGATTGTTGGAGAGGCACAAAAAACAGGATACACAACAATATTAAGTTTAGTTGTTGATGGAACAGGATCAATGCGGGATGATGTGCAAAAAGTTAGGGAAGAAGTTACTAAATTTTTATTAACACTTTTTCCTGCAATACAAGAAAAAGCTCCTGCTCTTTTTGAATTATACGGTGGTAAATTTACCCTAGGAGCTGTCTGTATAGAATTCGGAGATATTGATGTTCCTCGAGATTATCCTTTTTTTAGTTTTACTGCCATTGAACCGACCGAGATAGGTCAAGATCCAGAAAAACATCCAATAATACAATTCTTGGAAAACTACGAAACATCTTTTGATGGGGGAATGCATGATGAAGAGAGTGGTTTAGATGCTGCTGTTTTAGGTCTTGGTTTTGATCCAGCAGAAGAGAGTCAAGGTGGTAAGCCTACTTTAGGTGCGCAATTAGTTAAAGCAATTTTACAAATGGTAGAAAATGAGCGAAAGATAAAAGTTGAAAAATTTGTGAGTACGAAACATAGAGAACCGCGAGAAGACGAAATAACTGATTCAATTACCGATATATATATGGAGGTTCTTCAGTATCTTCCTCCTCAAGTTTTGATTTTAGTTACAGACGAACTAGCTAGGACAGATTATGTTACTTTTAAAACACTAGGTGATGCTTTGAGAGAACTTCAAATAAGGCCTGATATTATTGTTGCTGTTCCTGCAGACGAAACGGTTCGTGATGGAGGTAAACAAGTTAATGTTAAAGAATGGTGGAAGAAACAAGTAAAGCACTTACCAGCTAATTCAGACGGTAAGGCGGTACCTGTTTTAGATTTAAATACATTAGGATCTCAAACTGTGACTGCAGGCGCAAATTGCATGAAAGATAATTTGACGGAAAGGTTAGCTTTAGCGGCTGTATTAGGTATGGAAAGGAATGTGAAAGGATTGTTAACAGGTTCTTAGGTTAAGTTTTAAAACTTAAACTTTTCTTCTTATTAAATTTGATCCTTGGTTTAAATCGCTCCAGACTGGAAAACCACAATTTACATTATTTGGTATGAGACAAACCTCAAACTTCTCATTCAAAAAATAAAGAGCTCTTTGCATCCAAGTTTGAGCGGCGCGCAGGCATAAAGCAGTAAACAAGTCTTGATAATTCTCCGCTTTTAGAGGTTGATTCGCGCGTTGTTGGTATTTTTCCCATAATTGAGGATTAAATTGAGAAAACCAATCCATAGCTGTTTGCCAAAAGATATCCCCAAACCCCACAGAGGCTACTTGTCTTTGTAAATGAACTTCTTCTACGTTTTTAAAAGCTCTTTTATAGCCGTTATCCCAAGCCGCAATCCACTCAAGAATAGTTGGTCCATCAATAGTTTTGTTTCCAAACGCAACAGTCTTGCCCTTTGCTTTTTCAGATAGTTCTCGCAGAAAACCTATAGTTGATGAGGTAGGAGCGGTGGAAGAAATAATAGACGCTGCGTTCCTAAAAGATGTCACTATTGGGTTAAAAAGGCTTTGAATTGCTTCGGCGCTGAATTTTCCCGGCGGAACTAAAATTAGGAGTGGAGAAAGAGGAACGGGTTGACCAAGAGCCTCGGCTAATTCTGGCGAGACTAGTGGTTCTGTTTGGGTGACAACATCAATAAGCACCGGTTCAGCCGGCGAAGCCATACTTTGCATTTGATTGACTTCAGTCCCAATTGGCCTCCATTGCCAATTAGGGCCCAAAAGCTGTGGATTGACACTTAAATAAGAAAATAAATGTTTAGGAAAATCGCTTCTGGGAAGCAAATCGGCAGATTCCAATGTTCCGGCCGCCATTTCATTTAAAAAACTCCTAACCTCTCGTAGAGGTTGTGCAGCTTGATCAGAAATGCTCTCATGCACTTCAACTGCTAAGGGAAGAGAAACAGGAGTAAAAAGACATTCCAGATTAATAGTTACGGGATTTATTAAAGATGATTCTCGCATAATATTTACTTATAACATTATACTATATTTATTTTATATTTCAAGAAGATGGGAAAAGAATTATTTCCTTAAAAAATCAACTTTTGAGGTTATTGATAAACAAATATTTTATTCTTTCCACTTAAAATCTTTCTTAGCCTTTTTTCCCATAGCGGAATTTTGTACATGTAAGAAATAATTTTAAAATTTGAGATTTGGGTTTTAATTTCTTCCGCCACTTTTTCTAAAAACCAGGGGGAGATGTATAAGTAAAAAGTTGGTAGGGACAAGGCATTGCCTTGTCCGTACAAAAAAGTTTGAAAGTTAAATTTGAACATATCACCCCAAATGATTTTTATGTTTTTTTTATTGGGATGAAAAAGGCGGCGGAGGTGAAGGATTAAAATTAAAACAGGGTTAATTTCCACGGCGACAAATTGAATGTTTAGTTTTTCTTGGTAAGCTTTTTTGGCGGCTTCAAAGATGACAATGCCATCGCCGGCGCCAAGGTCAATAATTGTGCGGAACCTGTCAGGTTCGGAAGCTATTGGCAGTAGCGCTTTAATAATTAATGGCAGGTCTTTTTTATTGGTGGGGAAATAGGGGATGGGGGAAAGCTGGGGGAAAGCAAAAAGAGAAATAATGATAAAGACGACGATTATTAACAAGAAAAATAAAAACAAGAGCATAAATCTATTCTAACATGCTATAATTTTATTATGGCAAAGAAAACTTCTTCTGCAAAAATTCCTCGTTCGTTGCAGTGGGTTTTGTGGTCTTGCGACGTTTCCCATTTAGACAAAACGAGAGATAAATATTATGTTATCCACCAGATATTTGCCTATGGCACTCTTGAAGAAATAATCTGGGTATTAAAAAATTATTCTTTGCCCACGATAGTATCTGTTTTTAAAGAGCCGTTTAAAGATTACCGTAGGCCAAGATTTTATTTTGTCAAAAATTATCTTTTATCGCTTAAAAATTGGCGGCCTGATGAACGGTATTATGTCAAAAATACACCTCGGGTTATTAGATAAAAAAAGACAGGAAGTTTTTTTTACGCTTGTCCATTTTAAAAAAAACGGATATTTAGCCGGCGGCACTGCTTTGGCTTTGCAAATAAACCATCGAAAATCAGTTGATTTTGATGTCTTTGTTGATGAATCAATTACTAAAGATTTTAAGCTTAAAGTAAAAAAAATTTTTGGTCAGGTAGATTTTTATGTTGATTCTTCAGACCAAATAAGTTTTAAAACAGAGGAGGGGATTGGGGTGACTTTTGTTTGGTATTTTTATCCAACAGTTTCTTCAATAATTACCACTTCATCAATTGGTCTCGCTTCGGTTTTTGATATTGCCGCTGACAAAGCGGAAACTCTTGGTCGAAGAGCCATTTGGCGGGACTATGTTGATTTATTTATTCTGTTGAAACGGAAGATTTTAACCTTAGATAAGATTATTAAACTGGCAAAGAAAAAATTTGGCGGTGAGTTTATTGAAACCCAATTTCTTGAGCAGCTTCCTTATTTTCTTGATTTACAAAAGACTCCAATAGAATTTGTTAAGGAAAAATATTCTGAGAACGAGATTAAATCTTTTTTAGAAAAAGAGGTTGAAGCCTACCTCCAAAAAATCCTACCAAGATAATTTTTTAAATTGCCATTTCTTGGCAATAAAAGCGGATATCAACGCTTGATTACGGTGTTCACCCGCCAAAAATTTGTGCCAGAGGAGGGAATCGAACCCACACGGTGTAATAACACCACGAGTTTTTGAGACTCGCCTGTCTACCAATTCCAGCACTCTGGCAAACTTAGATCAGCACCAGTTCCAAAATTATAGCTATCTTTTTAATGATTCTCTTACAATCTGTCTTAACGAACTTCTACCTTTGCTCGATTTAAAGTATTTTTCTCTTCTTATGCTATCCTCCTTACTCAAAAAGGCTTCATAAAATATTAGTTTAACTTTTCCATAACTTTTTGTTGTTTTAACTTTTTGGTTCAGATGTTCTTTTAATCTTCTTTTTAAATCTGATGATCTTCCTATATAGACTTTATTATTCTTTATTGACTTAAGTAAATAAACGTAAAACATGTTTTACTCAATATTATGGTTTTTGTCCCGAACCACGTAGGGTTCGGGACTACCCAGTACCCAACGTGGTACTGGGTGAGACCTACGCGTCTACCAATTCCGCCACCCCGGCTACTGACAAGTTTTTGCTTGCCCCGTACTTAAATCCGAAGGATTTATAGTTCGGGGAGACCTGCCTGTTTGCCAATTCCAACATCGCGCCAAATTTAATTATTTTATTATATCAAGAATTTTAGGGCTTGACATCTTATTTTTAGTTAATTATATTGATAATCTATGATTGGCTTGAAAATTCATTTGGGAAATTCATACTCCTTATTCCTTTTTTCGAAGAACAAATTAAAAAAAATTAATGTTAACAAAATATATACGATAATTATGGTATAGATTTATTTATTGCTGAATATCAATTCGTACTAAACTTTAAAATATGACCTATATGCCCCCAAAAGAAATCCTTCAGAAATATGCTGATCTTCTTATCAATTTCGCTTTAAATTCAGGCAAAGGAATAAAAAAAGGCGAAGTAGTTTATCTTCAGGTAAATGAGGTGGCAAAACCCATGTATGTGGTTTTACGAAACACCATATTGAGGGCCGGGGCAACTTATATCTCAAATTATATGCCCGATGATGTTCTCCGCGAACATTATGAATTGGCTTCGGAGGAGCAACTTTCAACCTTTCATGATAAGTATTACAAAGGTTTAATTGATCAAATTGATCATTCCGTCTTGATTATTTCAGAGACAAATAAACACGAACTTGAAAGCATTGATCCCAAAAAGATTATTTTTCGTACCAAAGCTTTAAAACCGTTTATAGAATGGCGGGCGGAAAAAGAACATAAAGGCAGGTTTACTTGGACTTTGGCTCTTTATGGCACAGAAGCGATGGCAAAGGAAGCAAAAATGAGCCTTGAAGACTATTGGGGTCAGATAATTAAGGCCTGTTATCTTGGTGAAAAAGAACCAATAGTTAAATGGAAGGAAATATTTTGCGAAATTGAAAGAATCAAATATAAGTTAAACGCCTTAAAAATTGAGAAAGTCTATATTAAAGGGGAGGGGATTGATTTAACGGTTGGGATAGGTCAAGGTCGAAGATGGATTGGAGGAAGCGGCCGAAATATTCCCAGTTTTGAAATATTTATTTCACCGGATTGGCGATTAACTGAGGGAACAGTTGAGTTTAATCAACCATTATATAGGTATGGAATGTTGATTGAAGGCATTAAACTAATGTTTAACAAAGGAGTTGTGACCAAGGCGTCGGCCTCAAAAAATGAAAAGTTGCTTAAAGAGATAATTGCGGCTGATTCGGGCTCAAACAAAATTGGCGAGTTTTCTTTAACCGATTCTCGCTTTTCCCGAATTGACAAATTTATGGGAGAAACGCTGTTTGATGAAAATATGGGAGGGAAATATGGTAATGTTCATATTGCGTTGGGGAAAGCCTACAAAGATTCATATCCAGGCAATCTGATTCATCTTGCAAAAAAAACTTGGCAAAAATTGGGATATAATGATTCAGTAATTCATACCGATATTATTTCTACCACTAAAAGAACGGTAGTGGCCAGCTTAATTGATGGTACGCGAAAAATTATTTATAAAGACGGACGCTTTACAATATAGTTTTTGATAATTATGACCTTACAAAAAATTTTTAAAACAGAAAACATTATTAAAGTTACTCCTGAAGAAACTTTGTCAAAAACGTTTTCTTGCTTGTCTTCGTCGCACGATTCCGCCTTTGTCTTTAATGATGATGATTTCTTGGGTGTGGTTAACCCCTATTATTGTCTCATTAAAAAATCTTACCCAAATAATACCAAAGTGAAAAATTGCTTGATTCATCCGCCGAAAGTTGATATCAATTATTCATTAAAAAAAGTTGCCCAGCTGATAATTGATTCCAAAATTCACTATTTACCTGTTTTTTCCAATAATAAATTTTGCGGTATTATTTCCGCCCGGGGACTTCTTTCTGCTATAACAGATTCTCCCGAATTGAAGATAAAAATAGGAGAAGTGTTAAAACAAAAAAATTCCTTAATTTCAATCTACGAAGATGATTTTATTTCAACCGCCTTAGCTCTTTTTAAACAATACCGGATATCAAAATTAGTGGTTGTTTCCCGCGATTTTAAACTCCGAGGGATTTTAGCCTATTTTGATTTAATCTCATACCTTTTAAGCCCAAAAGAAAAACAGCATTTTGGGACGAGAGAAGGCAATAAAATTCCTCTTTTAAAAAGGTGTGTGAGGAATTTTATGAAAACAAACGTTTTAACATTAACCACGGAAGACAGATTAGATCAGGCAGCGGAAAAGATATTAGAAAACCACATTGGCAGTATTATCATAATTGACAAGGAGCGGCGTCCGATTGGTATTATTACTACTCACAATCTTCTTTCGACTTTTATTGGACAAAAAAATTTACCCCGTATTCAATTAATCAGCGAAGACCTTTCCCAAAAAAGCGGGCAAATAGTTTCGGGGTTTGTCCGATTGATAAATAATCAGTTAGCAAAAATGAGGAATGTTTCGCAAGCAAAGTTTTTAATTAAAGAGAAAAAAACACCCGGCGTTTTTAAAGCGGTCCTTTCCCTTTTATCAAAGGACAATCGGATGAAAGTAATTAAAAAAGAAGGTAAGGATTTGGAGGAAGTTTTATCGTCCTTTGTCAAAAAATTCCGCTCTCTTAAATCAAAAAAAGTTGATAAGGATAAAAATGTTTATTAACTCTCAATTTACTTGTCTTTGGCTAGCTCAAACATTATCGCAGATTGCTACTAATACTTTAATCTTTTTTATCGGCTTTTTTGTTTATAAAAAGACTACTTCCAATATGGCGGTATCCTTGACGCTTTTAGCCTTTATAATTCCCTCTTTGGTAAGTAGTGTTTTGGCCGGTGTGGTTGTTTGCCGAATGGGAAAAAAATGGGTTCTTTTTTTAAGTAATCTTTTTAGAGCTGTAATTGTTTTTTTAATGTTCTTTGCCGAAAAGAATTTTTTTTATCTTTACGGGCTAATTTTCCTTATGGCCTTAACTGCCCAATTTTTTGCTCCGGCAGAATCTTCAATTATTCCTCAGTTAGTGCCAAAAGATAAGTTAATCACTGCCAATGCTTATTTTTCAACTACTGGTAATTTAACTTTAATTGCCGGTGTGTTTCTTTCGCCAATTTTATTTAAACTATTTGCCTACAAAACGGTTTTTTTTATTTTTTTTATGTTTTTAACTGCAGCCGCTAGTATTTATTTTTTAAGGCTCAAAGAACCTTTATTTTACACGAACTTTAAACAGCCCATTGAAGGTTTAGTTAAAAAGTTTCAGTACCATCTTAGCTTTATCATTAAAAACTTTATAAAAGATAAAAAGATCAATCAGAATGTTTTCTATATTATTCTTCTTCAGGTAGTGCTTTTCGTTCTTATTACTTTGGCGCCGGGATTTGCTGACAAAATTCTTCAGGCGCCGATTGAAGACTTATCTTTTTTAATTATTTTTCCTACGGCCGTTGGGTTTGTGATGGCGGCTTTTGTTATTCCTTGGTTTAAAAAAATTAAAGAGAAAGCACTGATCCGGGGATCGTTTTTTGGAATCGGCTTAGTTTTTTTAGCAATCTTTGCGATTTCACAAATTACCCGAACAAATTTTTCTTTTTTAAATGGATTGAAGTTTCTGAATTTCTTTCTATTAATCTGTTTTGGTTTTTTTTCAGAGCTGGTTATTGTGATTGCTTACGCCGGTTTACAAAAGGAAACGCGGGTGGGGAAGAGGGCCGGTTATTTTGGTCTTTTAAATGCCTTTGTCAATTTAGCTTCAATAATTCCCATTCTCCTTTCTGGTATTTTATCTGATATGTTCGGGGTGGATAAGATTGTTTTATTGTTGGGATTGGTGTTTTTAGGGTTGAGCGTAACACAGTCCCGATTTGTTTATAGTTGTAAAAATTGAATTAAATAATAATGTTAGAGCAAACCGCAGAGCAATGTGGGGTTGTTGAAATAGAACAAATGAGAGGACAATATGAACAAGTATTTCTTGATCTGGCAGGAGGCAGCGGACGAGGTTCTTTAATAGAAGCAAGAAAAGAGAAAAATGAAAAGACGCTTTTTGTAGTTTTAGATAAAACGCCGGTTGTTTACGAGGAAGAGCTTCCTCCGAACTTTCAAACTTTTAGATGGCTCTTCGATCCATTAAGCCCTTTGGGAAATATCATTCCTTTTTCTGGAGTTGATCGCGTAACAGCCTGTTATACCATGGGAGAATTAATAACCCAATTACATTCGCCAAGACAAACTAGTGATGAAACAGCTAATCAATTTGCACAAAGAAAAGCTTTATGGAGAAAGCTATTTAATTCTCTTTTTTCTTCGTCCGCGTCTCGGACGCCCGAGACGCTTGAGGCATTGGTTGAGGGAGAGGTGGCTTTTTTGGCGGCCAGCGCAGGTTCAATTTCATCCAGCAGTCCTCGTCTTCAAATCGATCATGAAACATTAGCTTTGCTTGAAGACGATAGCGTTGTTAATAAAATCAGGCGTGGTTATTATTTTTCAGATGAGCGATGTAGTAGATATAAACGCTTTCCAGACAACCAAGCTGACATGTTTGCTTACGTTAGGTTAATTATGGCTGCTCATCATTCTTTAAAAGTGGGTGGAACATTACAAATAATTGAACCGGAAACAAACATTTTGATAGCTAGAACCATAATCTTAAGAAAACCAAGTTTATTTGATTACCAATGGAGGGATGACTGCGTTTCGTTAAGTAGAAGTTTTAGCCAGTGGAGTGAAAAACTACCTTTATCACCTTATATGATTTCAGCCGTAAAAATCAGAGATTAGCAGATTACTAGGATTTTAAACTTATTTCATTTATATCACGATTGTAGAGTGATTTTGGAATTCGAAGAATCGATTCATTGGGGTTAATAAAGCTGGTTTATCAGGTGAGAGAGATTTGTTTAGCGGGTTTGTTTTGAATGTAGGTAATCTAGAGGACATGGAGAAATATTAAGATATTGAAAAAAACCTAGTCACTTAATTTGCCTTTAACAGTTTCTTGTTTTATACTTAATAAATCATGTTACCTGTTCTTTTAGACCTAAAATTCGTCAAAATCTACACCTTCGGCGTGTTTTTAGTGCTGAGTTTCTTTTGGGGGATGTTTTTGCTGTGGCGAAGTATAAAATTGACCTCGTACAAAGAAGAGGAGATTTTTGACAGCCTATTTATTGCTCTTTTTGGCGGTTTGTTTTTTGCCCGATTATTTTATGTCTTATTAAATTTTTCCGACTTCGGTTTTAATCTGTTAAAATTTATTCTTATTAACGGTTATCCCGGTTTATCTTTATTTGGAGGTTTATTAGGTGGCTTTTTGTCACTTTATCTTTATTTTCAACTGAAGAAAGCCGATCCTTTAGCGGTCATTTCTTATTTTATGCCCTCGGTTTTTATCTCCTTGGCCATTGGGAAAATTGGCAGTTTTATTGCCGGGATTGATGTGGGCACGAAGACAAAATTCTTCCTCAGCGTTAATTATTTGGGTTTTGATGGGAGGCGCCACTTGGTGGGGCTTTATGAGGGATTGTTTTTTGGTTTGGGAGCCTATATTTCTTATAAAATTCTTTTAGCGGTAAGGCGGGAAGTTTTTCCCAAAAGCTTTGTTTTTTATTTTTTCTGCTTTTATTTTTCAACGGTTTCTTTATTGCTTGACAAACTCAAAGCCAATCATTTATACTTTTTTGGTCGAAGCTTTAATTTGTTTTTTTCTTTGATTCTAAGCTTTGTCTTTGCTATTTATTTTATTTATTTTTTGGGAAGACAACCGTCTTTTCAAGAGCAAATGGACAAAGCCTTTAATAGTTTAAAGCTTTCGTTTATCAATTATGGCCAAAAAACTTACCAAATTATTACAGGAAAAATTAAAAAAGGAGTTGATAAAACAAGAGAAAGAATTGACAAAAAGGATTGAAGAGTTAAAAAAAGGCGATCCTTTTTTAGATCCGGATCATGTGACCGATAACGCCGCGATTGATACTGATGTTAGAGAACAAGTAGGCCATGAGACGATTGAAGCTCAGGTTTTGGCTCTTCAGAAAAAGCTTGATCAAATAAGAGTTGCGTTTAAAAAAATAATTAAAAAAAAATATGGTTTTTGTGAACGTTGTCAAACACCAATCCTAATCCAACGGCTCAAACTTCTTCCCGAGGCAAGGTATTGCGTTGAATGCGAAAAAAGATTAACAAAGTGACATTAAAAACTTGATCTTCTTAATAGCTTATTATTAGAAGCAGTAACCAAGGTTGGACAAAACCTAATAACAATACTCAAACATCCAGTGGTTGAGGATATTTATTGACTTTTCTTGTCCGATCGTACACGAAAGTGCTAATGGTATATCGAAGTTTTTTTATTGTCCTAACATTTCAATATTC
>CAYYYW010000014.1:0-4623 GCA_964476245.1 uncultured Gammaproteobacteria bacterium
AACATAGTAGAACCAACTTGTTCCAAACGATTTACATCAACGATAGCAGTTAAATTGCCCAATTTATAAAAAGAACTAAAGGCAAGCGCTTCCCAGACTGATCCTTCAGCCAGCTCGCCGTCTCCCAAAAGAACATATGTTTGATAAGGAAGACGATCTAAATACTTAGCATTAAGAGCAAAACCAGCCCCGATAGACAAACCTTGACCTAGAGATCCAGTGGCTGTTGGTGAATACGGAAAAATAGGGGTGGGATGACCTTCAAGCCGACTGGTAAATTGTCTTAAAGTTGACAATTCTTTAGGAGAAATAGCTCCAGCCACCGCCCAAAGCGCGTAAAGGAGAGGAGAAGCATGGCCTTTGGAAAAAACCACCCGATCATTATTAGGATGTTTAGGATTATCTATAAAATACTGCAAAAAATCATCAAAGAAAAGCACTGTTGCCAAATCAGCGGCGGAAAGTGATGTGGTTGGATGGCCTGAGCCGGCCTGAGTGGTTGAGGTTAAAATATAATAGCGGATTAATTTAGCAATTTCAGTCAAATTATTTTTCATATAATCAAGGCATTCCAATCATTGGCAAATTTTATCAGACCTTTATTAGTTAATTCGTGGTTGAGATTAAATTCTTGCCAATTTTTATTGAGATTAATTTTTTGGTAAGAAATTGATTTTAAATTATTACTGTTATAAATAAAATTATTATCTGGCACTGTCATATCTTTTTCAACCCATTCTTTAATTACTTTAAAAGGGGCAGTGATAATATCGGATTTCAATTTAAGAGCGTATAAAAAATGGTTAAGATTACGGGTGCTGGCGGTTAAAACAGCAACATGATGATCAGTTTTTTCATACATTTTAACTATGTTTTTTATAAGGTCCATTCCGTTGATATCTATATCATCAAGTCTGCCCACAAAAGGAGAAACAAAAACCTGGCCATTTTTGGCTCCTTTAGTAGCGCAAAAGACAGCGGCTGCTTGTTCTTGGGTAAAGCATAAAGTCAGATTAACACCAATACCTTTCTTAACGGTTTCATAAGCGGCTTTTAAACCCTCTTTGGTAATAGGAAATTTAATATGAGCATTATTTATCCACGAAGACATTTGTCGTGCTTGATTAAGCATTTCTTTAGCAGTCGTCTTTTCATCAGCATAAACTTCAATTGATATAGAACCTTCAGGGATTGCTTGCGAGAGGGCCTTGACCGTTTTCCGATAAAAATCTAAAATATCATTATTAGTTAATTTTTTACCTTGTGAAAGTTGTTTTTGGATTTTTGGGTTTTTAGCTATAAGAGATGGGTTGGTGGTTTGACCATCTAAAAATCCGAGAAGTTTTAATATTTGCTTAGTTTCTTGCGGATAACCTCCATCTAAAAAGATTTTAGTTTTAAGACTTTTTTTCATAAAAAGTAAGATAATTTTATCAACTTTTTGGTTCCAAGTCCAATTAATATATTCCTTATGGGTTATTTAAATTGTATAAGAGTTCTTTTCCGCCTAAACTTACTTTGAGCCTTTTTGTTCTATTCGAACATGGCTCAAAGAGTGTTTGTGACGGACAGGTAAAATTCGTTTTCTTTTGTTTCGCCTACGGCGGGATAATGTCGGATTTATAAGACGAACCTTGAACTTTTTATACCACTTCGTGAATCCATAAACAAATACTGGGATAGAAACAAGTACGACTACGCTATTTTTAGTTAAGTTATCCTAGAATCTAGCAACGAATTTCAGTATAATAGAATGTACCGATATTAAGGGACATATCGGAAAAATGCGCTATGTGGCGAATTTAATACTGCCCGCCATGATAAATTACTATGTCAATTATTCGCAAAGAAAAAATTACAAAACCTCGGATACTTTTTTTAGACTTTGATCCGAAAGTCGTCGATACAATTGCAAAAAAAGGCTATGTAACAATTCAGGGCGATTCTGGATTTAGTGGCAAGCCTACAAAAATCCCGCAACATCCCAGCGAAGTAGAGATAATTTATTGGGATTGCACCAAATTTCAGCAACTCGGAAAAGGCGTCTATTCAAACCCAATTTATGATAGGGCTGAACTTTTGCTTCCTTATTTCAAGTATGTAAGACGAAAAGGTGGATTGGTTACAGTAATCCTTTCAAAAGGAGAAGCGTTTAGTGAATATATTTCTCCTTCCATCGGTTGTCAGTTCAGCACCGCACAGAGGATTACCACGAACATAATTCCACCGAATTTCGACGATTTTCAAGAAGAAGAACCCGAATCGGCAAGATACATAAAGCCACTTCTAGAACGATTCGTACAGGACGAAAATATAAAGTATTCAATTATTTGGGGTGGTAATCAGGTCGGATATTATTCGTTCTTTGCTGACGAAGATAACAACCGTTTTGTATCATTTGACAATTCAGGGTTACTTATCTTCCCTTTTGTATCTCATTTAAGTGATTTTATCCTTTGTACTTTACAGGATTGTTTTCCCTATATAGCTAATGAAGATATTTTTCCTGACATTCACAACGTCGTGTGGCTTAATTCGGACGAATTTATTTATCCAGAGATTAAGACGCTGGAAAGCGAAATTGTTGATATACAGCAAAAAACGCAGGAACAGGTAAACAAAATCGAAAAGAAAATTAAAACTGTTCGCGACAAGACTTCATTTTTGAACCAGGCACTTATTGCTGACGATAGCGACGCTTTTAATGAGGAAGGTAAACTTAAACCACAAGTCGTAAAAATGTTTAAGGTGTTGGGTTTTAAGGTAACTGACCTGGACGAGGAAAATAAAAAGTTAGGGCGAGCATTAAAGGAAGATATACAGGTATCCTATAACGGATATTTCGCCTTAGTCGAGGTAAAAGGGTCAGAACGAGGAGCAAAAGCTTCTTGGGTTCGAGTTGACTTAAACGCACACATCACAGAATACGCAAGGATAAAGAAAGTAGAAACTACAACCCTTTCTTCTATGCTTGTTTTTAACCATGAAAGGCGAACGAGTCCTTTGGATAGAACACAACCGTTTGCCTCTGACCCTAATCTAATTACATATTGTGTCGAGAGCAATATCACGCTAATACCAATTTATGGGCTATACAAGCTCTGCGAAGCTGTATTAACAGATAAAACGAGTGCAGAAGACGCACGAGCCGAACTAAAAAATCCAGGATTATGTACATTTACAGAAAAATAATATGACAAACCAAAACGACGCTAAACAAAATACGCCTGCAAAAGCAAACCCTGTTAAACAAGTCGTCGGGGTAGGGAGAATTGAACTCCCTCCTCGCGGTTCCATCCGCCTAAATTCGGTCGGGACGGCCAGACTCGAACTGGCGACCTCACGGTCCCAAACCGTGCATTCTACCAACTGAACTACGTCCCGAATTTCTGGCGGGCTGTTTGGCCATCTGAACTACACTCCATCTTCCGATAAATTTCTTTTTATTAATTGGCGTTTCAAGGCGTCTTTACTTTTTTTAAAGATTTTTTCCATTTTAGATGCTGTTTTAATATCGTCATATTTTAAAACATATTTTAATCTTAAGGGTCTTCTATTTTTTGTTGATTTCACATAACCATTTTCGTGTTCTTTAAATCTTTTATTAATATCGAGTGTTGAGCCGATATAATAATGTTTATCTTTTAGGCTTTTTATAACATACACACAAGGTTTCATATTTATTACTCCTCACGGTCCCGCCGGGCAGAGTCCTATGGGCGGCGCCCAAACCGCGTATTCTACCTGCCAGGCAGAGCCTTCTAGGCGGCGCCGGTATACTACACCCCGTTTATCATTATTTATTACTTGTTCGTGCTTCTTGCGATCTAAACTACTACAAGTTAGAATTATTATAACAAAACCTTTTAAATATTTGCTAAAATACAGGATTGTGATGAAAAGGAAAAAATCAAACATTTTCTACCATAAAGACATAAAACGCGTATTTGATTTAATAATATCAATAATATTATTAATTTTTTTTCTTCCGCTAAGCATTGTCGTAGCTCTATTGATAATATTAGACTCTAAGGGACCAATGTTTGCCGACGTACCGGAAAGGGTAGGCAAAGATGGAAAATTGTTCAAGATGTATAAGTTTCGCTCAATGATTCTTAACGCCCATAATCTTCTTCGTAACAACTTTAAATTTAAAAAACTTTATGAAGAATACAAAAAAGGCAGTTTTAAATTAAAGAAAGATCCCAGGGTGACAAAAATTGGTAAATTTATCAGAAAACACTCAATTGACGAAATTCCTCAGTTAATTAATGTTTTGAAAGGCGACATGAGCATTGTTGGCCCAAGAGCTTATTACCCTGATGAATTAGAGGATCAACAGAGGAAATATCCCCATACTAAAAGCTTGGTAAAAAAAGTATTATCAGTTAAACCGGGAATTACTGGTCTTTGGCAAGTTTCTGGAAGGTCAGAAATAAATTTTGATAAAAGGGTTGCTATTGATGCTAAATATGTGGATAATATATCTTTGCGGGAGGACTTAAGGATTATTATTAAAACTCCTTGGGTGATGCTGACGGGGAAAGGAGCGGTATAAAAAATGAGAAGAAGAAAACTTAAAAAAATTAAACAAATATCTATTGCTGTTATTATTCTTATATT
>CAYYYW010000014.1:4723-6733 GCA_964476245.1 uncultured Gammaproteobacteria bacterium
ATAATAGCAATAGAAGCGATTTCTCCCTACGCCGATTTGATTGGTTTTAAAAAAGGGGAGTCTAGTTTTGTAGAAAAATCAGCCGACGACAGAATTCAAACGGCGGTTTTGACTTTGGATAAAGTATTGGCGAAGGCTGATGATATTGCCAAATATATTGATATTGCCAGGAAAGATTTAGACAAAATTGATGAGAACAGATATCCAACAAAGATTGGTAAAAACGAGATACGAGGGACTATAAAAACAGTTAAAGACCAATTTGATGGAGTTGCTTCGCTTTTTGTTGATGCTAAACCATTTTTGAAAAAGTTGCCGGATATTTTGGGAACAGATAGGGAAAAAACATATCTTATTTTGTTTCAAAATGATAAAGAGCAAAGACCAACCGGTGGTTTTTTAACTAATTACGCGATTTTTAATGTTAGAAGCGGCAAGCTTAAATTAGTTAAATCCGAGGATATTTATTCTCTTGATGAGTCTATATCTAGCCATCCAAAAGCTCCTAAAGAAATATTAACGTATCATAAGGGTGTTTCTCAATTTAACATCCGTGATAGTAATTTGTCACCCGATTTTGTTAAATCAATAGATTTATTCAATTCTCTTTACGAAAAAAGTAGTCAAAAAGTTAAATACGATGGTATTATTGCTGTGGATACTCATGTTCTTGTTGATGTTTTAACCGTGCTTGGTGATACTGAAGTTAACGGCATTGTTTTTTCCGCCAAAAGCGACAAAAGATGTGATTGTCCACAGGTTATTTATAAACTATTTGATATTGTTGATCGACCGGTTGCCTATATCAAAGAAAACAGGAAAGGCATATTGGGCGACTTACTTTATATATTAATGCAAAAAGCCCTGGGTTTTTCACCTTCTCGTTATTGGGGTAAGCTTTCTCAAGATTTAATTAAAAATCTTCAACAAAAACATATACTTATTTATTTGACTGACGATAAGGCACAAAAATCAATCGAAAAAATTAATTTTGGCGGGAGAATTAAAAATTATGATGGTGATTATTTACATATCAATGATACGAATTTTGCCGGTGCGAAGTCTAATCTATTTGTTACAGAATCAGTTGTATCGGAAAGTAACATCAGCAATAATGAAATGAGAAGAAAAATTACCATTAACTACAAAAACCCCTATCCTCATTCGGATTGCAGTCTTGAACGAGGCGGGCTTTGTCTTAATGCCACTCTGCGTAATTGGTTGCGTGTTTATGTTCCGGCAGGTTCCAAACTTATTAGTTTTCAAGGTTCAGAAATGAAGGTTAACACTTATGAAGACTTAGGAAAGACTGTTTTTGAGGGTTTTTTAAAGGTTAATCCTTTAGGAAAAACCGATGTTGTTATAGAATACAAATTGCCATTTAAGATTTCATCAGAAAAAGATTATAAACTGTTAATTCAAAAACAACCAGGAACAAAGGGTCATAAGTTTAAAATCTTGGTTAATGGAAAAGAGAAAGAAAGCTTTAGTTTAATTGAAGACAAAGAGTTTGAAATCCCCTAATTCCATTTATTCTATGGTCAGATTTCATAAAGACGAAGGTATTGTTTTGAGTAAAAAAAATTTATTAAACGAAGACAAATTAATCACCATTTTCAGCCAAAATTATGGAAAGATAGTTCTTTTGGGAAAAGGAGTAAGAAAAATAATTAGTCGTCGGCTTTCTCACTTAGAAACGGGCAATTTTATTAAATTTTCGTTTTACAAAAAAGACAATTATTTTTATCTTCGAGAAACAGAAGTTATTTACGGTTATTCTAAAATAAAACGATCAAACGAAAAAATTAATCAATTGTATTTGCTTTTTTTCATCCTTAATAAAATTCTTCCGGAAAACCAAAAAGAACAAGCAATATTTAGCAAAACACTTAACATACTTAAAGATTTGAATAACCGAGAAGATGTTGACGTTGAAAGAGTAAGACACTATTTAAATGATATTTTGATTATTGATGGTTTTATTAATAAAGATGAAACTAACAAAGCTGG
>CAYYYW010000014.1:6833-27292 GCA_964476245.1 uncultured Gammaproteobacteria bacterium
AGGTAAGGCGTTCATTTTCCGTCCCGGCAAATTTTTCCACAATTTTTTTTATTTTGGGGACGGAGGCCTTTTTAGCAATTAAGAGTACGTCAACAGTGTTAACAACTAAATTTTCATCAAGATCTATTCCTACAATAAGTTTCTTATTTTCGTAATTGTAGATTAAAGAGTCTCTTACATGCTCAAGGTATACTTTACCTCTAATGACATTTTCATAGGGGTGGTCTTCTAACGCTTCTTTCAATGCTTCCCACGCTCCAATATCACTCCATCCGATGTCTTCCATTACCACCAAGGCGTCTTTTTTGTCAAGATTTTCTAAGATGGCATTATCAAAATTTATACTTTCGACTTTTCCGTATTCTTTTTTTAAGATCGTTTTAAAATTAGCTTTTCCCAGGTAAGATAATATTTTCTCAGTATTATGATAAATATTAGGAGTAAATCTTGAAAAAGCTTGATAGAGAAATTCGGCAGTACTGACAAAATAACCCAAATTCCAAGCATATTTATTACTTTGAGAAAATTTTTTAGCTGTTTCCTCGTCTGGTTTATATTTGAACCCTACAAACTGATGAAAATTAATTCTATTAATAGTGTACTTTTTTTTGCCAAAGTGAATATATCCTAAATTAACACTGGCGTATCGGGGTTTATGTCCAATAAAAACAATCTTGTTTGGATTATTTTTTATATACGTAGCGCTGGTTTTTAATATTCTTTTGAACTTCGTGACTCTTTTTACTAAATGATCGCTCCATAAAATCGCCACCGGCTCTTTTTTATAAAGTCGATGAAATATTCCCATGACAAGAGCAATGGCCGGCCCAACGTCTTTTTTTTCTGGCTCAACCAGGATATTCTCTTTTGGAATTTGCGGGAGTTGGGATTTTAATATTTCAACATATGCTTCATTGGTTGAGACAAAGATGTCTTTTGTTGGAAAATCCGGAGTTAGGTGCTCAACCGCAAGTTGAATTGTAGACTTGTCTCCGATGATTTTTTCAAACTGTTTTGGCGATGTTTTTCTAGATAAGGGCCAGAGTCTTGTTCCTGCACCGCCGGCAAAGATGACAATTTTCATAATAATATAAAATGTAAAAAATCAAAAATAAAATATTCAAATTCACCCTGTCATTCCCGCGAAAGCGGGAATCCAGAAATTATATAGATCCCCGATCCCAACTTCGTCCCGACGTAACGTCGGGACTAGGATGGGCGAGGCAAGTCGGGGATGACAATTGACACCTCGCAGCTCTGCTGCGGGGTAGTTTAATCTTTGATTTTTGATATTAAGGAACTACGAAACTTACCTAAAAATTCTTTTTTAGCAAATTTTTTTACATTTTCTGCTCCGAACTTCACGGTACTATTCTTTAAAGCGTATGATATTGTATGAAATTTTTCAATTACCGTCAATAAACTGTTTACTGTTTGTTCTTTAAAAAAGATACCAGTTTTTCCTTCAATAACAGTTTCGGTCGCCCCACCTTTTTTAAAAGCAATTAATGGACAACCGAAAAATTGGGCTTCAAGACTGGTATAACCAAAATCCTCCTCTTGTGGCATGATTAAGGCTTTTGCTTTTTGGTATAACCAGCCAAGTTCTTGGTCAGTTAAATCTTGAAAGAATAAAATATTTTTATTTGCCTCTTTTTTTAACTTTTCGAGCTGAGTTCCTTTGCCAACGATAATTAAACAGCTGCTCAATCGATTAAACGATTGAACAACTAAGTCAACCCTCTTATAAGGTTCAAGGCGTGAAACGAGTAGATAATAACTGCCAAAAGTGTCATTCCGAGCGAGGGCCCGACGAATGTCGGGACGAAGTCGAGGAATCTCTCGCGAATGCGAGAATAATTTCTTAAACGAGTTAAGAGATTCTTCGGGCTTCGCCCTCAGAATGACATTTTTAATATCTTGCCAATAATCAGTATCAAATGGCGGGTAAATACCTTCCGAGTTCCTCTGATAATATTTTTGGCAACGGTCAGCTATGGTTTTTGAGATAGAAATAATATAATCAGGTCGTTGAGCTGAAATAAAATCCCATTGACGAAGTTTATTAAGGTAGGGAGAAAGTGTCATTTTTATTACTTTGTTCTTAAAATAAACTTCTGGAAAAATCCAAAGATATCGAGTTGGAGTTAAAAGATAACAGATGTGTAAAGTTTTTGGTTTGGTGATAATTGACTTGGCAAAGGAAGAAGTAACGGAAATAACCAAATCGTAGTCAGAAAAATTAAACGACTCAAAGGCGTAAGGATAAAAGGGAAGTGACAAGATTCTATTTTTTTTTATAAAAGCAGGCAATTTATCAATAAAACTGGTTTTGATCTTTAGATCTTTTGCCCAGCTGGCTTGTTCCGGGTCAAAATAAGATGTATAAAATTCTGCTCTCGGGAACATCTCATGGAGTGTTAAAAGTACCCTTTCCACCCCACCCCATTTATCAATCCAGTCGTAGACTATGGCAATTTTTTGCATAGATGTAATTAAAGCAAAACATCATTATAAAGTTTTGTAGTTTGAGCGGCCATTTTTTCAAATGAGTAACGTTCTAAAATCCGCCTTCGTCCCGTTAAGCGGGACTTCGGCGGGATTTCAATAAAAATCTCAATTTTGTTTCTAATGTCTTCAACGCTATAAGGATTAAACTTAATAAAGTCAGAACCTAAAATTTCATTGAATACGGGAATATCAGAGGCAATAATTGGACAATTAAAATGAGTAGCTTCAATAAGTGGTAAACCAAATCCTTCGGATAAAGAAGGATGAATAAGCGCTTGAGCATTCTTGTAGAAAAATATCAAGTCTTCTCTCGTTGGATTATTATATACCAGTATTCTCTGATTTTGTTTCATTCGTTTAATCGATTGAAACATGCGTTTAGCGAAGTAATCATCAGGTCCTAATAAGATCAGCTTGGCATCAGATTTGATTGATGTAAATGCCGTAAGGAGATTCTCTACGTTTTTGTGGGGGTAAAAATTACCTACGTAAATAAAAAAGGGTTTTGGAAATCTTTTTTTGAGTGAAATATTTTCTTTTGTTTTTATTAACTGATAATCAATTCCTTCATAAATAGGAAAGATTTTTTCCTCAAGGCCTTTGCCGTAATACTCGAGAATCTGTTTTTTGACACTTTTCGAGGGAGTAATTAGCGCTTTGGAATTTTTTATTTGAGCAGATAGAATCTGACGGAAGAAAAAGTGTTTAATTTTGTAAATAAGCATGTTTTTGCTTGATGCTTTGCCAGTTTTAAAAATCAGTGGAGTAAGATCGTGGACAGTGGCGACAAATTTTTTTTGATATAAAATTGGGTAGCTAAAATAAGTAAAATGCATTAAGTCCAAAGGATCAGCTAAAATTGTCTTTAAAAATCCAGTTTGTTCAGAGAAGCTATGCCAAGAAAAATTTGCTTCTCTTTTTATAAAGTTTTTTTTATTAAAACTAATTTCGTTAAATTCTTTTTTAAGTAAATAAACGTAAAAAGTTAATTCGTTATTTTCGGGAAGATAATAGAGAAGATTATGAACATATCGACCCACTCCAGTTTGATTAATTAATCGAGCGTCAATACCTATTTTTTTCATTTACTGACTTTTTCTTTAATTGAGATAAAAAAATGAACGAGATTGTTTAAAAATTTTCCATTTTTGTGAGAAAAATGTTTATCATAAAATATCTTCATTGCTTGGTAAAAGTGGTGTTTTGTTTTACTCTTGGTTTTTTTTATTCCTTTTTTGAAGCCGCTTTGATATTTAAGGTGAATAACAGTAAACAGAGGATAGTAAACAATCTTATAGCCTAGTTTTTTAATTCGGAAAGACAAATCAAGATCTTCACCATACATAAAAAATTTAGTATCAAAACCGTGTGCTTTGTTTAATACCGACTTTCTAGTGAAATAAAAAGCTCCGCTTGGTGAGTCAATCTCATGAATTGTATTAAGATCAAGGTGGGTAAGATGATAACCTCCTAAGAATTTTGATAACTTGGGCACTTTTTTAAATATTGCTTCCAGCTTAGTGAAATAAGCAAACGAAGACCAAACTGTGGGAAAACCTCGATGCGAAGCCATATCTACTTTGCCGTTTGGTAAGCGAACTCTTACCGTCAGGACTCCAACTTCCGGGTTTTTTTCCATATAATAAATTAAATCTTCAAAATTAACATCTTGAATTAGTACGTCAGAATTTAAAAATAAAACATATTTTCCTTCAGCGACTGCAAGAGCTTCGTTGTTTGCTTTGGCAAAACCAAGATTTTCACCATTTAAAATAATTCTAGATTCAATATTAGGACTTTTTATTTGTTTTAACATTTCTGCCGATCCGTCATCTGAGTTATTGTCAATGACAATCACTTCAGTCCGAATTTTGGGTGAGAGTTGGAGAGATCGGATTAATATGTTTATGCTTTTTTTTGTAATTTCTTTGGTATTATATGAAACTATAATCACAGAAAGGTCCTTCATAATTGTTTTATTATATCAGTAATTGTTTATAATTTAATGAATGAAAAGATTTTTAGCAGAGATAACAATTTTAACTCTTGTTGCTTCAATTTTGATTTTCTACAAATTTAACCAAATTCCCAAAAATCTTTCTTACGATGAAGTAGAATTTGCAAAATTAGCCATTTCACTTGATAAAAAACCATACACGCCTTTTAGTAGTTTAGCCACAGGTCATTCAACTTTATATTTTTATATTATCCTTCTTTCTTTCAAAATCTTCGGTATAAATAACTTTGCTCTTCGTTTTCCTTCGGCATTATTTGGCGTATTAAATGTCTTGTTATTTTACTTCATTATTAAAGTATCAATGAAAGAATATGGCAATATAGCAATAAAAAAATGGTTTCCTTTTATCCTATCATTAATTTTTCTAACTTCTCGTTGGTATTTTAATTTTGCCCGTTTTTCTTTTGAGGCTACTTTTCTTTTGTTTTTAGAATTAGCCTCGGTTTATTTCCTTTTTCAATATTTAAAGAAGCGAGAAAGCACAGGTTTATTGTTGGCTACAGTTTTTGCTGGTTTGACATTTAACTCTTACACGCCTGGCAGAATTTTTTTTATTATACCGCTTGTTTTTATTGTCTGGCGGGTTATCAAACAATGGAGTAGTGGAACCACGTCTAACGTGGCTGGGGCAACAAAACAATTATCTTTGGGTTTATTTATTTTTCTTCTCACAGTTTTACCACTGACATCTTATTTATTTACCCATCCTGATATTCGTTTCCAGCAACAATTTTTTATTAATAACTCCAATGAATCGATTCATCGAAAGGCTGAATTTTTATGGAGTAATATAAAAAGTACTGTTTTGATGTTTAATCTTAAGGGCGATGTTAATGGTAGACATAACTATCCTTTTAAGCCAGCCTTAAATTCAGTTTTAGGAGTCTTTTTTTTAGGTGGATTGTTTTTAACTTTAAAAAACTACAAAAACTTTTACAATCAGTTTTTTCTTTTATATTTTGTTATCTCGCTCATACCGTCAATTTTAACTTATCCCTGGGAGAACCCTAATATGTTGCGTACTTTTACCGTTATTCCATCAGTGGTTTTTTTTGCCGGCCGAGCAGTTGAATTTTTAATGGGATTAAATCTCAAAAAAACTTATAAAAAATATCTTGTTTTTTTTATTTTATTCTTGTTGGTTTCATCTTCAATTTACGAGATTCGAACTTATTTTAGATATCAATCAAAAGTCTTTGAACAAGCGTTTGAGGTAAAACAAGATTTGGAAACGGTCTTAAAATAAAAATTAAAATGTATCGATGTATCGATACATTGATACATCTAGAGGTAATAAATTGTGATGTTTATTTAGCGAAACCAACGGGCACGGCCTAATTTATAACTTAAATCTTTGTTTCTTCTCTCCCCGATAATTTTTCCCGGGATACCGGCAACTATGGCGAAAGGAGGGATGTCTTTAGTAACAATCGCTCCCGCGGCAACCACAGCTCCTTTACCGATTGTTACGTCTGGAAGAATAATTACTCTTGGGCCAATAAATACATAATCTTCAATCGCAACATTTCCGATAATCGGTTTAAAATCTTTATCATTAATGTCGTGTTCGGAGTTGTAAATCATGACCTCTGACGTAATGGTAACATGATTGCCAATTTTTAATTTAGCTCTTCCATCAAGGACGACAAATTCGCCCACGATCGTATCCTCACCAATTTCTATGTTTTTAGAGTTGTAAAATCTGGCGTGCATATGGATAGTTGATCCTTGACCAATTTTTATTCCGGCCAGACGGTAGAAAAAACGACGAAGGCGATGAAACGGTATATGACCAACAAGATGAAGAAGATATACTTTAAATTCCAAAAGAATGTTAAAAATTCGGTTAAAAACCTTATTAACAAATTCTCCAAAACTTAACTGTTTGCCTGTTTTATCTTTGAAAAGACTCAGCATAGTGTTATTAACCTCGGAGTTTTTCCATCGCCGATGTAATAACTTTTAATGTTTCTTCTCCACATTTTTTCCAACTAAACAATTTTACTCTTTCTTTTCCTTTTTTGACAAGCTCATTTTTTAGTCCCTCATTTTCTAATAATTGCAATATTTTATCTTGTAAATCTGCCACCGAAGTTGGATCAAAGTATAGACAAGCATTACCACCAATTTCGGGCAGGCTCGAAGTAAACGAAGAGATTACAGGACAGTTAAAACTCATTGCTTCAAGTATTGGTATTCCAAAACCTTCGTAGAATGATGGTAATACAAAAACGCGGGCATTTTTATATAGAGAAGCCAAGGTATTATTATCAACGTAACCAGTAAAAATTATTTTATTTTGTAGGGAACAGGCATGCCTGTTCCCTACATTAGCAAATATTTTTTCATAAAGCCAACCCTTTTTTCCCACAATTACTAAAGAATATTCTGGTTTTTCTTTTAATAGGAGATAAAAAGCTTCAATTAAAGTTTCTAAGTTTTTTCTCGGTTGGATTGTGCCAACATAAAGAAGATAAGGTTTTTGTACTTTATTTATCTTTTTGATATTTGTTATTTGATATTTGATATTTTTCTGGTATCCATTATAAATAACCTCAATTTTTTCTTCAGGCGTATCATAGAATTTCATCAAATCCTTTTTTGTCGTTTTTGAGACAGCGATTATTTTCCTGGCGTTTTTAACACTGTATTTTGTCCAGTTCTTTAATTGATATAAATCTTTTTTTAAAAACTCATTTGGATAATAAAAATAGGAAAGGTCATGAATAGTGACGATTAAAGGTACAGGGCAAAATCGGGGACTGTAATGCGCTGGTGAAAAGAAAACATCAATTTCTTTTCTAAAGCATAGATTAACTGGAAGAAAAATTTGGCTCCATAAGTAATTACCTTTTATTACCCGATATTTGAAATAATTGTTTTCTTTTGGTAATTCTTTTCTTGGGTTTTTTTTTAAATAAATGACAAATTGGTTATCGGGGGAACTGTTTTTACGAAAATAATTCAATAACTCAAAACAATAAACAGAAACCCCAACTTTTTTTTCTACATTGGCTTCATTACCGTCGATTCCTATTATCATATTTTAATTAATTAAGTTTGTGAATTCTCTCAAAGGTTTTTATTAAATCATGGGCATACTTATTTAAAGAAAATTGCTCAGCTCTTTTAATGCCTTTTTGAGAAAGTTCTTTACGTAAATTATGGTTTTGGTAAAGAGTAATAATCGATTTGGCAATGGAATTTTCACCATAGGGATTAAACAAAAGAGCGACGTTTTCAGCAATTTCTTTTAACGAGGACGTGTTGGATGTGGCGACAGGACAGTTTAATTTCATTGCCTCAACTACTGGGTAACCGAAACCCTCATGGATTGAGGGGTAGATGAAGAAGAGAGCCGACTGATAGAGAGAGTATAGTTCTATATCGGGGACGAAGCCTAAGAATTTAATATTACTATGCTTTATTGTTAAACCGTGCCTGCCGGCAGGCAGGTTGTTAAATTGTTTCATTGTTTTATCCCATCCTCTTGGTCCAACGATTATTAAGTCGACATCGTTTAGTTTAGTTTTTATAAAGGCATCAATTAATCTCTTAATATTTTTCCGCGGTTCTATTTTCCCCACAGTTAAGATAAAAGGTCTCCTAATTTGGTATTTTCTTGTTGTTTTTATTACTTCATCGTTGGTAGGAATATTTATCTCAACGGGTGGGTAAATTACTTTTACTTTATCTTCGGGAATTTTTAAAAGTTCCACAATGTCATTTTTAGTGGAGAAAGAATCAGTAATAATTAGAGAGCTTTCTTTTTTTACCCACTTTAATCTTCTTTTCTGAACATTAACTATTTTTTTATTTAAGGTTTCTGGAAATTTTAAATAAACTAAGTCGTGAATCACCGTTATTTTTTTAGATTGAGACGGCGGTTCAGTCCAATCCGAGGTTAAGATAAGGTCATTTTCTCCAATGAAGTTGTCAATCGGAAAAATATGAAGTCTATTCCAGAAAAAGTCTAAAAGTGTTGGTGGGATGGAATATTTTCTTAAAAGAAATCTCTTACAAATTTTTGTTTCTGTATTTTTATCTAATTTTTGCCGCAACGAGGAGAAAAAAAACAGATACCGATTCTTTTTATCATATTTTAATAATGCTTCGATTAGTCCTTTTATATACCTTCCTACTCCTGTTCCCTGGTAGACAATTTGAGAAATATCAATGGCTATTTTCATAATAGGTTTTTTTAAGACCCGAATATATCTTGTCCAGATCTTGAGCGATTATATTCCAGCTGTATCTTTGTTCAATCAGTTTTCTAGCATTTACTCTAATTTTTTGGTAAAGTGTTCGATCATGCAGGAGTTTTATGGCATTGTTTACAAATTCGTTCTCATTTTGGGCAACAAGAACATTCTCTCCGTGTTTTACTTTAAGCCCTTCAACTCCGACCTTAGATGAAATAATTGGAAGACCAGCGGCCATTGCTCCTAAAATTTTTAGTCGAGTTCCGCCTGGTCCTTGAATTGGTGCCAAAAATATTGAAGCATCGCTATATATTTCTTTTACTTTGTTTATATCGAAATGTTTAATATCAATGATTTTTATTCCGTATTTTTGTAGATGATGAATTTTCTCGTGAGCCTTTTGTCCAGCAATGTAACAAACAGCGTTAGTTATTTTCTTTTTTATTTCGGGAAAAATTTTCTTGGCTAAAATATTAGCCGCTTCAACGTTTTGCAGCCAGGCAAAATTCCCTAGGTATAAAAAGATTGATTTTTTAACAATCTTTTTCTTTTTAAATATTTCTATCAGATCTTCACCGGCGCCGTTGGGAATGATTTTTATTTTTAGACTGGGTAATAAAGCAAGCATTTTTTGTTTATCTTTTTGAGATACTGCGACTACGATATTTGCTTTCTTCCAATAATTTTTTTCCCAAAATTTTAGTTTCAAAATATCAAAGTAAAAAAAAGGTTTTAAAAAAAAGAAACTTAGCGTATTGACAAAATGCTGATAGACTTGATATTCAATAGTTTGTTCAACTAAAATAATTGGAATATCTGTTTTAGGCAAATGAGGCATAACATAAAAAGTTTCCGCATGGATTAAATCGAAGTTGTTTTTTTTTATTAAATTAAATACGAGATCTTTTGCTGGGTGGGAAAAGTTTCTGACAACTAAAAAAGGATACGGGCCAAAGACACTTTTAACAACATTTTCTAAAGTCCACGCTGATTCGGATCTTTTACAGACATATATTTTCTCGCAGAATTTTTCTAATTTCTTTATAAATTTCTTTTCTTGATCGTTTTTAATTAGGGCGACTAGGACCACTTTATGTTTTTTGCCTAAATTCTTTAGAAGATTATAAGAACGTACCTGTCCTCCGGATGACGGCGGATAAGGAAGATAGGGAGTCAACATTAAGATTTTCATACGATCATAATCTAAAGATATAAATTTTTTCGTTATCAAATATTAGTTGATATTTATCCTGTAGATTATCAGCAACTTCTTTTTTCATGGTAACAAAATATTGCATTCCTTGTTGCTTTAGGGTGTTAAAATCAGTTGTTGTCGCTGGATATCCGCGTCTTTCCGCCAAATATAAAAGAGTAGTATCGCCCGTGGTGTCCGTAACAATCTTAGCCTCGGGCGGAGTCAAAGTTTTGATAATTTTGGCCATATTTACTAAATCCGTATTATAAGAATAATAATCTCTTATTTTATAAAAAGAAAAAAACAGGGAAAAAGCCAATAAGGCAATAATAAACAAGGCGTTTAGGAAAAGATTTATAAATACTTTTTTTTCAGTTAAGAAGAAACTAATACCGATGCCGGAAAATATGGCTAAAGCTGGCAGAATCAATATTTGATAGTAATCATGTTGAACATTACCTCCTTGAAAGGTTAAAAGATATATTAATGAAGATATAGCAATCCAAAAGAATAGATAGGTGCTTTTCGGTTTTTTTAGAAGACCGACAATAAAAAAAATGACCAAATACCCACCTAAAATAAGATCTAGAATTCTTTCTCCAAATATCCAGCGGAAGAAAGCTGGTCTGAAAAAAATATTTTCTCGTCCTTGATAAGTGTTGACTTGAAAAAAAAGCCATTCTGAAACAGGAATCCCTTCAGGAAATTTCATCATCCAAAATCGCCATAAAACTAATGGAGCAAGTGAGAGCAGAAAATAAAAATAAAAACTGAGTTTTTTAAATAAATTTAGCCCAAATTTTTTATAAAAAATATAAATTAGAGGAAAAAAATAAAAAATAGTGGTCGGTTTTACCAGTAAAGACGATGAAAAAAAGACAATAGACATTAAATAATAGATATTTGATAAAAACAGAGTCCTTTTCCCATTTTTTGAATATAAATATAAAAAGAGAATACTCAAGAAAGAAAAAGACAAGGCGGTCATTTCGGGTAAAATAACTCTTGAGTAAAAAACAAAAAAAGGCATAGTACTGAAAATCAGTGAGGAAAAAAAAGCCGCTATTCTTCCTTCTTCTTTTAGAACAAGATAGTAAATGATAAAAATCAAAGCAAGAGAAAAAAATATTGTAATTAGTCGGCCATAGATTTCAAGAGAGAAGATGGGTAAGTATTTAAAAAAAAGAGCGAACATGGCATTGTAGATAGGAAACTCAACAAAACGATAACCTTGAGGATTATATTTCCCCGATTGGATATTGGAAAGATCGTCATATTTTGGGTGTAATAAATCAAACCCGCTTTGAGCAAAATTTCTCGCCACCGCGGCCGTGTCAACTTGCCTCCAAGAATGGTGATCGGTTAAAGGAGCATTGATTTTGTATAGTCTAAGAACTAAAGCTATAAAAAGAAGGACGCTAATAAGAAACAAATCGATTTTGGTAAATTTACTATCAGGGGACTCTTTTTTGGCCATATTAAATTAAAAGACTTTAGTTGCTCTTTATTAAACCCCGATTGGATCGGGGTAAACTTAGAACTCCAACATAAATACCCAGGGTATACCAAAGCACATAGGCAACTTTGGAGGCTTCAAAAACATCAATATATGAAGCGTTTATGAGTAGGCCGAAGATTGAAAACAAAACAGCATAGAATAATGGCTGATTGTTTTTTTCAATTTTTTTAAGGGATGTAAAAATAAATTTTACTAATTGGAAGATAAGTAAAAGAAAAGCGGTAAATCCCAATAATCCAATTTCACCTAACCATCTTAAATAATCGTTATCGGTTGATTCTGTAATTGATGAAGGTCCGGTACCTAGAAACGGATTTTTTAGAAAAGCTTTTACGGCTCTTGGCCATTCAACTTGGAGTCTGGTGGCAAAGGAAATATCGTAGACAATACCGGAAACAGGCTTTATGTCAGCAGAAAGAGAGGCAGTAAACAATGCTTGTTCAGAAGCGGTTAATAATTTCTCACCCATGGTTGCTTCTCTGAGTAGTGTCTCCCTGAAAGCAGCCGATTCAGTAGTCTCTTTTTTTTGGCCTTTTAATTTATAAACAAGACTACCCGCAGCCAGTTCCTTGGTGGTGATTTTTTGAGGAACATATACTTGCCCGGTTTTTTCATTAAATAAAATTTGCCTAATTTGAACTGTTTTTAAGAATCGTTTGCCAAGGTCACGGCTAAACGAACTCATTAATAATGTAATAATAACGATGAAGATCGCATATTTGTATTTTTTTAAGAAAATAAGAAAAAAAGGGGTTGAAATTATAAAAGCGAAAAAAGATATTCTTGAAGCGGTAAGAATCAGAATAAAAATAGATAGAAAGGCCAACAACAAAACAAAAACTTTTCCGTTTTTAATCGTAAAATATGTTCCCCAAATCAAAGGGATTACAAACACTAAATAGGCGGCTAAATCGTAATGACCGGCAAAGGTTGAAGCTAATCTTGCTTCCGGAGTTAGATAAAGCAGATGGCCTCTGGCAAATTCTGGATTCATAGTTGAAACAGCCGGAAGTCCTAAAAATCGTTGACCTAACCCGTAAAGATTGACCAAAAAAAGAGATAAAAGAAGCGAGGAGAATAGAGTAATAAAATCTTTGCGAGATTTAATAACTGAAGCGCCGATAAAAAACACGATCATGTATTCAACTCTTCGGGCGGCATGGAGAAATCCAAGATGAGGATAAGTGATTGTCTTCGTAACATACGAGCCCGAGAGATATGAAAGAAATGCGATCAGCCAGAAAATAAAAATAGGTTTTAAGAAAAATTTATTTAATTGAATTTTTTTTCTTATAAGTTGAATAAAAAATAAAATAGTGAACAAAACAACATAAACATCTTCCAAGCGAATCGCAATGTAAGTATAGTTAACAATTTTAAAAGGAAATTTTGGGTAGAGTGGTATTAAGAAGATAAAAAAAATAAGTAAAATTTTGACTAAATTATCATCTAAAGTATTTAATAATTTGGATAGCTTCTTCATAAGTTTTTATCAAATATTGATTTTTTACTATTTTCCCGACAAGAATTGAAATAATTGCCTTTAATTTTAACATAAATTTTAAAATTGTGGCTTCGAGCCTTGAATAGTGTTTTTTATAAAAATATAAAAAACCACGGTAAACTTGTAAAATTGGTTGGGTTCTTCCTTTGCTTGAGGCGCAGCCATGGTGAATAAATTTTGCCTCAGGATAAAAGCCGACTTTAAATCCAAGTTTTTTTGCGCGATATAACATATCAACTTCATCCATATACATAAATATATTTTCATCAAAACCGCCAACCTTATTAAAAAATTCTTTTTTTGTTAAAATGCACGCTCCTGAAATCCAATCAACTTGTTTTATTTTATTTGGCGACCACCTGGTTAAACCCCAATAATCTCCTCGTAGAAATAATGCTCCAAAAATGACAGGCAGACTATAAAACGGACCGCAAGAAGGCTGGGGGGATAAATCTTTGTTCAAAAGCTTCCCACCTAAAAAATTGAACGCATTTTCTTTCCGTATAAAAAAGTTATACAACTGTGGAATTGCATCATTAATAACTTCTATGTCTGAATTCAAAAATAAAAGATATTTTCCTTCCGCATTTTTTGCCGCCAAATTATTTGCTTTTGCATAGCCAAGATTTTGTTTATTTAAAATGGTTTTGAATTTTACATTGTAATTTTTAATTTTTAATTTTAAATTTTTAATTTGTTGCAGCATCTCCACCGATCCATCGACTGATCCGTTATCAACAATAATTATTTCAGCCCCAATGCTTGTATCGTAGTTTAACGACTGTATTATTGTATCGATACATTTTTTAGTGATTTCTTTGGTATTGTATGAGATGATTATAATTGAGAGATCTTTCATATATATAGATTATTATACCAATGTTTTAAACTATCAGATAGGTATTTTGTTGAAAGAAAGATGAAAAAATAGCGATCGTAACTTAGCCGCTGGTGTGGGGGAGAAATCTTTATACCAGCGGCTTTTTTGGACTTCCAAAAAATATTTTTATTAATAAGTGATTATATCAGTAGAATTGTATATGTTAGATTCCTCGACAGTCAACGAATAAACACTGTTTTTGATTAAACCTAATCTAACTGCTGCTTTCATAACCGCATCAAATGGATCTATTCCTTCTGCAAAATAACGTTCGCTTAAATCAAAAAGTGCTACCGCAGCAGGAATAAGTTTAGGTGATATATCAATCCTAAGAAATCTTGGGTTTAAATCAGCTATCCGAACTCTTTCTAATATATCAGCATCTTTAAAACAATTAACTTCTGCTGGAATTTTTCCTGGACCAAAGTTATTTAGTTCGTCAAATTGACAAATGTTGGCAATAAGTTGCTTTTGTACTAAAGTTAAGTGTTGTGCTCCTATTTGATCTGCTACTTCCATAAACCAAGACGCTACTCTTACGCCATGATCTTGATCAATATTATCATCGCGTCTTTTTGCATCATGTATCGCTGAAACCCATTTTAAAACATCTGTATCTACAGATTGTCCACCACTTAATACCATTTTACCCAATATTTGAGACCATACTGCAACTCTTGTCATATGGGAGATTCCATGTATACCATTTATAGATTCTTTATCTAGTCTTTCAAACCATAATCCGTTTGGCCTTTTAAAATCTTCTATAGAAGGTAAATTTTCAATACCTATCATATCTCTAATTTTTTGAACTGAGTCCTGTACTGATTCTTTTTTATTTATTTCTGACGTTTCTTGAATAGTTTCTGCTGTAAGATTTTGTGTGTCTATTCTACATCCATTTGCTTCCTCTTCTACCATCTTCCTTAACCCTTCTCCTCTTAATATTTTCCAATAACCAGCTGGTATATAAACATTTCCTCCAACTTCATTTTCTATATACTCAACAGAAAAGGGAATTGCTTCAATAATTTGTAGTGGTTTACTGTCACTTTGATAAGCAATCGTACCAAAAAATCTTAAGCCCTGTTCAGCTGATAATGGAGAAATGGAACCCGCAATAATCTGTTGCATCATGTATTCGAAATTTTCAGGTGATATATAAAGGTCTAATCCTTTGGTAAAATCCGTCTTAATTTTAACTCTCAAGTCTGCTTCACTTATTTCATTATTTGCGTAAGCATGAGCTAGTTGAGTAAAGTAACTTGCACTTCTTACCCAATCTTCATCAACGGTTAAGCCTTCGGTATTTGGAACTCGTACTTTAAGTAAAACTAAATCTCGTGAAAACTCTGATCTACCAGCTGTTACACCGGCGTTATGGATACAAGTTACAAGATCATTTCCTAAATAAATCTTATCCCTATGGGTAAGTTGTCCTGTTGCTGTTGTAGCAATTACCCCAGTATGTTTTGGTTTTCTTAATCCTTTCTTTATTACTCGCTCTGCTAAAGTTTGTGAAGTGAGATGATATAAAAATCCTCCATGTTTAATTTCTTCTATTGTTTGAGCTGGTTTCTCTATACCAGGTGTTTCGGTTCTATTAATTACCATATCAGCAATCACTAATTTCGGGTCTTTTTCATAATTAACACCGATTCGTTTAGCATAATTCTTTGCTCGTTCAGTAAGATTTTTTATAAATGCAACTTTATCTTCTGCGCCCTTATATTGCTGATGTAATGAGGGAATAAGCGGCAAGTTATTTCTAATAAAATAATCAATAATAGCTATATCTGATTCAGTATTTATCCCTGCTCGATTATAATAAATAAGTTTTTTATCTAAGAATTCAGAAAAGTCTTCAAAACCAAGAATTTCTGCATAATCTGCCAACGATCTAATGTCAAATTTTGCTTTAAAATCATTTATTTGTGGATCAGCATATGATGGTTTTAAATCTTTCCAAAAATAACCTTGCTCGGCATAATAACTCGCTGATTTACTTTTACAACAAACTTTTGCTATACGAAGGTATGGATCAAAACCATGCTTTTCTATATCTCCAACTATATCATCGAGTTCGGGAAAAACAGATATCTCTTCTTCCTCTGTTCTCTCCGTATTCCAATCGGCTGGAGGTTGTTTGTCTAGGCTAATTAATCTTCTCCTATCTGCAGAAATATGGACATATTGTTTTGATCTTAGTTTTTCTTCTGGCCTTAATTTAGCATATTCAATTAATTGTGGCTCATATTGTCGTAAGTTTTCATGAGCACTTAAAAATTGATTTACTCCGATTAATCGATTACCAGATAATTCTTTTTCTGTTAGAGAAATATGTATTTGTTCATCTGCCATAATCAGATTTTAAATTAGTTCCTATTTAAATTTTAACAAATCTATTTATCGAAGTTTGGTATAGAATATTGCTTAGTGGAATTCAGATAAAAGCTTCGGACTTTGTCTACTAATATCAAATCCGGTTAATCACTTTGTCATTCCGCACTTGATGCGGAATCTATTTAATAGATTCCCGCTTTCGCGGGAATGACACTGGATGTAAGTAATCAAGCGGATTTGATATAAAGAGCACCATTTGGGAAATTGACGACGCTATCTCATGTTAGTTAACATAAAAGTAAATAACATGGAAGTTCGGAAATGTGATAAAATTTAAGTAAATGGAAAAAATTGTGGCTCTATGCAAAAGGCGGGGATTTATTTATCCTTCCTCTGAAATTTATGGAGGCTTAGCAAATACATGGGATTTTGGTCATTATGGAACATTATTAAAAAACAATCTTCGGGATTGGTGGTGGAAGAAATTTGTTTTAGAAAGAGATGATATGGTAGGAATTGATGCCAGTATTTTTTTAAATCCTAAGGTTTGGGAAGCGTCAGGCCACGTGACTGGATTTACTGATGTTTTAGTTGATTGTAAGAGTTGCCACTATCGGACGAGAGCCGATCATTTAATTGAAGATAATATTAAAGATATTAAAGTAGAAGGTTTACAGGTTAATAAATTAGCGAAAATAATTAGAGATAATAATTTAAAATGTTCCAAATGTGGGAAAGTTGACTGGACAGACGCTAGAAAATTCAACCTTCTTTTTGAGACCAATATTGGAATTCTTGAAGAAAGTAAATCAAAGGCTTACCTTCGTGGAGAAATTGCCCAGGGAATTTTCCTTAACTTTAAAAATGTTCTAAATACAATGAGAATAAAAATACCTTTTGGTATCGCTCAACAAGGAAAAGCTTTTAGAAACGAAATTACTATGGGGCAATTTATTCATCGAACATTAGAATTTGATCTAATGGAGTTTGAATATTTTATTCGTCCTTCTCAGTGGAGTGAGAAATATGAATATTGGAAAAAAAACATGTGGGAATGGACACGGGGATTGGGGATTAACGAGAAAAATTTAAGATGGAGGGAGCATGAGGCACATGAAAGATCGCATTACTCCAAAAAAACCATGGACATTGAATATCATTATCCTTTTGGCTGGAAAGAAATGTTTGGTCTTGCCTATAGAACAGATTTTGATCTTAAAAATCACTCCAAGTTCTCTGGTAAAGATTTAACTTATGTTGATTCACAAACAAAAGAAAAATTTATTCCTCACGTAATTGAACCAACCTTTGGTTTATCAAGACTGGTAGGGGTTATTATTTTTGACGCTTATAGAGAAGACGATGTTAAAGGAAAGAACAGAATTTATTTAAAGTTTAATCCTAAGCTGGCTCCGATAAAAGCGGCTGTTTTTCCGTTACAAAAAGATGAGAAATTAGGCAAACTAGCTAAAAAAATTTATCAAGAATTGAAGCCCAAATTTACCACAGAATTTGATGACGCGGGAAATATTGGCAAAATGTACAGAAGACAAGATGAAATCGGGACGCCCTACTGTGTTACCATAGACTATCAGACGTTGGAAGATGAGATGGTAACGGTAAGAGACAGAGATACAATGAAACAAGTTAGGGTAGGAATTGGAAAATTGGAAGAATATATTAGAAAAAAGTTAGAAATTAGAAGTTAGAACAGGACTTACGCACTGTCATTCTGAACGGATCCGCCAGTTGGCGGAGAAGTGAAGAATCTCGCAATTTATTTGCGAATCTCGCATACGCGAGAGATCCTTCGCTAACGCTCAGGATGACAATTTGCTGCGTAACTTCTGTTAGAAATTAGAAGTTATTTAGATATTGAGCACATGAAAGAAATTATTTTGAAAAATAAAAAAATGGTATTGGTTTTATTAATTGTGAGTCTTTTAGTTGTTGGTGGAGTTTTTTTGAAAGTTAAAAGCAGCCAGCGTAAAACCGTAGAGGAAGAGATAGAAAAAGAGGAAGTTTTTCCGAAGAGTGAAATTTTGCCCACAGTTGATTCAAGCGTCCTGGTAGATTTAGTTTCTAAAGATAAAAAAGAGGCGGTTTTAACCATAAAAAATATTCCTCATGGAACCTCTGCCATTGAGTATGAATTGTCTTATTTTGCCAAAGGGGATTTACCGAAAGGAGTAGTGGGGACAATTGAAATAGAAGGAGAAGATAGTGTAGAAAGAAAAATAACTCTTGGAACTTGCTCTTCCGGCAGCTGCGTCTATGATCAGGGAGTAACAAGCATCAAGGTAAATTTGAGATTTGAAGGAGATTACGGAAGTAGTTTATTTGAGAAAGAATTTGAGATTTAATTGCTAAATTATTAAATTGTTTAATTGTTAAATTGTTGAGATGTCCCCAGAGAATGTTTTTTGTAATTAATAAATTAGAGGGTTTGAATCCGTCTAGGGAAGTCAGTTGGCACTTAATATACCCAAATTAGGTAAAAAATATGCAAATAAATATTGACTTGATAACAGCAATTTCATTTTTCCTTAACCTCCTATTTGCTGGTATCACAATTTATCAAATTGTTTCCTCGAAAAAAGAAGAAGAAAACACTAAAGCTAAGGTAAAACTATGGCAAAAATCAGCAGAGGGTTTAAAGAATGGTCTTTTGGGGGTCGCAATGAATCCAAATAATTATACAAACAAGAATGATATAGCTTCTGCGGTTCAATCACTTGCTCAAGTAGCAACATCATTTGATGACTCATTTGTTGAGGAAAGATTTTATACAGAAAATGAGGTAAAACAAAAAAGAGAAGATACGATTAAGGAACAAAAAAAGTTGTTTGAAAGCTTTAGAACCAGTCCAAAACAATAACAATTTTTATGGAATATTTACTATTAACAATATCTTGGTTATTAAGAACATACGGAGCTATTCAAGAGGGAAGGACTCCTGTAAATATCCCAATGATATGGCAAAGTAACACGACAAAAACCATCTTAATGGTTTTGTGGATAGTTTTGCTATTAATAAGTTTGTACTTAATCTTTATAAATAACGGGGTGGTATTGTTGTTAATTAGCCTCGTTTTCTATTTAGTAATAGCTCCAACATTATTTGGCAGGATACTAAAAAGTCTTATCGAAAAGTCAGGTTTTTAACTTCCTCTCTGATTTGAGATATTTAAGTCGTGTTTTCCACCGCTTCGGTGGAATATGGACGGTTAGAGAGCTTCGGAAGTTGATAAAATTCAAATTTTGATGTTTATAGTCCGTTGACTTTCCTTTTTTTATTTAAAAGAATTATTAGTTAATGAGGAAAGAAAAATTTTCATCGGGATCGATTTTCCATGTTTTTAATCGAAGCATCGCCCATTTTGGCATATTCAAAAATCCAGACAATGCCCAACGATTCATTGAGGCTCTTGATTATTACAATAATTTTGAATTTAAGAAAAAATTTTCTTTGGCACGAAAAGAACAGGAGTTTAATTACCAAAATCTTCTTTTGCCAAGACCGACCATCTATATTAAATTTTTAAGTTACTGTATTATGCCGGACCATTATCATCTTCTTGTGAAAATTTTAGTAGAAAATTATTTGTCTAAATTTATAAACGATGTGGGAAATAGTTTTACTCGATTTTTTAATATTAAATTCGAAAGAAAAGGTCCATTATGGGAGTCAAGTTTTAAAGTTGTGCGAGTAAGATCAGATCAACAATTCCTCCATTTATCAAGATACATTCATCTTAATCCAACAACTGCTGGCTTAGTAGACAGACCTGAAGATTGGTTATTTTCTTCTTATAGAGACATCATTTCAGATACTTGCTTTTTAAAAGAAGTTTTAAAAGAATATTCTATTGATAATGTTGCTGCTTACAAAAGATTTGTGGAAGACAATAAAGATTATCAAAGAAAACTTAAATTAATTGAAAAATTGAGCATAGAGTAGCCCCAAATTCCACCGCTTCGGTGGAATTTCTCGACAGCGTAACTACGGATAGCCTACTATAAGTGCGTTGACTTACAGGTACCCATTCAAGTTTAGTCAACCTTACGTGTTAACCTCTTCTTAATATAGTATTTTCTCTCCAGCAGAGAAGATAAATCAATTAGCATAAAAGAAAGGGTGGGTTTGGTCTCATCAACCTTCCGGGTCCGATGTTGTATCGGACACACGGTAATCCCGCCGTCCTTTTAAATTAAATCAGTCTTTTTGCAATCGTTGTGAAGTAAGGTTCTTTGTCTTTACCCATAGTAAAACTATCGGATTGTAAAA
>CAYYYW010000015.1:0-27026 GCA_964476245.1 uncultured Gammaproteobacteria bacterium
GAGTAATGAAACTAAAGGCAAAAAGATACTTTTGACTTTTTACTTTAACTTTTGACTTCTAACTTTTGAATTTTGAATTTTTGTAAAAGTATTTATAATTTAGGATTTAACTAAAAAAACATGAAGTGGGAAGTAATTGAGTATGAAAAAGTAAGAGGGGAAAGACCTGTTGCCGAATTTATTAAAAAACAACAACCACAAGTAATTGCTAAAATTGCTCATCTTATAGATCTATTGGAAATATACGGCAATCTTTTGAATATGCCTCATGCAAGAAGACTTGAATCAAATCTTTATGAACTTCGGGTACGGGGAAAGGAAGAAATAAGAATTATTTATGGATTTAAAGGAAAAATTATCTATCTTCTTTCTTGTTTTAAAAAACAAAAACAAAAAACTCCAAAAAAAGAAATTGAATTAGCAAAAAATAGATTATTGACCTTGACATAATATAGCATCCATGTTATATTAACATTATCGAATTTATAAGTTAATGTAATATAAAAATGAGAAACTGGAAACAACTGAAAGCAGAATTGCTACAAAATAAAGTTGTCAAAAAAGAATATGATAAGTTGACTCCGCGCTACGGAGCAATCTCTGAACTTATTTCAGCACGGATTAAAAAAGGAATTACCCAAAAAGAATTAGCACAAAAAATTGGTACAAAACAATCGGCTATTGCCCGATTTGAGGCCGGCAATGTTAATCCATCTCTTGGTTTCTTGGAGAAAATGGCAGAAGTAATGGGATATAAGATAAATATCAGCCTTTCAAAATAAAAACACTCCTGCGGTGAGTTGGGATCGGCCTAATTATCAGTGGCACGACGCTTGTTGCCTGCTTATCCCCCTTAAGAATGCGGACGGGGGCTATGATTTTGAAGTTGCTGTTGAATTTCTGGCAGCAGAGGCTTTTTTATGTTGGGCTCGCGATTTCCGGCGCGACTTTATTCTTTTGCCTTTCTTATCTTGGGTTTTTATTTTGGAAGAATAGAAAAGGAAAAGAAGAGGAAGAAGGGACGATCAAGAAACTGGTAATTAAATGACATACCCCTGATAAGTTTTGCCTATGACAACAAGAATAAATGATTGAATAATAAAATAATTAAATAAACAAATAAATGTTTAAATAATTAAATGATGAAATGAATAAATATAAAGATACACCACAGGATATTCATTCACGAATTTATAAGTTTGTCATTAATTGTTTTAAAAATGTTGTGAAGAAAATACCGAAAAACACTGAAAGCTTTCCAATTATTAGTCAAATATCCTCATCATTGACTTCGATAGGAGCAAACGATCAAGAAGCAGATGGAGCTTCTACTAAAAAAGATTTTATCGCTAAGTATTATATTGTTAAAAAAGAAACAAAGGAAACTAAATATTGGTTAAAGGAAACTAAATATTGGTTATCAGTAATAAAGGATACCGATCTTTTAATTAAAGAAGTCGTCGAACCTTACATTGAAGAATGTCATGAAATCCTAATGATTGTAAGTAAAATTATTAACAATACGAAGTATTAATTAAATGTCAGAATAATCAAATAAACAAATAAAAAAAATAAATGTTTAAATGATTGAATGTGTTAAATTAATACATTTGTTTATTCCTACATTTATTTCCTTATTTCTTTTTGAAGTTTTTTGTATCAAATTTAAGGAAAAAATATACCGACAGAACAAAAGCAATGACAATAAAAGCCAGCCCGATATGGTAATTTTTATAAAACTCTGTTAGATCGATCATATTCTGCTATTGCTGTTTCAATTTTTAACGAAATCAATAAGAAAGTAATAACTAAAATTAAATTAATTACTAATATTATAATATTTTTAATAGTAAAAAATCCAATTATTAAAGAAGCGATTATATTAACAAAAATACCAGACATAATCTTTAAAAAGGCGACAAAACTTGTTTGCATTTAATTATTTTTACCAATAATAAACCTCTTGTCAACGGACTATAGACAGCATTTTATAAGGTTTGGAAGGTGGGGAATGTTAAGAAAGTTTGAAAGTTATTAAGTTCATCATCCTTCGTCCTTCGACTCACGAAGTTTACCCTGAGTAAAATCGAAGGGTTCACTCGGGACTACGGAAGGATAAGTAAACGGTAGAGAAGTATTTTTAAATTCTAAATAATAAATTACCCGCCATCGGCGAGGCTCGCCAAAGGCGGCAAATCACAAACCTGCCTGCCGGTTTACCCGCCGTTAGGCGGGCAGGCAGGTAAATCTTAAATTTTAAGTCATAAATATTAAACGCTTTTTGATTTTATATTTAATATTTTGAATTTATTTGGAACTTGTTATTTATGATTTAGGATTTTTAATTATAAATGCGGAAATTTAATAGGGTAAATAAAGTTTGAAAGTTCACCCAGTCTAAACTAATTGAATAATGGGACTGAAATTAATCTTTGATTGAATTTGACAATTTTTGTAATGGGGGTTATAATCAAAGCGTCGTTAATTTTGGCCTATTATCATAATGGAATTTATTAAAAAAAACCTCACCGGGACGGTTGGTTTTGTTATTTTTATAGCTGCTTTTGTTGTGGTTGCCTATCTTTATAATAACGGCTCTTTATCTTTTCTTCCTTTAACTGACAAAAAAAATATAATAGATATTGTCTTTACCGATAAGGAATACCAGCAAAATTTTAATAAAAAATATTCAGGCTTGGTTTATGAGATGGCCGGATTTGAACAGACAGAAGACTGGGAGGGCGACTTTAATTTGGATGACACCATTTTTTTTGAGGGTGAAACCAGCGTCTCTCTTACCTCAAAAAATCATGAGACAAATGCCATCTCTCTTGACAAAAACCTAGACCTTTCTGATTATGAATCTATAAAGCTGCTTATCTATTCTGATAAACTTAGCAATAGCGATAACTTAGAAAGTCTGAATTTAAGATTTAGCGACGAAGACGGGTCTTTGTATTATGAATATCCTATTTTAAATATAAAAGTAGGCTGGAATTTCTTTAGAATGTCTAAGGATAATTTTATCTACAGCGGTAAAACAAAAGCAAAAACTGAAGAAAGCACTGTTTCCGCTAAAGCCGCCGGCCGCTTTTCTTGGGCCGATATTGAGAAAGTTACCATCTCCCTTACTTCCCGACCCAATACAAAAATTGAATTGTTTTTTGACCGTCTTTGGGCGGAAAAAAATGAGGACTATCAGGAAGATTTCAAAGCGGCCAATTACAATGTTTTATCTTTAAAAAATTATCAAGATAAAGATTATGCCAACATTTGGTGTATAAATGGTTCAGTCGCTCTTTTGAAAAAAGTGACTTCGGTTAAGGATTTCAGTTATACGGCAAAGCTAATCCCTCAAAAAAAAGGCGCGCTGGGGATTACCGCGCGTACAGACATGGCTACCAATTATGGCTACTTTTTAACTTTTGGCGGGATTGATTTGGGCACCTGGACTTTGTACAAGATCGGAAAACCGGTTAATAAAGCCACCAGCATAATTCTTGACCAGGGACAAATTAATAACTTTATTATTGAGAAGGATAAACCGCTTTGGCTTAGGATTGAAACAAAAGGAGCAAAAATCAGCGGTTATTTTTCCACTGACGGAATCAACTTCACTAAATTAAGCGAGGTGGATGATAAGGAGCATAAATCCGGAGGAATCGGGTTTTATGCTAGCGGATCTTCATTTCTTGTTGAGTCAATAGACTTTAAACAGTAAATCTTTAATATAAACTTCATCACTTTAACCCTCTTGCGTTATAATAAACTTATGTTTGATATTTTATTATCAATTATTTTAAGCGGGATTTTTTTAATCGGCGTTTATTTTTTTCAAAGCATTTTTTATCCTTTAATTATCTTTTTCTTTTTACTTTTTATTACTTTTATTTTTTATCCCCAAAACGAGTCTTTGGTTTATCTTCTTAAAGCAAAAATAATCGCTTATCTAAAAAAAGATTTTCACTATTTGATTATTTTATCTTCCATTATCTTCTTTTTTTATCTTCATGACTTGATCGGTTTTAATCCCAGTTTAATCGCCTCATTTTTTATTCTCTGGTATTTTTTGCACCTTGATGAACGGGCCAGCTTTGCCGCCGCTTTAATTTTCTTAAGCCTTTGTCCTTTTCTTCTTATTTTTCACCTGGAGGAATTGGCAGAAAAATCAGCAGTTTTAGCTTATTATTTTTTGGTGATTGGTGTAGTTTGGCAGATGGTGATGATAACCAAGGAGAGAGAAATAAGATCATTAACCGAAGAGCCCAAATTTGTCAGCAAGCATCTAAATCTAAAATCGGATTGGATAGGTCAGACTTACATAAAAAATATTGGTTTTATTCTTAATCAGATTGTCAATAGTAGTTCTTTTATAATTTTTGCCGCCTGTTTTTTTGTGACAATCATTGTTGTGCTTGTGGCTAGTCAACTAATCAGCAATATGTCAGTCAGTAAAACCACTCAAGTTGTTCCGTCACTTATACCAACTAAATTACCCACGACGGTGCCCAGTCCGACAAAAGCAACTGTTTCGCCAACTAAATTCCTGCCAACCGCAACTGTTGTGCCAACGGCTGCTATCAGACCAATTTTATCAATTCTTAATGGTTCAACCATTTCCGGCTGGGCGGCTTCAACGTCGGCCAGTTTAAAAAAGGCAGACTGGGATAATATATTAGATATTACCATCGGCGATGCTGAAAAAAAAACTTACAAAACAATTATATTGAGGTATACTAAAGAATATCAAGACACGGCTAAAAAACTTAGATCTGATTTACTAAGCAGTAAAGAGTTTAATTTTAAGCAAATTTTTTATGAGGAAAAACAAGAAGCAACACCAGCTGGAGATTTGATCCTTATTTTGGGAAAGTAGTTAAAGGCGGGGCATTATGAAAAAAAATAATTTAATCTCAATCTTTTTTCTCTTCATCGTGTTACTCATTCTCTTTATCCCTTTTTATAAACCGGGAATGTTTTTTACCCTTGATGGCAGTTTAAGAGAAAAATTACCAGCTCCGGTTTTTAATGGTCCTGGTTATTTTTTTAGCTATTTCTTATATTTATTAAACCAGTTTTTGGACGTTGCATTAATTCAAAAAGGCTTCTACTTTTTTATAATGTCTTTTCTTTTAATCGGCAGTTATTTAGCCGCGCCGTTTAAAAATAATTTCGCCAAACTTTTCTTTGCCGGATTTTTAACCTTTAATCCTTTTGTTTATGCCAGATTTTTATCAGGACACACCATGGTCATTTTGGGATATGCCATTTTTATTCATTTATTTTTAGCCATCTTCAGGAAAGAATCAGCAAGTAAGTATGGTCTAATAGCCATCATTCTTTTTCTTTTGATGTTGACCTCAATCCACTTTTTATTTATTGGGTCAATGTTCATTGGCGGTTATTTGTTAATTAAATTTTTATTTTTACGGGACGTAACCATTAAAAATATTTGGCCAATAATAGTTGCATGCGTTTTAGTAACCATAACATATATTTTTACGGCCATTCAACCGTTTCCAGGACTGAACGATTTTTTGGAATTTAGCTCACAGGATCTTTTTGCTTTTATTTCTCTTCCTGATAATAAGTTCGGTTTGATTCCCAACATAATATCTCTTTATGGCTTTTGGAACGAAGGCGAACATCAATTTATTTTATTGAAGCAAATCATTATATTTTGGCCTGTGGTAACTTTAATACTTGTTGGCGCCGCTTTGATGGGGTTTATCAAATATTGGAAAAAAAACCAACAACAAGATGAAAAAATAGCCGCGTTTTTTACCTTAGGCTTTGCCTTCTTTAGTTTAATTTTAGCTGTAGGCGTTCAATCGGAGTTACTTCAATCCGCGGTTATTTTTATCTACGACAAGACCAAGATTTTCAATATCTTAAGAGAACCTCATAAAATTATTGGCGTCGTGGCTGTTTTTATGGCTTTTTTCTCCAGTTATTATTTTGAGGAGGCAGGTTTTAAGGCGAAGAAAATAACTGTTCTTTTTTTGCTCTTAGCCTACGTCTATTATCCAGGATTTGTTTTTGGCTTTAATAAAGAAATCAAAATGAGTTTTTACCCCAATGATTGGTATAAGGCCAGAACATTTTTAAATAACGACAGTGGCGATTTTAGATTGCTTGTTTTTCCCTGGCATATGTACATGCCTTTTAGATTTGCCAATTATAAAAATATCTATAATGTGGCTGCCTATTTTTTTGACCAGCAAAAAACAATTTCAGCTCGCAACTATGAAGTTAAAGCCTTATATACGCATGATAACAGTCTTGAGCAGATGCATGTTGAAGGCTTGTTGAACATGACTTTAGTAGGAAAAAACTTATTTGGCGAAAGAGCCAAAATGACAACTGGTTGGGGCGAGGCTCTTTCACCCATTGATGTAAAATATATTATGCTTTTGAAAGAAAGCAGCTGGAGGACGTATAAATTTTTAGATAAACAAAAAGACTTGGCAAAAATTTACGGAAACGAAAGCTTGACAATCTACAAAAACCTAATGTTTGGGAAAAAATAACTGTCTTATCTTTCCCAACCGTGGGGATGATTTTTATACCATAAAACCAGCGACTTTACACTATCTTCAATCGTTCTTTTTGGTTTCCATTTTAAAATTTTGCCGGCTTTGTCAATTGAAGCGATCATTTTGGCATACTCGCCTTGCCGAGAAACAGTTTTTTTAATATCAAACCGGACGCCGGTGATTTGTTGGACTTTATTAATTATTTCCAAAACAGAGTTGCCCGTGCCCGTGCCTAAATTAAAAATTTGATTTTTCCCTCCGGCCAAGAGATATTCTAAAGCTTTAAGATGAGCTTCATTTAAATCAACGACATTAACGTAGTCGCGGATAGGTGTTTTATCCGGCGTTGCCACTTGAGGGCAGGTAAGATAAAACGACTCAATTCCTAAAGCGCCGCGGACAGCATTCTGGACGAGCAAGGTTGATGGTTCTTTTGAATCGCCAATCAATCCGTCATCCGATGCTCCGCAAACATTAAAATATCGCAAAATAACGTAGTCTAAGTCTTTAAGCTTTCCATACCATCTGATAATTTCTTCCACCATGCGTTTAGACTCTCCGTAAGGATTAGTTGGCTGGGTGGGATGATTTTCGTCAACAGGAGAGTATTTTGCTTCACCGTAGACGGCGCAAGTTGAAGAAAAAACAATATTTTTGACATGGTATTTTATCAAGGCAGAAAGTAGATTTAGAGAACCATAAACGTTATTTTTAAAATATTTTTCCGGATTTTTTACCGACTCATCAACAACGCAGGAGGCGGCGTAATGAATAACCGCGTCAAACGCGGCTTCGCTGCCAGATTTAGTCTCTTTTTCAAAAATGGGGGAAAGATTATCTTTTAAATCAGCTTGGTAAAATCGGAATTTTTCCTGACCGAATTTTTTTTGCAAAAACTCAAGCGGCTGACGGTAACCGGTGGAAAAGTTGTCTAAACCAACTACCTCAAAACCTTTCTTCAAAAATAAATCGGTCGCCACAGAGCCAATATATCCACCTGCACCGGTAATTAAAATTTTCTTATTCATAAGTGTTTTCATAAACCTAATTAGTGGCGCGTACCGGATTTGAACCGGTGATTTCCAGGTTGAGAACCTGGCGTCCTGGGCCGCTAGACGAACGCGCCAGCCAAAATTGGTAAGAGTTCAGATTTCTTGACACACAGCTGTCATTCCTGCGAAGGCAGGAATCTATATTAAAAGCGACAAAAGGCTCTAAATCATCTGGATCCCCGCCTTCCTGCCTGCCGGCAGGCATGGCGCGGGGATGACAGAAATGGTATAGTCTGATATGGTTTTGTCAAAGATCCTGAACTCTTACAAAAATTGAAAAAGGTTGACTTTTTTATCTATTTATTATATATTGTACCAAACCTCAAATTAATTGAAAAGTTGACGAGGTTAATTTTTTATGTCTAATAAAGTTATTTTAACAGAAGAAGGTTATAATAAGCTGCAGGAAGAATTAAGACAGCTTCAAGAAATTAAAAGACCAAGAGCGGTTGAGCGTCTTCAAAAAGCTCGTGAAATGGGAGATCTAACCGAGAACAGCGAATACGCCGCCGCAAAAGAAGAGTTGTCTTTTGTTGATGGACGCATTCAGGAGACAGAAAACATATTAAAAAAAGGACAAGTAATTAAACGAGCCGCAAATAAACAAATAATAGAGATTGGGGATAAGGTTAAAGTACAGGCGGATGGAAAAAAAGAAGTATTTACCATCGTGGGCGAGGGAGAAGCTAATCCGACAGAGAGAAAACTTTCTCATACATCACCCATAGGAAAAGCTTTAATAGGAAAAAAAGTGGGGGAGACAGTTGAAGCTGAAGTACCGGCGGGTAAAGCTGTTTATAAAATACTTGAGATTAAATAACTCATTTTGAAAGAAGTTTTTTAAGGCATGAAAAGGCTCGGTCAATATCTTTGTCTTCTAAAATAATGGTAAATTCACAATAAGTTGAAACGACTTCAATAACATTAATTTTTTCCCAAGCTAAGGCTTTTAATATAAAATAATATATTCCTGGTGCCATTACATTTTCTTCCGGTAATTTAATAGTAATTGCCGATAAATTATTAAATATCTTAACTATTTTTTCTTCCTTAAATATCTTTTCCACCAAATTTTTACATTCTTGGCTAATGATAATACCCGTTTCAAAAATGCCTTGGGTAATAGTCAAAAAATAACTATTAGAGCCACGTATTAAATCAAACAGCCTCTTATGTTTCTCTATCAATAATTGAGAATTTGTAATTGAAAATTCAATTAAATTTGATCTTAAGATTATTTCCGGTTTATGTTTAAATATGCTGACAGCGCTAACCATAGGTTTGAACTTAGTTGATAAGCGTTTTAAAGCCATAACAATTGCTCCTTCTGAAGTTTTTTTAAATACTTCCTTTTCTATCTCGGGCCTTAGTTTTCTGGCTAATGAAGAGAGATTAATATATTGGTGGTTAATCCCTCCTCAAGGAAATAAGAGTTTTTAACAATTTTTTCAACCACTTCTGGAATAGTAATCATATTTAAATGTTAATAATTTAACAAATTATTATGATTTTGTCAATATTATTTAAAAATTTGACAATCGCATCTCAATTTATTATAAAGAACCCTCATTGTTATTTTTTTAACTTAATTTATGCCATCAGCAGAATCTAGATCTAATTATGCGCCAGGAATTGGAGTCGCCGACGAACTAGTTATTAGCAACCGGGGAACTCGTGCGGTATTTGTTAGCGATTCTATTGCTGATGCTGAAGTTGATTTACAAAGAAACTGGGATTGTCTTTGTGACCAATTGCCGTTATCAGTTAACAGACGAGTACTTAAAAGTATTAGTTGTTCGTCTTATCAAGTAGGGGAAAATTTAGCGGAAAGCGATGGAGTAATAGAAGCTTGCATACCATTTAACAATCAAGGAGAAAGTCTTTATTGGTTGGTTGTAGGAAAAAATAGCGGCGATAGGGATCCTGATCCCCAGTTAATTAAAAGACAAAGAGCTTTTATGATTCAAATTTGTCAATGCGATCAATACTGTCCTCAACGAGCAGAAGACTTAAGGAAAGCGGTTTTTCGATTAAATCCGGGTGTTTCTGATTTAGTATTAGAACGGATTACAACAGCCAATTTCCTCATTTTTGAAGAAGAACTAAGACGACTTTATGAAACAGCTTTCTCTGATTATCCTTATGATATAGTTACTGTTATTGAAAAAAGTTGTGATTATAATTTTTATGTAGTGGCTCTAGTAGATGGAATTGTTGCTGCTGTTACCGGAGCGGAAAGAATAAATGTTTCAGGAATAGAATTGGCTGAAGTTGGTGATTCAGCCGCTTTACCTAACTTAAAAGGCCTTGGAGCAGTAACAAAAAGATTTTTACTACAACTTTTATACGATCAAGGGAAAATTCCGACTTTACTTTTTACCGATAGTCGAATTGGAAGCGTGCTTAAAGCTAATCGGCGCGCCGGCTTTATATTAAATCATGGTATTGTTTTGCCCTGGCATACTCAGATTTCCTCTCCGAGGAATGGCGACGATGCTAAGCAAATTGTTGGTGATGATGGTCTAAGTTTTTCCGTTGAAAACATGACTATGACCTATTTAGGTAAAGATCAGGCGATTCAAGTACTTGAGGAATTTGGCCCAATACCAATATAATTTTATTATTTACCTTATGTTAATCAGTCTAAAGAAACTCGTCTCAAATTTGGTAGCCATCAATTCTGTTTTTCCTAATGAAAAGATTTTGGTGGGATACTTATCTTCTTTTTTCAAAACAAAAAAATATAAACCAATTTTCCAAACAGTGGAGAAAAACAGATGCAATATTATTCTTGAAAAAGGCAAAGGCAATCAAAGTATTATTCTTTATTCTCATCTTGACACTGTCGACGTTACTGACGGATGGAGAACTAATCCTTTCAAGTTAACAGTAAGAGGAGATCGTGGTTATGGACTTGGTTCTTGGGATATGAAAGGTGGGATGGCTGTTAATATTTTGACCTTTCTCAATTTTTTTCCCAAAAATTATAAACTTAAATTAATCTTTTGTGTTGATGAGGAGAATATATCAAAGGGAGCATATCAATTAGTTAATTCGGGTTTTATTGAAAATGCTGAATGTCTCATTTCAACCGAACCGGCTTTTAAATATGGAACAAGAGGAATAGTAACTGGAAGGATTGGGAGAGCCGTTTATAATGTGGAGGTAACTACTCCATCCAAACACTTCGCTTTTTATAATGCGAGGAACGATGTTAATCTTTTTGTCGGAGAATTCCTAAGACAACTAAAAAAGTTAAATAAACAAACTTCTAAAGAAAAAAAACAATTTATTTTTGCGAGAAAAATTATTTCTCAATCAATTGGAATGTCCCTCCCCCAAACTACTATTCTTGAATTAGACTCTTCTATTGTTCCGCCTTTAACTAGTTATGATATGTTAAATCGCATAAAAAATATTGGTTTAAGACTAAATAATAAATTTAGTGATTATTTTAAAATCAAAATTGATTTTGTAAAAAGAAAAACTCCTTTTCTTGAATCTTATGAAATTAATAAAAATAATTTGTATTTTAAATTACTTAAACAAAGCGTAGTTCAGGTTATAAATAGAAATGTCCAGCCTTATTTTAGATCTTCAGTTGCAGATGAAAATGTTTTTGGCGCAAAAGGAATAACAGTTTTAGGAATTGGACCGAAGGGTAGAAATGCTCATGGACCGGATGAATGGGTATCAATATCTTCTCTTGAAAAACTGTATCAAATATTAAATAATTTCTTAACGCGAATTGATAAAATTAGTGATTCTTCGTTATGAATTTAAGGTTATAATTACTTTATGATTTGGGTAGATAGGGAAGTAAAGAAAATAAAACAGCGCAATCTTTCTTTGGAATGGGTAGATGATATGAAAACTCCCTCGGGAAGAATTCATGTAGGTGCTCTGCGAGGAGTGGTTATTCATGACCTGGTTTATAAAGCGCTTTTGGAAAATGGGGTTTCCGCCAAATTTACTTATGTCATTGATGATCATGACCCGATGGATGCCATTCCTGCGTATCTTGATTTTTCTAAATGGGAAAAATATGCCGGAAGGCAGCTTTATCAAGTTCCTTCACCAGCGCCTGGTTATAAAAATTACGCCGAGTATTATGCTCGAGAATTTCAAGAAGTATTTGAATCCATTAACTGTCATCCGGAAATTATCTGGACGTCAGAGCTTTATCGTTCTGGAAAAATGAATGATGTAATTAAAGAAGTTTTAGACGCCGCGCCTAAAATAAGAGAAATTTATTATCAAGTGACTAAATCAAGAAAACCTGACGATTGGTATTCTTTCAATGTTGTTTGTGAAAAATGCAAAAAAGTCGGAACAACTCAAGTTTATAAATGGGACGGGAGAAATGTTTATTATCGCTGTCAACCTCAGATGGTTAAGTGGGCAAAAGGGTGCGGTTATGAAGGGAAGACATCTCCTTTCAATGGTAACGGAAAAATACCTTGGAAAGTGGAATGGGCGGCAAAATGGAAGGTAATTGGCATAACAGTAGAAGGAGCGGGAAAGGATCATATGTCAAAGGGAGGTTCTCATGATATTGCCTCTGCTGTTTGTCGTGAGGTTTTAAATTATCCGGTTCCACATCCTTTAGCTTACGAATGGTTCACTATTGGCGGCAGAAAAATGTCATCTTCAAAAGGAGTGGGATCATCAGCTAAAGAAGTATCTCATATTTTACCTCCCGATGTTTTTCGTTTTTTTATAGTTAGAACTCCCATTGAAACCCATCTTGATTTTAATCCCTTTGGACAAACGATTCTTAATATCTTTGATGATTATGACCGTTGTCTTAACACTTATTTTGATAAATTAGAGAAAAAAATATCTAAGGGAAAGCAAGGAGAAGTAATGTTAGATTTTGCCAGAATTATTGAATTATCAGCTGTCCGTCCGCTTCCTGAAAAAAGACTATTTTTACCGAGATTCAGAACGATAGCTAATCTTATTAAAAACACTGGGTCTGACTTGGTGAAATTTTTTGAAAACCAAAAAGGAACAAAGCTAACGAAGAAAGAAAAAGAAATTCTTGAAGAAAGAATTATTTATGTCCGGGTTTATCTTAATAATTACGCTCAAAAAGAAGATAAAATAGCTTTTTTAGAGAATCTGCCTGAGAATTTAACTCTTACGAAGAATCAAAAAGAATATTTAAAAAAATTAAGCGACCGCTTAAAAAGTTTAAAGACTGAAGATAGAGAGTCAATTCAAAAACAGATTTTTGCTGTTTTAAATGAAAATAATTTTTCTGCTAAAGAAGTTTTTCCCGCTTTATATCAAATATTAATCGGCCGCGACTTCGGTCCCAAAGTCGCTGATTTGATTTTAGATTTTGGAGTAGATAAAGTAAGTAGACGATTGATAGAAGCTATAAATTAATGGTTGATTTCAAACGTTACATTGTATCGATACAATGTAACACCTTACTCCCACTCCATTGTTGCCGGTGGTTTGGTGGTAATATCATAAACGACTCGGGAGACATCAGGAACTTCATTGACTATTCGTGAGGAAATTCGCTCTAATATTTCATAGGGAAGATGTGACCAGTCGGCCGTCATAATGTTGCTTGAGTCATATATTCTTAAACCGACAACTTCTCCAAAAAAGCGGGTATCGCCTTTAACAGCGGTACTTTTAATACCTGTTAAAATCGAAAACGATTGAAATATTTTTTCATAATAATTTCCTCTAATAATTTCTTCTAAAACAATTTTGTCAGCCTGTTGTTGTTTTATTAAACGATCTTTAGTGACCTCGCCAATAATACGAATTGCTTGTCCAGGACCAGGAAATGGCTGTTTATTAACAATTTTATTTGGTAATCCTAGTTTTTTACCAATAAATCGAACCTCATCTTTGTAAAAATATCGCAGCGGCTCAAGAAGTTTTAGTTCTAATCTACTCGGTAGACCACCGACGTTATGGTGGGATTTAATCTTATCGGCTTTTTTTGTTCCTTTACTCTCAATTACGTCAGAATATATCGTTCCTTGGGCTAAAAATTTTACGTCTTTTATTTTTTTAGCTTCTTTTTCAAAAAGCTCTATATACAAATTACCAATAATTTTTCTTTTCTCTTCCGGATCGATTATTCCTTTTAATTTTTTTAAAAATATTTTTTCCGCCTCAACAATAATAGGATAGATTTTTAGATTTTTCTTAAAAATCCAAAGAACCTCTTTTTTTGTTCCCAATCGCATTAAACCACTTTCTATGTAGATCGGATACGAATTCTTACCAATCGCTTTTACTATTAAAGTAGCGGCTACAGTTGAGTCAATTCCTCCTGATACGGCACAAATGACTTTTTTCCTACCTACTTGTTTTTTTATATCAAGGACCAGTTCGTTAATATTAATTTTTCTCTTACTAGTTTTTAAGCGACAAATATTTTTAACAAAATTTTTCAATATTTCTTTACCAAAAACTGTATGTTCAACTTCAGGATGAAACTGGACGCCGAAGATTTTTCTATTAAAATCAGCACAGGCAGCGTTTTTAACCATGTCAGTTGTCCCCAAAATAACAAATCCCGGGGGATTTTTTACAACAGTGTCCCCATGACTTACCCAAACTTTTGAATAGCTTTCTACTTGATTAAATAAAGGTTGTTGAATATTGATTTTTAAATTGGCGGGGCCGTATTCTTTATAACCAGATATGACTTTTCCTCCCTGTAAGTAAGCGATTAGTTGCCAACCGTAACAAATAGCCAAGATGGGGATATTAAGGATAAAAATTTTTTTATCAATAGATGGAGCATTTTTTCCATAAACAGAGTCTGGTCCGCCGGAAAATATTATTCCTTTAGGTTGCATTTTTTTAATTTCCTTTATCGGAGTTTCTGGGTCAATAATTTTTACTTCAACCCCCAAATCTTTAATCTGGCGACCAATTAGATGGCAAGTTTGAGAACCGAAGTCGATGACAATAATCATAATTTCTATTTATAATTTTCGCCTGACTTAGTAATCAATATATCATGAGGATGACTCTCAATCAGGGATCCATGAGTGATTTTAATAAACTTTGCCTTTCTTTGCAGTTCAGTAATATTTTTTGTCCCAAGATAATACATGCCTGCGCGTAATCCACCCATCAGTTGAAAAACAAAATTGGCTAATTTTCCTCGGTAGGGGACTAAACCTTCAACGCCTTCGGCGATTAAATTTCTCTCCTTGCCTTTTCGGTATTTTTGTCCGTAGCGAGCCGCTGCACCATCTTTCATAGCAGATGTTGATCCCATTCCTCGGTAAAATTTATATTTTTTCCCATTAATTTTTACTAACTTTCCTGGGGCTTCGCTTGTTCCAGCTAAAAGTGAGCCAATCATCACGGTTGAAGCTCCAGCAGCTAAAGCCTTAGTAATATCTCCCGAAAATCTTATGCCACCGTCGGCAATGACCGGAATTTTATAGGGTTTGGCCGCCTTAACCGTTTCTAAAATGGTCGTGATTTGCGGAACGCCCATACCTGAAATAATTCTTGTTGTGCAGATCGACCCAGGTCCCATGCCGACTTTCAAAGCATCAGTCCCTGCCTTAATAAGAGCAATAGCGCCTTCGTAAGTCGCCACATTACCAGAAATCAGGGGCAGGTGAGGGTAACTTTTTTTGATAAAAGTGGTTGCCTCAATGACAAACTTTGAAAAACCGTGAGCACTGTCAACAACAATCACATCAACGCCAGCAAGAGCAAGCGATTTAACTCTTGCTTTTAAATCTTTACCTACCCCAACAGCAGCTCCAACCATTAATCTTTTACTTTTTATATTTTTAACCATTAAAGCCTGTTTGTTGATTGAAAGATTTCGGTGAATTATACCTATTCCTCCCTTGAGGGCAATTGCCTTTGCTAATTCTTCTTCGGTGACGGTATCCATTGGTGAGGAAACAATGGGGATTTTAAGTTTTATTGTACGAGTAAGATAAGAAGATAGATTAATCTCATCCCGTTTAATTTGCGTATAGTTCGGCAAAAGTAAAACATCATCAAAAGATAAACCATCGATGGGAAAAAATCGCTTAAAAGTAACCATTTTTTGCCTCCTTGGGAATAAATGTTGATAAAAAAGCCGTCATATTAGCCTTTAAAATATCTCTCTCATCTAAGATTTTGTTTGTTAATAAAAGTTCAATTTCTTTCAAAAGATTTGTTTGGAAAACCTCAGGTCCGTCTGTATTGAGACAAAATTTGACCCGTTCTCTTTTAAATGTTTGAAGAATAAATTTTAGCTCTTTAAGATCTTTAACTGTTTTAGTTAAAAGATTGGAGGTTGGACAAATTTCCAGAACAATGTCAAATTTTTTGATAAGTTGCATTATATTTTTGTCATAAGCTGCTTTTATTCCGTGACCTATCCGCTCGGGGTGCAAAACTTTAATTGCTTCTTCCATATCATTGGTTTCTTTTGTTTCTCCGGTGTGAACGGTTATTTTTAAACCTGTCCGTCGCCATTCTTTTACCTGTTCTTTATAATCAGAAAATTTAAAACCGGGGTGTTGGAAATTGGCAAAGTCTAATCCCACTACCCCGCGATTTTTATATTTCATGGCTTTTTTTGCCAAAACACAATTTTTTTCAAAAGGAAAACCCCGATCAAGACAAAAAATTAAACCGCATTTTACCTGTGGGTATTCCAGGAGGGCTTTATCCATTCCTCGTAAAGCAGCCATAATGATATGATCGAGATCTTTTTCGCCCCCACGGTTTCGTTTCATGGGGTTAAATCGAATTTCCAAAAGAGTAATATTATTTTTACGATATGCTCCGCCGATAATTTCGTAGATAGAGCGTTCTACAGCATATGGACTCGATTGAATGACTTCGGTCCACTGATGAAGAATTGCTAAATAATCCTGAAGGTTTTTTGTTTTCTTTTTAGTGGCGGTAATCATTTGGACGAATTCCCAGTAATCCTTAGTCGGCAGTTTTAACCCTTGATCATGGGTCATGTTCCAAAGAATAGCCGGATCAACCGCACTGCCCAAATGGACATGAAGTTCGGCTAGCTTTAAGTGTTTTAATAACATAAATTTACTTAACTCTCATAAATTTTAGTCGACGTTTAAATCTTAGTTTTGTATAATTAAAAAAACCCGCTCTGCGCGGGTGGATATTAAAAAAGGATTTTTTTGACCTTTCCATATATTATTATATCCAAAACAAATGAGAAGTCAAGAAGAAAAATTTAGGACGTTATTATTAGCCACTCATAATCAAGCCAAACTAGAAGAGCTTAAGATAGGAATAAAACCTCTTATAAAAAAAGGGGTAAAAATTGTTACGTTGAGCGATTTAAATATAAAACAAAATCCCAAAGAAACAGGAAAGAATTTTGAAGAAAACGCCAAATTAAAAGCGAAATTTTATGGAGACCTTACGGGTTATCCGACCATAGCGGATGATGGCGGTTTGATTATTCATTATTTGAATAACGAACCGGGTGTAAAATCAAAGCGTTGGCTTGGATATGAGGCGAGCGATGAAGAGTTAATCGCCCACACTTTAAAAAGACTTAAGGGTTTGTCCAAGCAAAAACGACTTGCCTATCTTCAAACCTGTCTTTGTTTTTACAATCCATCGACCAGGATTTATTTATGCAGACAGGAGAAAATAAAAGGTTATATTGCCCAAAAACCCAGCGGTAAAGCCACTGACGGTTATCCTTTCCGGGCGCTATTTATCGTTGATAAATATAATAAGTATTACGATGAGCTAACTGAAGAAGAACATTTACAAATCAATCATCGCTTAAAAGCATTAAGACGACTGATTGACAAACTGTTTGACATTTCGATTATTTAAATAATCGAAACAAAACCTATTTATGTTTTTGCTGACGCTGTTTTATTTTATTACCCGTCTGCCATTTTTGAGAAATCTGCCGGTATTTTATGACTCTTTTGAATATTTGGGTCTGGCAGAAAAATTAACGATATCTAATTTTTCTCAACTGACAAGTTCTTCTCATCAACCTATTCATACCTTTTATTTCCTGACGGTTTTAGTTTTTAAAACCATGTTTTTCTTTCTTCCGGCAAATACGGTTTTGGTATTAATATCTTTTGTTTTTGGTTACTTAACGATTACTGTTTGGTATTGGTTAGTAAGAAATTATTTTGACAAGAAAATAGCTTTTTATTCGTCTTTGCTAATTTTGTTCTTTCCTTATTTTTTTGCCGCCAACACCAATATTTTGTACGAATCGGAGTTGCTTTTTTTTCAAATAGTTAGTTTATATTTCATCTTCAAAGGACTGAAAGAAAATAAATATTTTTTCATTATTCTGGCTGGGGTATTTTGGGGAATATCACAGTCAATATTCATTGGAAGTTTATTGATTTTTCCGATCTTTTTTGGACAGTTAATGAAGATCAAAAACAAAAAGTTAGCTTCTTTGATGACTTTTTTGTTGATTGGGACTATAACAACGATTATTATCGATGTTCTTTTTTTAAAGTCTTCCGTTTATTTCAAATATCAGTCGCATTTTTTTGATTTTGTTTCTAGTAGTGATGGTTTTTTTATTTTTCTGTTAAGAATAATCAGGAATATAGGAATCCAGACAATCGCTATTTTATCGGTTTCTGGGGCTATGGCATTAATTATTTCTCTCCTAATTCTTTTTATCAAAAACAAAAAGGAATTTTTAACTTGCCTAATTTGGTTGGTTCCTACGTTTATTCTTATGCAATATTGGCATGCCGGACTTTTTAGTCGGTTAGCTTTATTTATTATTTTTCCTGCCAGTCTTGTCATAAGTTTAGCGATGAAAAGAAAAATTATTAAATTATTTGTTTTATTTTCTATTGCTTTGACAACCATCAATTATGTTATTAAACAAAGGCAAGAACCACCAATGTATCGATACAATTCACTGATAAAAAATTCAATAGATTCAAGCAAGATGGCAATGATAACATCTGATTACAACAGATTCCTCTATTTAAAAAACAAGACGCCAACTTTTATTTTTAACGGGTTAAATGAAAATATTATTCAAGCTGAAAAATTTATTCTTGATAATTTAAATCAACAGAAAAAAGTTCTTATTGATTCTTCAGGTTTGCGATTTCCTTATTTCCAATTTGACGGGGACTTTTATCATGTTCTTTCTCTCGGTAAAATTGGCCAATCGCAGGCAAAAAAGGTATTAGAAAGATTTAATTTTCAGACTTATAAAGTCGACAGAAAAAATCCGGAAATATATTTTTTGGAAATAACCGGCATATCAAAAACCAAAGAAGAAATTAAATTAAAGGCGTTTTATCCGAGAGTTACTTATAAAATTAATCGGAACAAAAGTTATTCTTATGATCTGTTTACTAATATTTATTATTTTTTAGCCCGCAAAAAAGACCCAGAGTATTGGTGGTATGAAAAATAGAATTTCCCTGCTATAATTTTAAGATATGTTATCTATTGATTTTATAAGAAAAAACAAAGAGAAAGTGATTGAGGCGGCTAAAAATAAGGACAGAGAGATTGATATTGAAAAAATATTAAACTTGGACGACAGAAAGAAAGTTTTAATCCAAGAAATTCAAAAATTGAGAGAAGAAAGAAACGTTTTAGCCAAGAAAACTTTATCTGGAGATATAAGAGAACGAGGAAAAGAAATAAAGAACATTTTAAAGAAAAAAGAGGAGGATTTAAGAAAAATTGAAAGCGAACTTAATCAATTACTATCCTACGTACCTAATGTTCCGCTTAATGAAGTGCCTGTTGGTAAAGACGCCTCATCCAATGTTGAAATTCGGCGTTGGAGTGAGATTCCTAAGTTTAATTTTCAGCCAAAATCGCACATAGAATTAGGGCGATCTTTAGATATTATTGATCTCGAACGAGGAGCGAAGGTATCGGGCTTTCGTGGATATTTTTTGAAAAATGAGGGAGCGGTTCTTCATTTTGCTGTTCTTTTTTACGTTTTTATGAAATTGGTAAAAAAAGGCTACACCCCAATTATTGCTCCGGCCATTATTAAAGGCTTTACTCTTTTTGGTTCCGGTCAATTCCCTTGGGGGGAGCAAGACGTGTATAAATTAAATGATAAGGATGCATATTTGGCAGGAACAGCCGAACAGCCGGTAACCGCCTATTTTTCAAAAGAAATATTGGAAGAAAAAGAATTACCTAAGAAATTTGTTGCTTTCTCACCCTGTTTTAGACGTGAGGCGGGCGCTTATGGAAAAGACACCAAAGGTCTTTATCGTTTACATGAATTCTGGAAGGTTGAGCAGGTAATTATTGCTAAAAACGATTTGAAAGAAGCAAAAAAACTTCATGAAGAATTACAAAATAATTGTGAAGAAATATTGCAGGACTTCAAGATTCCATACCGTGTTGTATTGATGTGCACAGGAGAAATGGGCGAACCGCAAATAAAGAAATATGATACCGAAGCCTGGATGCCGTCAAGGGGAAATTACGGCGAAACGATGTCCAATTCTATCATGGGCGATTTTCAAACAAGAAGATTAAATATTAGATACAAAAAAATTGATGGTAGAACCGAATACTGCTATTCATTGAATAATACAGCTCTTGCCTCGCCTCGGATTTTAATTGCCATTTTGGAGAATTATCAAGAAAAGGACGGAAGTGTATTAATTCCTGAAGTGTTACAACCTTTAGTGGGATTTGAGAGAACAAGAGCTAAATAATAAAATTTCTAATTATTCTAATTTCTAATTGATCTAATCAATTCCCAATTTCCCAATGACCAATTTGGGATTTGTTTAGAAATTAGGTTAATTAGGTTAATTCGATACTATGTTTTCCTTTATTGGTAAACTTTTTGACTACAATCAGCGGGAAATTGACAAACTAAAGAAAAAAGCAGAGGAAATTAATGCCTTAGAAGATAAAGCAAGAGTTCTAAAAGATGAAGATTTTAAAAAAGAAACGGAAAAGCTAAAAGAACAAATTCAATCAGATAAAAAGACATTAGACGAAATCCTTCCTTGGGCTTTTGCTTTAGTCAGGGAAGCTTCCAGAAGAATTTTAGGCGAACGTCATTTTAATGAGCAATTAATGGCGGCGATTGCTCTTCATCAAGGAAAAGTAGTTGAGCAAAAAACCGGTGAGGGGAAAACGCTTTCGGCGACTGCTCCTTTATACCTCAATGCTTTAGAAGGCAAAGGAACCCACTTGGTTACCGTTAATGATTATTTGGCTAGACGTGATACAGGATGGATGGGGCAGATTTATCATTTCTTAGGATTAACAGTTTCAGCCATTATTTCCGATCAATCATTTGTCTATGATCCGAATTATACTGATGAGAAAATTACTGATTGGCGGTTAATTCATTTAAGATCAATCTCAAGAAAAGAAGCTTACCAGGCAGACATCACCTATGGAATTAATTCGGAGTTCGGGTTTGATTATTTACGTGATAATATGGCCCGTTCTACTGATGAATTAGTCCAAAAGGGATTTCATTATGCCATTATTGACGAGGTAGACTCTGTCTTGATTGATGAGGCGAGGACGCCGCATATTATTTCTGCTCCCTACGAAGAAGATACTTCGAAATATTATCAATATGCAAAAATGGTGGAACGGCTTGAGCCCCAGAACGATTATATTATTGATGAGAAATCAAGGACCGCCCATCTGACGGAAAAAGGAATTTTAAAACTGGAAAAATCATTAGGAGTAACCAATATTTACGAAAAAGATTTTGACACATTGTTTCATGTTGAAGCTTCACTAAAGGCAATGGCTCTCTTTAAAAAAGATAAAGACTATATTGTCAAAGACGATGAAGTAATCATTGTTGATGAATTTACCGGTCGGTTACTCCAGGGCAGAAGATTTTCTGAGGGGCTCCATCAGGCCATTGAAGCGAAAGAAAGCGTTTCCATTAAAAGAGAGTCGAAGACATTGGCCACAGTTTCTCTTCAGAATTACTTTAGGATGTATAAAAAATTAGCCGGTATGACGGGAACAGCGGCAACCGAAGCAGAAGAATTTCATAAAATCTACAAGCTTGAAGTAGTGGTTGTTCCTACCCACAAAAAAATGATACGAAAAGATCTTCCTGATATGATTTATAAGACAGAAAAAGGAAAATTTAATGCGGTAGTAGATGAAATTATTAAAAATTACGAGATTGGTCGACCTGTGCTGGTGGGAACAACCTCGATTGAAAAAAATGAGGCGTTATCATCTCAACTCAAGACAAAGAGGATTCCTCATGAGCTTTTAAATGCCAAAAATCATGAAAGAGAGGCCTTGATTATCTCCAACGCTGGAAATAAAGGAGCGATAACCGTCGCTACTAACATGGCTGGTCGGGGAGTGGATATTATATTAGGTGGAGAACCGCCTAATAAGTTCAAAGTTCAAAGTTCAAAGTTCAAAGTTAATAAAGATAAAGAATTTGAGAAGCAAATGAAAGAGTGGAGGGAAAAGCATGATGAGATAGTTTCTTTAGGTGGATTTTATGTTATTGGGACAGAAAGACATGAGTCAAGAAGAATTGACAATCAGCTTCGAGGAAGAGCTGGACGGCAGGGAGATCCGGGAGAAACCAGATTTTTTGTTTCCTTAAAGGATGATTTAATGAGAATATTCGGCGGAGAACAAGTTTCCAAATTAATGACATTTTTCAATATTCCCGAAGATCAACCCTTAACCCATTCAATGGTTTCTAAGACGCTTGAACAAGCACAAGTTAAGGTTGAAGGATTTAACTTTGATATCAGAAAACATTTAGTGGATTTTGATGATGTCTTGAATAAGCAGAGAGAAATTATCTACGAACTTCGTAAAAAAATTCTTATAAATGGGGTGACAGGTAAGTATGACAAATTTAAACAAACGATTTTTGAAGTTTTTAAAGATGAGATTAATAATCTTATTAACTTTTATTTATATTCGGGGGAAGAGCCAAATTTTGAAAAGTTAGTTGATGAATTTGTTACGATTGTCCCTCTGGACAAAAATAAATTATTGACTAATTTAAAAAAAGAGGACAAAAACAATATTCAACGCCTTTTAGAAAAACAAATAGAGGCATTTTATGAGAAAAAAGAAAAGCAATTTGGTCAAGATTTATGGCTTGAGGTAATTAAAAGTATTTATTTAACAACGGTTGATAAATATTGGATGGATCATTTGACCGCCGTAGAAAATTTAAGGGAGGGAATTAATCTTCGCGGTTATGCTCAATTGGATCCTTTGGTTGAATATAAAAACGAGGCTTTTTCTATGTTCGAAAAGTTATTAACAGACATCAACTATGAATTGTCAAGAAGGGTATTGAAAATTGAAATTTCCCAAGAGTCGCCGCAGATTCAAAGAGAAATAGACGAAAATAGCTTGCGTTTTCAATCGGCTTCAGGTGTTAATCCTTTTAATCAACCGCAAGAAAGTCGGCAAGTCTCCCCTACTGCGTCACATATACCGACGTCGCAAGAATCTCAAAGCGAAGTCGGTTTTAGGGTGATTCCGCCGGGAACAAAAAGCCGAAAAATCGGCCGCAATGATCCCTGCTGGTGCGGAAGTGGCAAAAAATACAAGCGTTGCCATTATCCAAATTAAAGAAATGACATTAATATTATAAGGTTGACTCTTTGGTTGATGGAAAGTATAATAAGCCCACTATTTTTTTTATAAATATGATAGAGAGGCGACCATCTTCTGAAATAAGAGTTGTTCATCCAAGCTTTTTTGGTTTTCATGATGCATTTTTAAGAGGATTAAAAGAAGAACTTTCTTCTGTTGGGCGATGGAATGTTGATATAGCGCGCTTTAAAGATGGATCTCCGTGGCTTCACGTCATTCCACACGTAGGTACAGAGAAGGATTTAGATATTTTGCCAGCTCGTTGCGCATACGTGCCTTTTTGGCTTGTTCCTCCCTTAGCTGATTCGCTTTATAACGTACTCCAGATAGGAAATGCTTTAACTCATCAAGAAAGAAATCGTCCGCCCCTGGTAGAAAGAGCAATTGGTATATGTCCACATGCTGCGTTTCGTCAGGATAGAGATTCTAATGTCCCAGAGGATAAAATAAGAAGAGTTGGAGAGGCAATTGATGCGGAGGTAATTGCTGAGAGCTTAGCGGCGAATGGGCTAAGAGAATTGGTTTTATTTGATCCTCATGGCCATGAAGTACTTAATTATCTTAACAAAGCCGGAATTTCTTATGTACCTTTAACAGCAATCCCTCTGTTTGTTGATTATTTAATCAATAGAAATTTGATTACTGAAAATAGCGCGGTGGTTTCTTTAGACAAAGGAAATCTTCAACGGTGTCTTCACTTGCTTAAATTACTTAATTTAGACCCACTTTCTCAATTGGTAGTTTTAGATAAAAGGAGAACGGGTCATAATCAAGTAGGAGATTCGGAGCTTCTGTGGGGAAACCCAGATTGTAAAGACATAATAATATCTGACGATATATTAGACACGGGCAGTTCTATAGGGAAAACGTGCCAAGCTTTAAAAAAATTTGGTTGCGGACGGATTGTTGTCATGGTTACTCATGGGGTGTTGTCTTATCCGGCAAGGGAGAATCTTATACATTTATTAGATCAAAAAATAATTGATGAGATTGTCTTGACTGACTCACTGCCTCAAGCTATCTATACTTTAGAAGGTATTGAAGATATTACTATTCTTTCGGCTGTTCCTATTATGGCTGAAGTTGCTAAAGCAGTGGCTCTTTCATCGGTTGAAGAAGTTAGAAATAATAAGGAAATAGCTCCTTTTATTCTTCAATTAGATGATAAAGAAGCAGTTTGGAATCAATTTATTCAAGATATGGCCGCCAGAAGAGTAGAAAGAGTTAGTCAAGTTCCAATTGATCACACCGTCAAGAATTTTATTGTAGATGTGCCTCCTTCAACTGCCCAATAATCACCGTGAAGGACAATAAGAGTTTTACCCTTTTTTATCCAGTTTCTTTTTAAAAGAAATTTAACTGCCTTTTGAATATCAATTTTTACCACTTCCCCTTTTTTAGAAATCAATTCATAGGGGAAAGAAAACACACCAAAATTAATATTTAAACTTTCGCTGACTGATTGATTGGGAGTAAAGGCGAAAATAGGGACTAAGGGGTGATAGCGGGAAATTAATCGCGCTGTTCTACCTGTATGGGTAAAGACTAAGAAACCAGAAACATTATTTTTCTGATTTTGTTCCTCAATGTATAACCCGTAGGCGGTATCACAAAGAACAGCTTCTTTGTCTTTCAATTTAAAATCAAACCTTCTCCGACTGTCAATAAAATTTTTATTTTCATTAAATACTAAAGTTTTTTTCATAATTTCCACTACCTCTTTTGGATATTTGCCAACGGATGTTTCTGCTGATAGCATTACTGCATCAGTATAATCATAAGCAGCATTAGCTACATCAGAAACTTCAGCTCTGGTGGGCATTGGGTTTTCTACCATTGATTGAAGCATTTGAGTTGCAGTGATAACTGGAATGCCTTTTCTAATACACTTCTGAATGATTTGTTTTTGGTAATATGGGACCCGTTCTATGGGCATTTCCACCCCCAGGTCACCTCGAGCAACCATTACTCCATCACTTTCTTCAATAATTCCATCTAAATTGTCAAGAGCTTTTTTGGTTTCAATTTTGGCAATAATCTTGGCATTAACCCTGTATTTTTTCATTTCTTTTTTGGCGATTTTAATATCGGTAGCAGATCTAACAAACGACAAAGCTACATAATCAATTTCATATCGTTGGGCAAGCCGTAATCCCTCAAAATCCCGATCAACTAAAACAGGAAAAGGAAAATTGGCTCCAGGAATATTTAAATTCTTATGATTTTTCAGAATCCCAGACGTTTTTGCTCGTAAATAAGTTTTGTTACCAGAGTTTTCAATAATAAAAATAAAACGGCCATCATCGGCGAAAACTTTTTGTCCTATTTTAAGATTGGGAATAATTTGGGAATGAGAGATAGAGAACCCCTTTTCCTTTTTAGCGAAAACTTCTTCTCCAAAAAGTATCAATTCATTTTTTTTTATTGAAATTTTTTCATAAGGCATGTTAATTCGTATCTCTGGTCCTTGTAAATCAATTAATGTGCCGATTGGGGTCTTAATTTGTTTAGCAACTTGATTAACTCTTTTAATTTTTTCATCGTGCCACTCAATGGTGTTATGTTTAAAATTAAAACGAAAAATATCAACACCCAAGTCAATCAAAGTTTTTATCATCTTTGGTGAATCGCAGGAGGGACCGATTGTTATTACTATTTTTGTTAGTTTTTCAATTCCCATAAAGTTTTGTTTCTCCGCGAAGGTTTATTAAAAAATCAATAAGATTAGCACCTTCAATATGTCCTAAACCACCATCTTGACAACTTCTTTCGCCAAATTTGTTAACTTTGTCTGTGCGAACGCCAAATCCAGCCACTAAAATCGGAACTTCATCAGCCGTATGAATTTTAATATCGGAAGCAGTACTATGATCACTGGTAACCGTCAAGATAATCTCTCTGTTTTGGACTAAAGAGATAAGGGGGGTAAAAAATTGATCAGCTTTTTCGATAAAAAGTTTTTTTTCAATTGGTTCTCCGTCTTCTGACAGACTGTCAGTGGCTTTTATATGGACAAAAATAAAATCATAAGCAGGCAAGAGGTCAATGGCTTTTTTAATTTTCCCTTCAATGTTAGTATTGGTTTTCCCAGTTGCACCTTCAACCTCAATTATTTCCATGCCCAAAATTTTAGCGATTCCTTTATATAGTCCAGCACCGGCAATGCAAGCCGCTTTTAAGTTATATTTTTCCAGGAAACTTTCATACTTAGACATTTTGCCAGCGCCCCGGAGTAGCAGAGAATTAGCCGGCGGTAGGCCTTTTCTCTCTCTTTCTTTATTGATGGGGTGTTTTTTAAACAAGCGGTAAGCTTTTTCAGTTAATTTATTGACAATGGAGGCGGTGAATTTACTGTTATCGTCTTCGGTTAGGGAATAGGATTTTTTAAGTGGTTGGTTAATTATGTGCGGATCAGTGTCTGAAACTTTGTCAGACAGATTTTTTCCTCGTAAAACCACGGCTACTCGGTGATTAAGTCCGGCTTTGGCAATAATTTTTATCCCATCAATTTCTAAACCGTCAATTGATTCGGCAAAAGCCTCCGAAGATTCAATCCTGCCTGCTCGGCGGTCAATAACGATAAAATTTTCGTCAATCGTTGCCAAATTTCCTCGGAAAGCAACGTCGCTTTCTTGAACTTTAATTCCGTATCCCGACGCCTCAAAAGGACCACGTCCGGCATAATAAAATTTAGGGTTATAACCAAGAATAGACAAATGAGCTACGTCAGATCCTGGTTTTATACCCCGTTCAATCGTGTGGAGAAGACCAGTAATACCAAGTTCTGCTAATTTATCTAAGTTGGGTTTTTTGGCTGCCTCAAGAGGAGTTTGGAAGTTTAAAA
>CAYYYW010000016.1:0-26028 GCA_964476245.1 uncultured Gammaproteobacteria bacterium
GTCGGGACGAGTGGAGAAATCCCTTAAAAGAGATTCCTCGACGGAGTTTATCCCGAGCACAGTCGAGGGACTCGGAATGACAATTATGCTCCAGTCACATTTTGAATTATACAATTTTAATACCCTGTGTGATAGAATAATTCTAAATTTATGAAACCAGAAAAAGTTATTATTATCGGTGGCGGACCAGCTGGGCTGGCGGCGGCAATTTATAATGCTCGAGCAGAACTTAACCCGTTGGTTTTTGCCGGATCGCCGCCCGGCGGACAACTGACGTTAACGAGCTCGGTAGAAAACTATCCGGGATTTGAATCAATTTTAGGTCCCGAACTAATTGGAAAAATAAGAAAACAAGCAGAAAAATTTGGCGCCAGATTTATTGATCAAAACGTTACCAGAGTTGATTTTTCTAAAAAACCATTAATGGTTTATACATCGGACCAAGCGGACAAAGGTCATGAGTCTGATGTTGTTCTTGTTGCCAGCGGGGCCGAAGCAGTCTGGCTGGGTTTGCCGTCGGAACAACGTCTGCGAGGCAAAGGGGTTTCTGTCTGCGCTACTTGCGACGGCTTTTTTTTTAAAGACAAAATGGTGGCGGTGGTTGGGGGCGGTGATGCGGCGTTGGAGGAAGCACTAACTTTAACTAAATTTGCCCAAAAAGTTTATATTATTTACCGCCGCGATCAACTTCGCGCCTCAAAAATATTACAAAATAGAGTTTTAAAAAATTCAAAGATTGAGATTATCTGGAATACGATCGTGGAGGAGATAATGGGAGAAAATAGAGTGGAAGGAGTCAAATTAAGGTCTGTCCTTAAACAAGGACAGACCTTATTATCACTAGATGGTTTGTTCGTCGCCATTGGCCATATGCCAGTCACCAAGTTTTTGAAAGGAAGCAGAGTTATATTGGATGAAAAAGGATATATAATTACCAGCGGAACTTATGCCTTGAAAAAATTAAGAAATCCTAATTTCGAATTGCCAATTACTAATTACAATTTTCGTTATCAGTGTATGACTTCGGTTCCTGGTGTTTTTTCCGCAGGTGATGTTGTCGACTCCAATTATAAACAGGCGATTACGGCGGCGGGAATGGGTGTTTCCGCCGCTTTGGAGATAGAGAGATATTTAAGAGAGCTTGGCAAATAGTTCAACAATTCTTTTTGAGTCGGTTTTTGACTTTAGCGCTTTAATACAGACTCCAATTAACGCTTTTGAATTTTCCCGATAAAGAGCGTTGTTTTCTTCAATTATTTTTTTAACCTCTTTTTTTAATTCTTCATCGGAGAGTTCCGGCGGAAGATAAGCAAATAGAATTTTTATCTGTTCTTTGTTTTGGGATACCAAATCTTTTCTGCCTCCTTTTTCAAACATTTTGGCCGCCTCTTCAAGATTTTTTATCAATTTACGGATTAGTTGGAAAATCTCATCATCGGACAATTCTTGTTTTTTATCAATTTCTTTGTTTTGTATTTGAGACATTAAATATCGCAGGAGAGACAGGGTTTTTTCTTCTCTTAGTTTTAAAACCCGAATAATGTTGTCTTGAATTTTTTGTTTGATCATAGTAAGATGATTATACCAGATGCCGTTTAGTATCTGGCCATACATGAAAAGAGTTGATAATCAAGAAAAAAATAAGGCCTTAGAATTAATTAAAAAAATTACCATTGAGGTTGAAAATGCCAGACCATCAAAAGAGAGGATGATTGAGGACATCAAAATGATGAATTTTAAAATCAGGCCGTTGGTTGGCGACATTTTTGAACTAGTTAAAAAAGAGGTGGGATTTATCGAATCTCTGTGGAAGATTGGGAAAATTGAAACAATCGTTGCCGGAGGGATTAACGAACTAAATAAAAGTGAAAAAGAAACGTTTTTGGGGTATTTAGAAGATTTTCAGAACCAGGCAAAAAGAAGGATTTCTTTTATTGCAAAGCAACTTCCTCCGGAAGCATCAAAGAACATGAACGTGTTAGAATTGGAAGTTTTTAAAGAAAAAAAAAGGTACAAGAGAAATCTAAATTAATCCACCCTCGTTTACTTATGAGATATCCTCTTGTTTTAGATCTAGAAACAAAACATACTTTTAGGCAATATTCCGACCCAAAAAAACTGGGTATTTCCGTCGTTGGGATATATAACTACAAAGATGGAGAAACAAAATCTTTTTTTGAAAATGAATTAACCAAACTTTATCCGCTTTTAGAAAACGCCTCGTTTCTTATAGGTTTTAACATTAACAGCTTTGATTTGCCAGTTCTTCAGGGCTATTATCCTGGTAACATTTCTCAATTCAAAACGGTTGATATCTTAGAAGAGATAAAAAAAATTTTAGGCAGAAGATTGGCGTTAAATGACATTGTGAAAGCGACCTTAGGAAAAAGAAAATCAGGTCACGGTCTTCAGGCAATAAACTACTTTAAAGAAGGAAAATTTGAAGAACTTAAAAAATATTGTTTAGACGATGTTCTTTTAACAAAAGAAGTGTTTGAATATGGGGTAAAAAATGGAATCGTCTATTATCCTGATGTTTCGGGCAAAGTTTCGCTTAAAGCGGACTGGAAAAAATATCTAGAAGATGAGGGGAAAAAAGACAATGTTAGTCTAACTCTACCGTTTTAAAGCCTCACTAGACCTTTCATTAAAATTCAGGCAATGTTAACCTTTGTGTTCACCACCATCGCTTTCTATTTCTGCTAATCCCCACCATCTTTCCCCTTTTGGTTTATGGCGAACGCTTAGATGTTTAGTTCTCCTTCCGTCTTGATCTACGTTCTCTCCATGTCCATGTTTTCCCCAATTACCGCTACCGCTTCTGAACGGAGTCTCGGTTAAATTTTCCAACAACTCTATCTTGGTTGGTTTTTTGGCCATATGATTATAATAATAAAACAGAAAATGAATAAATGCAACGTTTTAAACGCATGATATTTTTATTTATTGTTTGTTTACCATACTCTGAAGTACACAATAATTATTTTAGTGGATTGTTTCCGCCCTTTGACCACGGGTGGCAACGGACTATTCTTTTTAGACCCAGCCACAAACCTTTTATCACTCCATATTTTTCTACCGCTTGGTAAATGTATTCTGAACAAGTTGGCGTAAAGCGACAAACTCTATCTGACATAAAAAACAAACGGAAAAAATAATTGTGAAAAAAAGAAGTTTTTTGATAAAAACGGACACAGGCCAGAATAATACGTTTCATAGATTTTGCGTTACTATTGTAGAATATACATATGCGAATTTCTATTATTACGCTCTTTCCCAAAATGATTTCTGGTTTTTTTGAGGAAAGCATTGTTAAGCGGGCGATTGAAAAGAAATTAGTTCAAATAGAATTAATCAATCTTCGCGATTTTGCCATTGATGATTATGGTTCGGTTGACGATCGTCCATACGGCGGAGGAGCGGGGATGGTATTAAGAGCCGATGTCCTTCACAAAGCAATCTCAAATGTTAAATCTCAAATGTCAAAACCAAAACTAAAATCTCAAATCTTATTAACTTCTCCTAAGGGAAAAGTTTTTAATCAACAATTGGCAATTGGATATTCAAGACTTAATCATTTGGTAATTATTGCCGGACACTATGAGGGGGTTGATGAAAGAACTTTAGATTTTGTTGATGAAGAAATTTCTCTAGGGGATTTTGTTCTGACCGGTGGTGAAATTGTTACCGCCGCTATCACCGACTCTGTTATTCGCTTAATTCCCGGTGTGTTAAAAAAAGACGAAGCGACCAAAATTGAAAGTTTTTTTGATGTATCAATTAATCAATTAATCGAGACAGTTGGCGAAAATAAACCGTTGAGGAGCTTAAAAGAAAAAGGAGTAAAGACGGTTAAGCTTTTAGAATACCCCCAATACACACGGCCGGAAAATTTTATGGGTAAAAAAGTTCCAAAAATTCTTCTTTCAGGAGATCATAAAGAAATTGAAAAATGGAGACTTGAAAGGGCTTTTGAGGAAACTTTAAAAAGAAGAAAAGATCTATTATCTTATCAAAATCGCTTGCTTAAAAAGTAATTTTTTTGTATATTTTAGAATCTGTTTCTATCTTAAATAAAATATGATTGTTCTTGAAAAAATAAGCAAATATTTTGGTGAAAAAAGAGCTCTTGATAATCTTTCTTTCAAAATAAAAGAGGGAGAAATTATAGGATTTGTTGGTCCTAACGCGGCTGGAAAAACTACTACTATGAGAGTAATTGTTGGATATCTTAAACCAACAACGGGTGAGGTAACAATCGATGGAAAAGATCCAATAAACGAGAGGATTGATGTTTTAAAACAAATAGGCTATCTTCCCGAAAATAATCCTCTTTATCAAGAAATGAAGGTTTTTGAATATTTAAATTTTATTGCTTCAATTAAAAATAACCGGGACAACCTTGAAAGCTTAAAAGAACAGACAGGGATTAAAGAAGTCTACGAGAGCAAGATTGAAGAGCTTTCAAGAGGCTATAAACAAAGGGTTGGTTTGGCCGCTGCTTTAATCGGCCACCCCAAAATTCTTATTTTGGACGAACCCACCTCCGGCCTTGATCCAATAGAACAAGAAAAAATTAGGAATCTTATTAAAACTCTTGGCAAAAAGAAAACTATTATTTTATCAACCCATATTTTATCCGAAGTGGAAGAGGTGGCAACAAGAATAATGATTATTAACAAAGGGGAAATTGTTTACGACGGAGCTAAACCCAAGGGAAAAGGTGGTGTTGAGAAGTTGTTTAAAAAATTAGTTAAATGATAATCTGTTAACATGCTTGAACTATGATTACTTTATTTAAAAAAGAACTTACATATTACTTTAGCAATCCTGTCGGTTATATTGTGGCGATTCTTTTTGCTGTTTTTGCCAATTTTTTATTTGTAAAAGATCTTTTTCTTCGCGGCGATTCTTCAATGAGACCGTTTTTTGATATTTTGCCTTGGTTGTTTTTAATTTTTATTCCCGCCTTAACCATGAGAATTTTTGCCGAGGAAAAACGATCAAACACAATTGAAATTTTGTTAACTTTGCCAATAGTTGAGGCAGTTGTAGTTATGGCAAAATTTACTGCGCTTTTGACGTTTTCAGCGGTGGCGTTGTTATTGACGATTTCGCTTCCGACAACACTAATGTTTGTCGGCAGGCTATATTTGCCAACAATAGCAATTTCTTACTTTGGCGCTTTTTTGCTTTCAGCCGTTTTTGTTTCGATTTCTATGTTTTTTTCTTCTTTAACCAAAAACCAGATAGTTGCCTTTTTATTATCAATTTTAACTATCTTTTTTTTAATTATTGCCGGAGGAGACTTCTTGGTTTCGTTTGTTCCGCGCTTTATTCTTGAAAACTTGAACTCTTTTTCTCCCTTGTACCATTATGGTAGTTTTTTAAAAGGATTGATTGACTTGCGGTCGGTTTTATACTTTTTAAGTTTAACGGTGTTGTTTATTTTTTTAACAACCATAAACATAGAAAGACGTGACTAATCATGAAAATTAATTTATCCAGACTTAATTTGCTTAAATTGTTTAATCTTGAAGGCTTACAGAAAACATTGGTTTATATTATTTTATTGGCAATTTTTGTTGTTTTTAATTTTTTAGCTTCCTATCTTCCTTACAGATTTGATTTTTCACCCGGCAAGGCCCACGCTCTTTCTTCTGCGACGACAAAAATGCTTGGGAAATTAGACGACATTATCAATATTAAGGTTTTTATTTCTTCAGATTTGCCCCTGCGACTTTTGCCGTTGAAGACCGACGTTGTTGATTTGATAAACGAATATAAAAAGCAAGGAAAAGGGAAAATTATTGTTAAGAACTTTGATCCAAAAAAAGATGACAAGGCCCTCAATGAGGCTAAAAATTTAGGAATTCCGGAGCTCCAGTTTTCTCAAATAGAGAAAGATAAATATGCGGTTTCTACTACTTATTTTGGGGTGGCGATTCAATATGGGGATAAGAAAGAAGTTATTCCTCAGGCGACCAATTTAGAAAGCTTGGAACATGACATTACCTCATCAATTTATAAAATAAGTCGTAAAGAGACAATAAAAATTGGGTTGTTGGGGGCAGGAGAATCTTTTACTCCCCAGGAAGATGATTTTTATACGCTAAAGAAAGTATTACAACAACAATTTGAACTAAATTATTTAAATTTGTCATTGGACAGCAAAACAAAAATAGACCCATCACTTAAAACGCTTTTAGTCTTTGATGACAATAAAAAACAATACAGCACCGACGAAGCGACTATAATTAGAGACTATATAAAAAACAAAGGCAAGGCAATTTTTATGATAGACGCGGTTTATATTAGTGAGGGACTACAAACTCAACCGGCCACCCATAACCTATTTTCTATTTTTGAATCCTACGGGATAAATTTAAACAAAAACTTGGTCCTTTCTAATTCGTCAGAAATGGCCAGCTTTACTACCGGCACCGTGTCGTTTTTTACTCCTTACCCATTTTGGGTGAAAACAGCCAATTTTTCCGACAAATCAACAGAATTTTCTAACATCGGCGTATTGGTTTTTCCATGGACATCGTCAATTGATATTAACAAAAAAGAAGGTATAGAGATAAAAGTATTAGTCAAATCAGAAAAAAATTCCTGGGAACAAAAAGGTCCACCAGCCGGTGGATTTGTTTTGATGCCCAACAACATTCCTAATCCGGACCAAAACGAATTAAAACAATTTAATCTAATCGTTGAAGCCAAGGCGAAAAACGGCGGACAGTTTGTTCTTATTCCGTCGTCAAGGTTTGTTAGGGAACAATTTTTAGCGCGTGGTCGGGGGAACGTAGAATTTTTACTTAATTTAATCAATAATTATGCCTCGCAAGGGGCGCTATCTGGCATTCGCGGTCGAGCGGTGTTTGCCGCTCCAATTAAAGAGATGTCAGAAAACACGAAAGACATAGTTAAATATCTTAACATACTTCTTTTGCCTGGTTTTTTCGGTCTTTTTGGAGCATGGCGATTGTTAAAAAGAAAATAAATGGGCGTTTTACTTTCTTTCATAAAAGAGATTCTTTTTCCCAAACATTGTCTTGGTTGTGGAAGACTAGGTTCTTATCTTTGCACTTCGTGTGTTAAAAAACTGAAAGTGATTAATAAAGATGTTTGTCCCCACTGTGAAAAAGCCAGCCATTTTGGACTAACTCACTACGGATGTAGAAGAAAATTTGGCTTGGAAGGATTAAAAAGTATTTTTTATTATGACAATTTAGTAAAAAAGATTATAAAAAACATTAAGTATCAATTAGTTGAGGAAGCAACAGACGATCTTTTAAAATCTATTCCTCAATCAAAAATTGAAGAAATATTTTTTTATAAACAGTTGGCCAGGGATTTTATTTTTATTCCCGTGCCCCTTCATCTAAAAAGAGAGAGAAAACGGGGATTTAATCAATCGGAAGAGATGGTAAAATTCTTTGCCAAAATTCTTAATTTCCCTATCGAAAACAGGCTAATTATTAGGGCGAGAAATACCAAGCCGCAGGTTGAATTGGAAAAACCAATAGAGAGACATAAAAATATTATAGGCGCTTTTTCATTAGCAAAAGAATCCGTTAGCACACGGATAAAAGGAAAAAGTTTTATCATCTTTGATGATGTTTGGACCACGGGCTGGACAATTAAAGAAATTGCCAGGGTCTTGAAAAAAGCCGGCGCCGCCAAAGTTTTTGCTTTAACGATCGCGAGATAATATTTGTCTTCTGGACGATTCTCTTTCCAATCTTGAAGCTGCCCATACGCCAAGAATCTGAAGGAAAAGCTTGTGAGAAATGGTTTAGCCAAAGCCGTTCTCGGTCAGAAATTGAGTTTTATTTTATACCGCAGACTTTAAGTATCTCTATGTTTCTAAAAAGAATTGAGCGATTGGTTGTATACATTAATCCTTTATTGGGTTGATATTCAAAGCCTAAATAAACTACTTCAACGTTTCTTTTCCTCGCTTCTTGAACGGCCGGCTGGAGGTCTGAATCGGAACTACAAAGAATAGCCGTTTTAATTACTTCGTCTGCTGAAAGAGCAATTAGATCAACGGCCATTTTGACATCAACGCCTTTTTCTCTGAAAATGATTTTAGTTCTATGATTAATTTGTATTTTTTGCGCTCTTACGTTGCCTGCTATTATAAATTCAAACTTTTGATTTATTAGATTATTTTTTAATTTTCTTTGTGCTTTTATCAGTTCCGCGGATTTCTCTTTTGTGTCCGGATGAGAATGAAGTTTTGCTGCGTAGAATATTTTTCTTGAAACCTTAAAATCTTGAAGCGGTTTATCAAAGAGTTTTTTAAAATTCAAAGAAGCAATCTCGGTTTGATTTTTTTTAATATTTTTACTTTTCAGGACTTCTTCAACCTTGTTAATAAAATTTTCACCATCAATAAAAAGAACTGTTTGATTCATATATTTCTAGTATATAACAAAAAACCTCAGCGGGCTTGCGCACTAGCTGAGGCGTTTATGTTAACAATATACTTTACCGTATATAAAAAGTCAACCTCTATAATTTAGATTGTTAAGACATAGAAAAAACCAAAGGAAAAAAAGACTTGGGATTAATTACTTTATCACCCTGCGGACGACACGGTTAGATGACGCTTTGATGATGTTTGGACAACGGGTTAGACGATAAAAGAAATTGCCGGGGTCTTGAAAAGAGCCGGCGCCGCCAAAGTTTTTGCCTTAACTGTCGCCAGATAATATTTATAGCCTGAATTGGTGCCCCCCCTTCCAACCTTAAAGGTTGTCTAGATTGTCTAACTCTTGATTTTGTTTTATATTAATCCTTTTTCTTTTAATAATTTTCTTAACTCTTTTTTTGTTTTGTCAGGGACTTCATATCTAGCTCGAGTTGATGGCTTGTTGATTCTAATAAATCTTCCAAGATCAATTGGTGTACCGATGACAACCGCATCGCAATTAACTTTATTTATAGTCGCTTCCAAATCCTTAATTTGTTTTTTACCATAACCCATAGCCGGCAGAAGAGCCCCCATATCTGGATAATGTTCAAAAGTCTCTTTTATTTTACCGGTGACATATGGTCGAGGATCAACCAGTTTAGCCGCGCCATTTCTCTGGGCTGCGACCGTGCCAGCTCCGGTTTTCATCTCGCCATGGGTTAAGGTTGGCCCGTCTTCTATCACCAAAACTCTTTTCCCCCGAATAATATCTGGCTTTTCAACGGTAATTTCCGATTCTGCCTTAATTATTTTGGCTTTTGGATTAACCTCTTGAGCGTTGTTAATAATCGTGTTTATTTGTTTAGAATTAGCCGAGTCAATTTTATTAATAACAATTATATCGGCGAGGCGAAAATTGACCTCTCCTGGATAATAGCTGACCTCATGCCCTGCTCTTAAGGGATCAACAACCGTAATAGTAAGATTTGGTTTATAAAAAGACATATCATTATTTCCACCGTCCCAGACAATTACATCAGCCTCTTTCTCAGCCCTTTTTAAAATCGCTCCATAATCAACCCCGGCGTAAACCACGCTTCCCATAACGATATGAGGCTCATACTCTTCCATTTCTTCAATGGTACATTTATGCTTTACTAAATCGGTGATTGAGGCGTAACGTTGAATTTTTTGTTCTTCCAAATCCCCATAAGGCATCGGGTGTCTAATGGAAACTACTTTTTTACCTACACTCTTTAAAATCTCAACAACCGCTCTTGATGTCTGACTTTTGCCACAACCCGTTCGGACAGCAACAATCGCAATTATCGGCTTTTCGCTCTTTATCATAGTAGAAGATGTTCCGAGCATAGAAAATTTTGCTCCTGCAGCAATCACTCTTGAACCAAGCCGCATTACCGACTGATAGGAAAGGTCGCTATAAGACAAAACACATTCATCAACCTTTCTTTCTCTTATTATTTTTTCTAAATCTTTCTCATCATAGATCGGAATTCCATTGAGATAAAGCTTTCCAGCCAGACTAGCAGGATATTTTCTTCCGTCAATATCAGGAATCTGAGCTGCCGTAAAAGCGATGACTTCATGGTTTGGATTGTCTCGATAGACAACATTAAAATTATGAAAATCTCGACCAGCAGCGCCAATAATTATTACCCGGTTTTTTTTCATATTTCTTTCTCCAAGAGCCAGATTAATATCGCTTTTTGGATATGGAGACGATTTTCCGCCTGGTCAAAGATAATTGAATTAGGACGATCAATAGCGTCGCGGCTGATTTCATAGCCAACATGACAAGGCATACAGTGCATTATTTTAGCAACAGGGGCATAATTATCAATCACCTGAGCGTTTAACTGATATGGAACGAACACTTTCTTTCTTCTGTAGTATTCCTTTTCAAACTCTAATTTTACCTTGCCTTTCTCAAAAAACTCCATATTCATCCAGGTATCGGTATGGACGTATTTAGCTCCTTCCAATCCTCTTTTTAGATCTGTGGTTTTAAGGACGTTGCCGGTTTTCTCGGCAATTTTATTTAATTCATTATCAACGCTGGCTGCGTCTGCTTCAGGTGAGACAATCGCTACTTTAATTCCCAGCTTGGCACAGGCTAATTTTAAAGTGTTGGAGACATTGTTCTCAATTCCTAACCAAGCGATTTTTTTTATTTTATCTAATCCATTAGAATGTTCTATCATCGTTAAAATATCACCGAGCGCCTGACACGGATGATATTTCTCTGAACAGGCATCAATTACTGGAATTTGATTAAAGGAAGCGGCCTTTTCAACATCGGCTGCCTTTAGTGCTCTAAACATTAAAACTTGGCCATAGTGCATAACAGCCTTGATCTCATCGGAAAAATCAGTCAAAGAAAACTGAGTTGTTCTGGCATCTAAAAATATCGCATGACCGCCAAGTTCGGTCATGGCTACCTCAAAAGAAAGTCTGGTGCGAGTAGAGCTCTTCTGAAAAAACATGATTAATGTTTTATTTGGCAAATAATCGGTTAACTTGCCTTTCTCTCTCATTTTTTTTATTTTTTGAGCCAGACCTAGAATATTCAATAAATCATCCTTGCTTTGATTTTTAAGTGAAATTAAATGTCTCATATATAGTGAATAATGAACTAATAATAGATATGGGTTCCGTTTTTACCAGAAAGCGCTTGGGTTAAGGTATTTGCGTGTGTAATGATTGCATTTCTTTTTTTATTTTTTTCAATAAAAGAAATAACAGCTTCGATTTTTGGTTTCATGCTTCCTTCGGCAAAATGACCTTCTCTAAAATAATCTTTGGCTTGTCTAATATCCATAGCATCAATTGGCTTTTGATTAGGCTTCCCATAATTAAGGTAAACCTTTTCAACAGCAGTCAGAATAATTAGAATATCAGCATTAATTAAATCGCCTAAAAGGGCGGCTGCCCGATCTTTATCGATGACAGCATCAATCCCAGAAAGTTGTCTTGATTCCTCAACTATAGGGATACCGCCACCGCCTGAGGCGACCACAATTGTCCCTGTTTCTAGAAGAGTTTTAATTGTACCTATTTCAATGATCTTTAATGGTTGAGGTGAGGGAACGACTCGTCTCCACCCTCGGCCAGCATCTTCTTTAAAGGTATAACCAGTGGCTTTAGCTATTTTCTTTGCTTCTGCTTCGTTATAATAGGGTCCAACTGGTTTTGTTGGATTTTTAAACCCTGGGCTTTTTTTATCAACGACGACTTGAGTAATTATCGTAGCAATCTCTCTAGCAATACTCTCTCTCTGAAAAAGATTTCTCAGGCTCTGCTGAATAAGATATCCTATTTGTCCTTGGGTCATAGCGCCACACAAGTACATCGGCATTTCAGGTAGAAGATTTTTCGCTGCTGATTGCTGAATCATCAAGTTTCCCACCTGAGGCCCATTGCCGTGAGTGATAACTAATTGGGGATTGTCGCTTTTTACATATTTGGCAACATGGCCCATCGTTGAGGCAACGTTATTTAATTGCTCTTCAAAAGTCCCTTTCTCTCCTTTATTTTGAATTGCATTACCGCCCAATGCAATAACGACTCTTTGTTTTCTTACGGATTTCATTATAAAAATATTATATCTTAATTTATGATATAAAATCCAAGCTTTTTCATCACATTTACCACCTTTCCGTTTTTTGTTACTGCCCAATTGCCATTAAAAATAGCAATCGGTAAAAGTTGAGTCCACTGTCAATATACCGAAAACAAAAACTAGAAATTCAATAACAATTTTTCTCAATATGATAAAATTTACCCACGATTATGCAAAAATTACTTATTATTTCCGGCCAAACGGCTACTGGAAAGACAGACCTGGGGGTTTATCTGGCCAAAAAATTTAATGGAGAGATTGTGTCGTTTGACTCAAGACAGGCGTATAAACATCTAAATATTATTACAGGAAAAGATTTTGATAAAAATGTCAAATGTCAAATGTCAAATGTCAAAACCAAAACTCAAAACTTAAGTCTAGTTGGATACTTTAAAAACAACGTTCCTATTTGGCTATATGATTTATATGATCCGAAGGAATACATTAATGCCTATGATTTTTGTCAGAGAGCAGAAATAGTTGTCGATGACGTTATTAAAAGAGGCAGGCTGCCAATTATCGTTGGCGGCACGGCTTTTTATATCAAAAGTTTTTTACAAGGATTTGAAAGTTGGGGCACTGAGCCGAATTGGGAGTTAAGAAAAAAACTTGAGAAGTTGACGGTTGAGGAGTTGCAAAAAGAGTTAAAAACGATTAATAAAGAAAGATTTTTGAAGATGAATCAGTCAGACCGAAACAATAAAAGAAGACTGATAAGAGCGATTGAAATAGGAAATGTAAAATTAGTGGATAAAAAATTTGCACAATACGACCGTCTGTTTTCAGCGCTTGTTTTAGATAAAGAGAAATTAAAAAAAAAGATAGAAAAAAGAGTAAAAAAGAGAATTAAAGAAGGAGCGATTGAAGAAGTAAAAAAACTTTTAGCCACGGGATACAGCTTTGACGATCCGGGCATGAATACATTAGGTTATAAACAATTAAAAGACTATTTTGAGGACGTCAGACGTCCTTTAGAAAAAAAAGTTGTTTTACAAGAAGCAATTAACAACTGGACTAAAGCTGAAATTGACTATGCTCGAAGACAGCTGGTTTTCTTAAAAAAAACGAAACAGGTTGTTTTTTTAAATCCTGAAGACAAAGATTTTCTTGCAAAAACAAAAAATTTAGTATATAAATGGTTTAATGAATCAAAAGATTGAAATCTCTTCCAAAACAATTATTTTTACTGTATTTTTTCTAATTTCATTAAAAGCCCTATGGCTTATTCGAGAATTGATTTTTTCTCTTTTTCTGGCCTTTATTTTTATGAGCGCTCTAAAACCCCCAGTAAATTATTTAGAGAAAAAAATTTTTCCTCGTTCTTTGGCCGTGTTTTTTGTTTTTTTGATGACGGTGGCAGCCGTCTTGTTTACCGGTTCTTTTGTTGTTCCTCCCTTAGTTCGCGAAAGCATGGCTTTTTTTAGAAGCCTTCCCGCTCTTATTACCAATAATTTTTCTACCCCTTCTTCTTATTTAAATTTAGAACCGTTGACGAGTTTTTTACCCGACTTAACCCAAAATTTCGTCAAATTTATTTCGAGCGTCTTTTCTAATTTTATTTTTTTTCTCTCGATTGTTGTTTTTACTTTTTATTTTTTGCTGGAAGAGAAATTTCTCCAAAAAATTTTAGAAAAATTTCTTGAAGAAAAACAGGCAGAAAAAATTGTCGCCATTTCTGACGAGGCCGAACGTAGAATGGGGGCGTGGGTTTGGGGAGAGTTAATTTTAATGACAGTAATCGGCATCATGTCGTATGGCGGTTTAAGTCTTTTGCGGATAAAATATGTTTTGCCCTTGGCCATCATTGCCGGAATATTAGAAATCGTTCCCATCATTGGTCCAACCATATCCACAATTCCTGCCTTTTTTGTAGCTATTTCAAGCTCTTGGTTCTTGGGGCTTTCGGTCATTGCTCTTTACTTCATAATTCAACAATTGGAAAACAATTTGATTGTTCCTTTGGTGATGAAAAAAGCAGTGGGACTTAATCCGATTGTTACTTTAATTGCTTTAACAATTGGAGGGAAGTTGGGTGGGTTTTTGGGAATTTTTTTATCTGTCCCAGCTGCTTTGTTGCTGGAAACGATCCTGATAGGGTTAACTAAAGTCAAAAGACTATAAAACAATCAGATTTTCTTCAATTTGCCTATTTAAGCGAAGTACTTCTTCAATTGCTTTTCTTTCTCCTTGGGGCGCATCTTTAAGAATAGTTTCAATTGCTTCGCGATGTTTCTCGTTGCTTAATTTAACCTTTAAGACAAATTCGCCCTCTGGTGAAACGCCTTGTTTTTTAGACTCTTCAAGTAATTGAATCATCTTAAGGGCATATTTTTCTCCTTTAGAAATGGTACTTGCGATTAGTCTCCACTTCCCTTTTTTAGTCAGAGAAAGAGCCATATTAATTCTTTTATCAGAAAACAGAAGATAAAGTTGGGCTTTTTTAATGTAGTCTCGGGTGAAAAAAACCAACGACCTGTCTCTTATTGCTTTAAGGAAATATAGGGGGTGATCGGGAAGAATTCCGGGATAAGGAAGGACGTATTCAATTTTTTTTGCCTCAATTTTTATTTCTTGGCTATCGTTCTTATCCATCTCTTCTGCCATAACCAGCAGATAAACAGAGGAAAAAACAAGACAGAGAAAGCAAATAGACAAAAAAAGCCTTTTAAACATAGAAGCTGATTATAGCATTTTTGAATAAAAAAACAACCCCGACGTTACGTCGGGGTTGATATATAGATCAAACCAAGCTTATTTCACCATTCTCTTTAAAGATTTTCCAGCGGTGAAGCCTGGAGTTTTGGTGGCTGGAATTTGAATTTCCGCACCAGTTTGAGGATTGCGTCCCTTTCGGGCGGCTCTCCTTCGGACAACAAACGTACCAAAGCCAGTAACCACAACCTTTTCTCCTCTTTTCATTGCGTCAGAAATGGTAGAGAAGACGGCGTTGGCGGAGTCTTTGGCGGCTTTTGCTGTTAGATTAGCTTTTTTGGCCACTTGGGCGACTAAATCTGCTTTTGTCATTATTTTTCACCCCCTTTAGAAAGCGTTAACGAACTTATAAGTGAGTTTACGCTTTCTAAAGCCCGCCGAAGCGAAGTTTCGTCCGCGTGGCTGTAAGCCTCGGGACGAACCTAAGCGGAGGTGGGCTAACAAGCGTAATTATAAAAACAAGTAAAGCATAGAAGGTTTTTAGCCTCTTGTCAATCTATATTAAAAATATCTTATTATAACAATCTATATCAAGAGTGGGTTGTGGCAAAGGCACGAAGCTCACGAATTACGGTAATTTTTACCTGCCCGGGAAAGGTAGGAAATTTTTCTTCAATTTCTTCCTGAATTTTTTGGGCCAAAATTGTTATTTCCTCATCAGTTATTTCTTCGGGCTTAACAATTACTCTAAGTTCTCGACCGGCTTGAAGTGCGTAGGCGTCTTGGATGCCTTTTTTTGTCTTGGCTACCTCTTCAATTGCCTTAATTCTTTTTAAATATTCTTCGAAATCTTCGTGTCTTGCCCCGGGTCTTCCACCAGAAACAGCGTCGGCGATGTAAACAATAATTGCCTCAATCGAATTAAAAGAGCTGTCTTCATGATGTGAGGCAACGCAATCAATTATTTTTTGGGGCAATTTATATTTCCTCAAAAGATCAATGCCCAGCTGAACGTGAGTGCCTTCTTTGTCCGTAATAACCTTGCCAATATCATGAAGTAAACATCCTAATTTAACCGTGTTTACATCAGCTTTCAATTCTTGGGCGAGGGCAACGCCAATTTTAGTTTCCTCAAGTGTATGAAGAATCATGTTTTGTCCATAGGAGTAGCGATATTTAAATTTTCCCAAAAGACGAACGATCTCAAGCGGAAGATTATAGGCGCCGATCCGATGGCAGATGTCTTCGCCGGCCTTTATAATAATTTTTTCTATTTCTTCCTTTGTTTTCTTGACGATTTCTTCAATGCGTTGTGGTTGGATTCTTCCATCGCGGATTAGTTTCTCTAAAGAGGTTTTGGCGATTTCCCTTTTAACCGCGTCAAAAGAGGAGAATTTTATTACTCCTTCCTCATCAAGGTCAACATCAACGCCGGTCGCTAATTCAAACGCCCGAATGTTTCTTCCTTCTTTGCCGATAATTCTTCCCTTAAGTTCTTCATTTGGGAGAGTAACGAAGGATAAAGTATATTCGGCGGTATAATCAACCGCGCCGTAACGCATAGCATCGACTAAGATTTCTTTTGCTTTCTCGTCGGATTTGTTTTTAATTTCTTCTTCGGCTGTTTTTATTTTTTTAGCAATTTCTCCTTTGAGTTTTTCTTCCCAACCGCGAAGAATTAAGTCTTTTGCTTCGGCTTGGGTTAGTTTGGCAATTTTTTCCAATTTAATCAAAATTTCCTCCCTTTTTCCGCTTAATTGTTTTTTTTCTTCTTCCAGATTTCGTCCTTCGGAGTCAAGCCTTCTTTTTGTGCTTTCAATTTCGTTTTGTTTGTGTTCAAGCCTTCTTTCCAAATTTATTGCTTCTTGGGTAAGTCTTTTTGCTTCTTCTTCAGCTTTTCTTTCGATTCGCAAAGCTTCTTCTTTTGCTGTCAAGACAATTTCTTTGGCTTTAACCTCTGCTTGATGAAAAGTTTGTTCAGCCGCTTCTTTTTTTTGTTTTAAAAACGGGAGGAGATCAAAGAGTTTGTTCAGTTTCATAATATATAAAACATAACATTGAAGAAGAAAGTGATGGATCTTTAAAAATTAGCTCAATAGGTGATATGTTGTTGAGATTCTAAAAACTTTAGTGGCCAACATATTTTTAATTAGCTTTAAAATGTAAACTTCTTTCTTCTCCAACGATGCTGAAATTTATAATCTTTTTATATTTTACCCTTTTTTTACAAATCTGCAAATGATTTTTTAACCAGGACAGAAGAGAAAACTTATCACCAGAAAGACAATCTTAAATCCTAATATTGCTATTCAATTAGATAGGCCTTGTGTTGTTTTTTTATTTTAAGTTAATGGCAAGTGTTTGTTATAACAATAAATCGGTTATAATATGTTTATGACTTCGTTAAATTGCTTTGACCCAATAAAACATCTTGAAATAAACAACCTAAATTCCACTCAAGTTAATAAATTAAGGCCTATTCTCTACAAGGACATGGCTAAATATCTGCTTGAGCGGTTTGTTAAATCGCTTAAAGAGGAACAGTTAGTTGAGGTTGAGCGAAAACTGCCGGAGATTAAAACATATAGCGATCTTACCCTGATCGTTGGCAAATATGATTCAAAATTTGAAGAAAAAAAGATAATATATTTGAAAGATTACAAACTGCAATTTGATTTAAACAAATTCTTAAACATATTTAAATAAAGTATGGACAGATATTATGGCGAATACCCCAGTCAAGGGAATTATAAAGAACCAAACAAGGAAAGACATGGATTGTTAAGAAGAGCGACGGTTCTTTTAGGTCTGCTTAGTGCTTTGGGCGGGGGAGCTAAAGTTGCTGGACCAACGGTGGTAGAGTCGATTAGGGATTTTGTTTTACCAAACACAGCAGTATTAGCAGGAGAAAACCCAGGAGGTGGCACAAAAGATCAAGGACCAAACAATGTTCTTACTCCAGCCCTAACGCTAACGCCTTCTCCCACTTTAACACCAGAACCAACTTTAACTTCAGTCCCCCCCCCAACAGCAGAATTTTTTAGCCGTCAGAATATCGAGGGGGCAGTTTTTGTTTTTGATTCTCAACATCAGCCAGTGAGCTATACTTTGCCCAGCGGCGAGTCGATAGAATTTGATCCAACAGAGATCAGAAGAGTTAGAGAAAGGGCCAAGCAATCTCAAGAAACAGAAGTTTTGGACACAATTAGATTCCAGACGAAGGAAGCCAATAACCCAAATATCCCAACAATAAACAACAGATCGTCAACGGAACATCCTGTTTTAAAGACTTTACCAAAAAATACTTTAACAGAGGTAGAGCTAAAGCAGAGAAATATTGAAGTAATTCAGGCAGACAACACACAGCTATACATCAGGAGCCAAGCATTTGAAGAGGGCGGCCCTCTTCAATATTTTCAAGGCAAAATTATTCTTGTTCCTGGTCCTGTTGTAAGTCCTGGTTATCTTAAAGACGACAAATACAATGAAGTTAGAGGACTGCTTGAGGACCTACCAGAGATAGAAAAATATAGAACGCAAATAATTAAAAAGACGGAAGAGTATCTAGACAATTTGCGTTCTGGTCTTCTAAAGGCAAAAAAAGAGAATAATTTTAAAGACATGGCCCTCTATGAGGATTTGTTAGGAGAATTCAAAGCAGATATCTTAAGTTATCAAAAGGCGACGACGGAAGAATTGTTGATTGAAATAAATCAAGCTAGTAGAGCAGGAGGAAAATATGTTGAAGCTGATTCGCCAGTAATTTTTATTGCCGTGGGTGTCCCGACAAACACCACAGAAGTAAGGTTGTTTTTTGACAAAAACGGTAATTGCCATGTCTCTTATGGAGGAATATTGCCTTCGCCCGGTTTACAACCGAAAGAGAACCAGAGTTGTCCTGATCCAACCGATTTTAGACGCAATCCCGCCGCTTCTTCGGAGTCTGGATCATATTCTTACGGAGCACAGACTTCGGGCCAGGCGTTAAGACACGAAATTATGCACTATCGGTTAATGACAGAAAATTATTTTAGAAGGCTTAAATTGAAGCACGAAATTCTCGCGACAGCTCCTGACAATAATGAATATACCACGGATGAGGCGGCCATGGAGGGTATACGTGATGCCTGGAAAAAATGGGTAGAATCAGGCTATACAGACGACAGTGGTTATTGTTTTGTTTTTAGTTTGCCTGAGGGCGGTTTTATATTAACAAGCCATCTTGGGTCTCTAAGAGAAAGCGCCCCGAAGATCAACCTCTGAAAATTTGTTTATCAAGAAAAACATCTTCAATTCATGTTAATTATTTTGACACAAATCTGCAAATGATTTTTATTCTGTCTTGTTTCACCCCTACAGGGTTAGGTTGTCTTCTCATTCCTTCGATTCTCTTCGTTCACTCAGGATAAACCAACCCCGCAAGTAAAGCCCTGCTTGCCCTCCGTAGTCCTGAATCATAGTTGTGGAACGAAGGAGGGAGTAGAGTCGAAGGGCTATAGCCCTGGGTTTAGCGAAGGGGACTTACATTGTTTAAGGAATCAAAGTGGTTTACTAAAGCACGGAATAATTGCAGGACAAGCCTGACAAATTAAATCTGGGGCACTGTTTGGAGTAATAATAGCATTGCCTCTTATCAAAGCTCTTTTAGCAATTTCCATCCGTGCAGCCATATTACGTACCTGTTGCTTACCACTAAAAGAGTATTGATTTGGCAAATCAAAAAATAAACTTTCCAAATACAATAAGGCCCACCCTTGAGGAATTGCTTTAAGCTCCCTAGCATGACATTCCATAACTTCAATTGCCATTGGAGCTATTATACCATCTATGTCGTTATCTTATCCAACCCCGTAAGCCATGGCCCTGAGCGAAGTCGAAGGGGATTGACATTGTTTAAGACAATATTACATTTCTAAACGAGATATTTTCTATATTGGTTTATAAAAGACTGAATTAAACTTAACTATTTGTTTTATTAAAGCGCTAAAATTGACTTTTAATTTTTATGATAGTATAATCTGACCAAATATGCCAAAAAGAATAATACATCTTGGTCAACCTGGTCTCAGAAAAGAATTAATAAAGTACTCCAAAAATGTTGAACTTAAAACAAGATTATATAGTGGCTTTAATCCACGAGAAACGATCAGAAATACTCGAGAGGGAAAACCACTTTCACAAAATGAAATTTTAAATTGGGTAAATGGTGTAGCTAGTAATGTGATTCCTGATTACCAAACATCTGCTTGGCTCATGGCTGTCTGTATGAGAAAACCCCCATTAACAATGGAAGAAACAACAAATTTAACGCTAGCGATGGCTGCTTCAGGAGATATTCTGGACCTTGACGAACTTGGAATTGTTGCCGATAAACATTCATCAGGTGGAGTTGGAGACAAAACAACTTTAGTTGTTGCTCCGATTGCTGCTGCTTATGGGATAACCGTTGGAAAAATGTCTGGTAGAGGCTTAGGCCATACTGGTGGAACTTTGGATAAACTAGAATCAATTCCTGGATTTAGAGTTGATCTAACTAAAGATGAATTTTTAAAACAAATAAAAGAAACTAGGATAGTAGTTACGGGACAAACTGGAGAACTGGCTCCCGCCGATGGAAAACTTTATGCGCTTCGTGATGTAACAGAAACAGTTGATAGTATTCCACTAATTGCCGCTTCAATTATGAGTAAAAAAATTGCCAGTGGAGCAAATCATTTGGTGCTTGATGTAAAAGTCGGGCAAGGTGCTTTCATGAAAACAATTAAAGACGCAAGAGAATTAGCAAGGACGATGGTTGAAATAGGAAAAATAGTTGGTATGACTGTGGTTGCTGAAATAACCAACATGAATCAACCACTTGGTGAGGCAGTTGGAAATGCCCTTGAAGTTTTGGAGGCAGTTGAAACATTAAAAGGTCACGGTCCAGAAGATTTTTATGAACATTGTATTGAAACTGCAGCCAGAATGATTTTGATTTCAAAAAAAGCTGGGAGTATGGACGAAGCAATAATTATGGCAAAAAGAACAATTAAAGAAGGTGGTGCCTTAGAAAAATTTAGAGCAATGGTAAAAGCACAAGGTGGAGATGAAAGAGTGGCTGATGATCCACTATTGGTATTGAAAATAGCTAAACAAACACCCGTATATTATGAAGGTGGAAATATTTTTGTAGACAATGTTGATCCAATGGCAGTTGGTCTTGCTGCCATGAATCTTGGTGGAGGAAGAGAAAAGAAAGAAGATAAAATAGATCATTCCGTTGGAATCGTTGTTAAAGTTAAAGTTGGAATGCTTCTCAAAAAAAATGACTTAATCGGTTATGTTTATTCTGATGATTCAGCAAAAATTGAAGAAGCAAAACTCGAACTTCAAAAAGCTGTTACAACAAGTGCAAAACCAGTTAGTAGACTTCCAGCAACTTTAGAAACTTATCCCGAACAAATATAAACTTCAATTAAAGTTATAATAAAATTATTATATTTATTTTTGTCAGTTGTAATGTAATAAAAAAAGTATAAAATAAGATTTAAGATATGGAAACAAAAGAAAAAGGGGAAGCTAATCTTTGGACAATTGCCTTTATTCTTGTTTTTGGATTTTTAGCCTTTCTTTTAGGCACCTATTTCCCAAATTTTTTAAAAGAATCTTCACCGGCAATTTCTCCAACACAACCTTCACCTACCGTTGTTAGTCAACCGACAACTCCAACAGGATCAGTTCAGCCTACTAATACAACCGCTCCCTTACCAACCGTGTCTCAAAAAAGCGACTCGGAAATGATTAAAGAGGCTTTTGCCCAAAAATATAACAGACCAACTTCAGAAGTTAATGTTACGGTTAGCAAAAATAATGGCACTCATGCCCAAGGAGGAGTTGGCTTTTCCGGAGAGATGGGAGGCGGTTGGTTTTTAGCTTATAAAGAAGGCGATGATTGGATAATTGTTCAAGACGGCAACGGGACAATTTCTTGCGAGACAATTGCTCCTTATAATTTTCCCGTGGATATGGTTTCGGAATGTGTTGATAAAAACGGAAAATTGATTAAAAGATAATACGGAATACTTTATTGGCGGTTTCAAAGGAAAATCCTCTTCGCATTAAAAAACTAATTGCCTTTTGATAACGTTCTTCTTTTTTTAACCCTTTTAAAACCCTGGCTTTTTTTCGCAAGGCTGTTTTGGCCAGTTCTAATTCGTCAATTTTATTTTCCTCTAGGACCTGATTAATTAAATCGCGATTAATTCCTTTTTGCAATAATTCTTGTTTTAGAACAAACAGCCCTTTGGGTTTAAAATAACTGCGTTGTTCCACCCACCAGTTAATAAATTTTTTGTCATCAATTAAATTCTTCTCTTTTAATTCTTGGATAATTTTTTCAATTAATTCCTCTGGGTTGTCTAACTTGAATCGTTGAATTTTTTTCTTTAAATAATCTCTCATCTCTTTTTCCGACCTGTTTCTTGCCGAAAGATAGCGGTAGCACTTTTGCAGAAGTTTTTCGCGGAGTTCTTTGGTGTCCATATAAGGCTGTGGGATCTCACTTCTCACCTCAAATAAATAGAATTTATTTCACAAATGCTTTAGCATAAACCTCTTTTGTCAATCTTTGCTTAAATTTTTCGTCTTTGGTCAACAATTCTTTAATTTGTTCCCGTCCCTGTCCCAAAACCTTATCTTCGTGTTTAATAAAAGAGCCGCTTTTGCTCAAAACTCCCAAGTTTAAAGCGGTTTCAATCAGGGCGTCTTCTTTGTCAATTCCTTCTTTGGTGATGGTTATTACTGCCTGTTTAAAAGGAGGAGCCACCTTATTTTTAACAATTTTGATTCTGATTTTTGCTCCGTAAATCTGATCGCCTTTTTTTAACGTTTCAATTTTTCGAACATCAATCCGCAAAGAAGAATAAAATTTTAAAGCTAATCCGCCCGACGTTGTTTCCGGGTTGCCAAACATGATACCAATTTTCATGCGGAGTTGATTGGTAAAAACGACAATGGTTTTTGATTTGGAGACGATGCTGGTAAGTTTCCGCAAGGCTTGAGACATCAGTCTGGCTTGAACTCCCATTTGAGCGTCGCCCATTTCGCCTTCAATTTCCGATCGGGGAACAAGAGCCGCCACCGAATCAATAACGACGACATCAACCCCGCCGGACCTAATAAGACTTTCAGCGATTTCAAGCGCCTGTTCACCGGTGTCGGGTTGGGAAATTAAAAGTTCTTCCAGATTCACTCCCAGGATTTTGGCCCAGGAAGGATCCATGGCGTGTTCGGCATCAATAAAGGCAGCTATTCCGCCTTCTTTTTGGGCTTGAGCGATTAAAGCCAAGCAAAGGGTTGTTTTTCCAGAAGCTTCCGGTCCATAAATTTCTACAATTCTACCCTTTGGTACACCGCCAACTCCTAAGGCAATATCAAAAGGCAAGATGCCAGTTTTTATTACATCAACCGTCAGGGCGGCTTTTCCACCCAATTTCATAATGGCGCCCCTGCCAAATTGTTTTTGAATTTGTTCAATGGCGATATTAACTGCTTGAAGTTTAGGATCCTTGGCGTCTGTTTTCATATTTTCAGATTAATTTAAAAATTTATAAACGAAGCGTATTTATGTTAAAATAATAACCAAGAAAAATCAACAGTCTATAGTCAACAAATATAGTTGAATTGGTTGAACTAGTCACTAGTTGATTGAATTATAGCATCGGGGAATAGTTCAGCGGCGCCGCCCAGATGCCATCCAGAGGATTCTATCCGGCGGAGGGCTCTGCCCGGCGGGGGGAATAGTTCAGCGGCGCCGCCCAGAGGGCAGTCCCTCTGGGCTCTGCCCGGCGGGTAGAATCAAAATGAAAGGTTTTGTTTACGTTTTAATAAGTAAAAGGGACAATAAAAAATATATTGGTTCTACAGTTGATTTGCAACGAAGGCTTTGTCAACATAACAAAGGTTTAGCAACATCAACAAAATATAGAAGACCATTAGAATTGTTGTATGTACTTGAATATCCAAATATTAAGCTTGCAGCATTAATGGAAAAGAAGTTTAAAAGAAGCCACGACTTACTATTAAGAGAGTTGGAATCACGGGGAATAGTTCAGCGGTAGAATACGCGCATGGGGTGCGTGTGGCGGGAGTTCAATTCTCCCTTCCCCGACCAATTAGGTCGTGAGAGTTTCAACAATTTTCGGCTTATACCTTTTCATTAAAAGAGAATTGGAAACAACGCTGGTAGACGAAAAGGCCATGGCAACCGCTGCGATGGCCGGATTTAAAAGCCAGCCGGTAAAAGGATACAAAACGCCGGCGGCGACAGGAATACCGACAAGATTATAAAAGAAGGCCCAAAACAGATTTTGTTTTATTTTTTTAAGAGTATATTTGCTTAAATCAATGGCGGTTATTACGTCTCTTAAATCGTCTTTTATTAAAACTATTTCTCCGGTTTCTATGGCGATGTCCGTGCCCGAACCTAAGGCAATGCCTAAATCGGCCTGGGCTAGGGCAGGGGCGTCATTTATGCCATCGCCAACCATAGCGACAATGTTTTTCCCGACGCGGCTTTTGGCCGGTCGGGATCCCGACCCCCGACGTAAAAGTTGGGGCGTCGGGACTTCATTCTGTAATTTTTTAATCTCGGCGGCTTTTTCTTGCGGCAATACCTCGGCCAAAACCCTGTCTATGCCAACTTGCCGGGCAATTGCTTGCCCGACCCTTTTGTTGTCTCCGGTAATTATCGCCACCTTTTTTCCCATTTTTTGAAGCATTTTAACTGCTTCTTTTGAGTAATCTTTAAGCGTATCAGCCACGGCAATGATGCCAATAATATGTTTTTCTACGGCCAAAATCATGGTTGTTTTGCCTTGATTTTCCAAAGCAATCATTTGATCTTCGATAACACCGAGGTCAATTTTATTATTAATCATAAGTTTTCTTGTTCCTAAAAAAATTTTTTTGCCTTCCAGTTCAGCAAAAACGCCTTGTCCGGGCATGGCTTGAAAATTTTCCACTTCTAATAATTCGATTTTTTCCTTGTCCGCCGAAGCTTTAGCGAAGGCGGAATCTTTGGCTTTATTAACAATGGCCTGAGCCAGCGGATGCTCGGAATTTTTCTCAACAGAAGCCGCAACTTGCAAAATTTTTAATTTTGAATTGTCATTTTGATTTTTGAATTTTGATTTTTGAATTTCTATAATATCGGTTACGACGGGTTCTCCTTTGGTTAACGTTCCCGTCTTATCAAAAATAACCATCGTTACGTCTTGGGCCGTTTCCAACGCCTTACTGCTTTTAATTAAAATGCCATTTTTTGCCGAAAGACCGGCGCCCATCATCACCGCGGTTGGCGTGGCCAGTCCTAAAGCGCAGGGACAAGCAATAATCAGGACGGTCACGAAAACGGTTAAAACAAAGGACAGGGGTTGTCCCAGCATAAACCAGATTGCGGAAGACAAAACGGCGAGAACGATGACGGCCGGAACAAAATAAAAAGAAACTTTATCTGCCAAAAGCTGGATCGGCGCTTTAGAGCCCATCGCCTCCTCAACAATTTTTATAATCTGGGCCAACATCGTATCTTTGCCAACTCGGGTTGCTTTAAATTTTAGAACGCCGGTTTTATTAATCGTTGCGCTGATAACCTCATCGCCTATTTTCTTTTCAACGGGAATGCTTTCGCCGGTAATGGCTTTTTCATCAACGCCGGAGTAGCCGTCAACAACCACTCCATCAACCGGTATCTTCTCGCCTGGTTTAACAATGATGATATCGCCAACCTCTAATTCTGAAATGGGAATCCTTATTTCTTCCCATTCTTCAATTTTAAATTTTTCATTGTAGTTTTTAATTTTTAATTTTTCATTTTTAATTTTAATTATGGTTGCCTTTTTGGGTTGGAGCCCAATTAATTTTTTAATCGCCTCACTTGTCTTTCCTTTGGTTACGGCTTCAAGATATTTGCCTAAAGAAATAAAAACCAAAATCAAAGCCGCGCTTTCGTAATATAAATGATTGTCGGTAAAATCAGGTTTAAACCAAATCAAAAAAGAAACAACCAAACTATAAAAATAAGCGGCCAGCGTACCTGTTTCAATGAGAGAATCCATGTTCGGATTTCTTTGAATCAGTTTTTTGAAGCCGGATATGTAAAGGGGATAGTTCACCGCCATGATGGCCGTGGTAATGAGAAATTGAATCACAACGGTGGTTTTTAAAGATAGTGCGGGTAAGGGCAGCCCAATCATTTTAGCCATAACCAAATAAAAAATCGGCAAACCAAAGACAAGAGAAAAAATAAAAGTATTTCTTAATTTTTCAATCTCCT
>CAYYYW010000017.1:0-24796 GCA_964476245.1 uncultured Gammaproteobacteria bacterium
ACAGACGATAGTTTTCTATCAATTCAACTATTGGTAAAGTCAAAATTGATTTCATTTCTGTCATTTCCTTTGGAGAGTTTTGACTTTGACTGCTACCGTCAAAAATAATTCCGCTAATCATGTTTTTAGGCTAAATAGAGTATAACAAATAATGTACTAAAAAAACAATCATGTCCATGTATAATCCCGCTTGGCAAAGCTACGAAAGAAAATAAGAATTTTTAGACTTGTTTAAACTCGTCAAGGGGTTCTAAAGTGAGCCACCAGGGACTCGAACCCTGAACCATCTCCTTAAGAGGGAGGTGCTCTACCAGTTGAGCTAGTGGCCCAAATTTTCGATATACTGGGTATTTTAACAAAAAATTTAAAATTAATAATTAATACTTAACTTTTGTAAGATTTAAGGATTCTTAACAAATGGTACTTTTTCTTGTCATTCCTAACTTGATCAGGAATTTATATAGATTCCCGCTTTCGCGGGAATGACAATGGTGTATCAAAGATCGTGAACTCTTGCCAACTTTTAAGGTTAAGGTTTCCTTGGTAGCTGAAAAAGCGATCGGATCGGTCTAACAATAAAAATAACCATTACAAGGTTTATTAGCATAATATAAACAGGATATGAATATTCCTCTAAGGTCCACTTTTTTAAAGCCATTAAGTTAAATCCAGCGGCAAAGACGTCAAGGAGATAAAATGCCCATATTTCTGTTTTGGGAAATCGATATGTCTTGATAAGAGCGGGAACCATACCGGTAAAATCTGCTATTATTGCGAAATATAATGCTATGATGGGGTTTTTGGTTAATTGCCAAAATACTATTCCCAGCAAAGCAAGTAATAAACAAATAATATCGCTTTTTGTCCACCCACCCATTCCATACTTCAAACTTAGTATAAAAATTATTATTGACTGAAGCGTTGAAACACCCGCCAGCCATATAGCAACTTGATTTCTTTGAGCAAATAGTGAAGCTGTAGTTAAGCTGGTAATAATTAAAAGAACCAACCTGGTTGTTCTGTGCGGTTTAGCATCTCCTTTTAAAATGGCAGAAGAATAAATAATTGGCGATATAAGCGCCAAAATACTGCTTATGATTATAAATATCTTCTGCATTAATAAATTATACTGATTTTCGCAATAGAATTATTTATTTCAAATATTAAAATCTTAGCTCTAATGATATAATATGAAAAAAGTATATGAATATTAACTCATTTCTTAAAAAAATAAAAAATGAAGAAATTCGAAACAATAATTTTCTTCATCTTACTGCCAATGAAAATCAACTTTCAAATACTGCAAGAATGTTTTTAGGGTCAAAAATTAGCGAAAGATATTACTTTGGAGGCAGTAAAGATGGTTTTGTCGACTTTGGTCATTTTACCGCTTTAGGATTTAAAAGTATTGAAGAATTAATTTATGCTGCTAAAGATGCCGCAAAAAAAATGCTCTACGCCGCAGATGTCAATTTAAATGTATTGTCAGGGGTTCATGCCATGATGTGTGCTATTCTTTCAACCACTAATCCAAAAGACACTGTTATGACCGTACCTCTAGAATACGGCGGACATTTTGCGACAAAAGGCATAATAGACAGAATAGGCAGAGGACATATTTTTGCCGACTATGATTTTTCCAATTTGAGATTTGATGCCAAAAAAATCGCTATCAAATTTAAGAAATATAACATTAAAGCATTATATCTTGATGTTTCCTATTACCTCAATCCTCATAATTTAAGGGAAATAAGAAAAGCGGTCGGTAACAGCACAATCATTATCTATGACGCTAGTCATACTATGGGGCTGATTATGGGCCAACAATTCCAGGCGCCATTAAAAGAAGGCGCTAATGTCGTTTGCGCTAATACCCATAAAACCCTTCCTGGTCCGCATAAGGGAATGATTGCATTTAGAGATAAAGAATTAGCCGATAGGGCAAATGCTATAATCGACAGTTGCCTTTATTCTACTCCCCACATTACTCACTTAATTGCGTTGGCTATCACTATTTTAGAAATGAAAGAATTTGGTCGGGATTATGCCAAGCAAATTATTGTTAATTCAAATGCTATTGCTCAAGCCTTTGAGAAATTAGGTTACGAAGTTAGACGTGCAAATACTGGTCGGTTTTCTGAAAATCACCAAGTTCACATTTTTATTCATAATAAAGGTAAACATATTGCTTTATACAAGAGATTAATTAATAATAATATTTCAACTAATTTTGAAGGTAGTGAGCTAGCCGGAGGTAAATGGTTTATTCGAATAGGTACGGCAGAAGCTACCAGAAGAGGAATGAAAGAGAACGAAATGGTAAAAATTGCTCGACTTATGGACAGGGCTATGAAAGGAGAAAATGTTAAATTTGATTTAATCCGATTAAATGAAAAATTTAGAAAGATTTGCTACTCTTTTGATTAATAAAACGTACAAAGCGAAAACAAAAATACTGTCATGAACATCTAAAATTGCTTATGTCCTTCGGCTCGTTGCTTCGTTTATCGCTCAGGATATAAAAGCCTCTAAGACTCGCCCCAGCTCTTCAAGAGCTCTAATGGGTGATCGACGGGATTTGAACCCGCAACATTCGCCTCCACAGGGCGACGCTCTACCATTGAGCTACGACCACCAAAACTTATCGTATTATAATTTATATTAGTGTCCAACTTCGTTCAGGTTCGTCTCGTAGTCTACGTCTACGCAGACGAAACTTCACTTCGATGGACATAACCCGCTCAAGCCCGCTTGCTTCGCAATCGCTCTGAGCGGGTAATGCGCGCCCGAGAGGACTCGAACCTCTAACCTGATGGTCCGAAGCCATCCACTCTATCCAATTAAGCTACGGGCGCTATGCGCGGCGGGCAGGAGCCACGTACTCTATTCATTAAGCTACGGAGGCGTGCCTTTTTCTTAAATAACCATTATAATTTAGATTAATCTATTTATCAAATAGAGCAACGTTAAAAAATGTATTACTTAATTTTGTACATTATTTCTGTTTTATTTGTTTTTCTTCTTCTTTTATTTCTTTCTCTTTATTTAATTTTTAACATAATAGCTAACCTTATGGGCGCTTTTTATGTTCCCACAAAACAGAAAGAAGTTGATTTTATTTTGAAAAATGCCAATTTAAAAAAAGGACAGGTGCTTTTTGATCTTGGCAGCGGGGATGGAAGATTGATCCGAACCGCCGTAAAAAAATATAAAGTAAAAGGAATTGGTATAGAAATTAATCCTTTACTTATATTTTATTCAAAAATTTTAGCTAAAATACAAAAGTTAAACACTATCGAATTTAAAAGAGAGAATTTATTCAGAGCTAATATTAAAGAAGCTAATGTTATTTTTATATTCCTCATGCCCGACACTTTAAAAAAACTAAGCCAAAAATTTTTAACCGAATGCCAAAAAGAGGTCTTAATTATTTCACATGGATTTGTGATTGAGAATTGGCAGAAATACTTACAAAAAAAAATACCGCATAGTCCATTTCCCACCTATTACTATCGTCTTAAGCTTGACAACCAAGCTTAGCTTGACAATTATCTTTACATCTTCTATCCTAATTTATAGATGAAAAATATTTTTAGAAATTTTTTGTTACTAATAATCTTTTTTTCTGTTTCAGGTTTAAATTTATATTATATTTTTAGATATTATTTGAAAGTAGGGGAAGATTCCCAACAACAAAAAATTTTAACGGAAATAACCAATATACAAACTGGTCTTTCTAAACAGTTTTCCTTTTCGGCCGCTCCATTAGTTTTAGGAGAATTTTCCGGTGAAATAAAATTTGTTGACGGCAGAGCTGTCAATTTAAAAAATTTCTTTCGCAAATATAACTCGCCACTTTATGATTCGGCAGATTTTATTGTTAAGACGTCTGATAAATATGGTTTTGATTATAGGCTTTTGCCTGCTATTGCTATGCAGGAATCAAACCTTTGCCGAGTTATCCCAGAAAATTCATTTAATTGCTGGGGATATGGTATTTATGGAAGTCAAGTTTTGCGATTTTCGTCATATGATGAGGCCGCAGAAACTGTGGCCAAAGGTCTGAAAAAAAATTATATTGATAAAGGATTAACTACACCTGAGGCGATAATGAGCAAATACACACCTTCTTCCCCTGGAAGTTGGGCAAAAGCGATAAATCACTTCATTGGAGCTCTTGAATAAAATACCCCTAAAGATGAACACTTGACAATCCTATAATATATGTTATAATTCAAATCAGATCTTAAGGTTTCTTAATTCATTTTGAGGGGCTTTAAGATCTTTTTTTATGAGAAAAAAATTAATTATTATCTTAATCTTTTTCTTCGTTGTTTTTCTGTTCCCGAAAAAAATAAGAGGGAATAACAATAAAGTGGCTGGGTCCTCAGCGAAAATATCAGTGTTAAAAGACAACAATCGAAATATTAGTAATTTTACGAAAAAATTAGTAATAAAAAGAATTCTTTATAAATACAATTCTCCGTTAATTGAAGCAGCTGATTCATTTATTGATGTTTGCACTAAATATAATTTAGATTGCTATCTTTTGCCGTCTATTTCAGGTATTGAGTCAACCTTTGGCCATTTTATTTATCCAAATTCTTATAATCCCTTTGGTTGGGGTGGAGGATACATCACTTTCAAAGATTGGAGCGAGGGGATTGAAATAGTGGGTAAAGGCCTAAAGAAAAATTACCTTGATAAAGGAGCGGTTGATCTTTACCAAATCGGTAAAATTTATGCTCCGCCGTCAACTACTTGGGCTTACAAGGTAGATTTTTTTAGAAAAGAATTTTATAATGAAGAGTCAAAGATAAATGAATTGGCACGAATATTTTAAGGCAAATAAATTATGCCGCAGTGCTGGAATTGGCAGACAGGCACGGCTTAGAACCGTGTGGAGTAATCCGTGGGGGTTCAAGTCCTCCCTGCGGCACAACTATGTTAAATATAGAGTGTGGTCAAACTATTGATCCATCACAACAAAATATAGATACTTCTTCATCGGGCACTGATTGGAGACAAGAACGTCATAAAGACAGTGATATTACTTTGTATACTGAATGCCCCAAAGAACTATCACAAACATACATTGATCTGACCCCTGTTGACCCAGGTCTTAACATTTCTCAAATAGAAGATGATGGAGAGGCTCGAGAAAAAATATTAAGCGCCCCTCTTTACAGATGTAACGGCTTCGGGGTAAGATGGTGCCCCTTATATGAAGGTGATGATAAAGTTTCTTAAAAAGAATTTGTTAGAGAAATCTTAATTGATTTTTGATAAAATAAGCTTTAATTAATAATTAAATAAAATAATTCATGCTAATCACAAAAAAAACCGACCTTGGTAAGTCTACTTATCAATTTGACATTACTATTCCCAAAGAGCAAGTAGCTGAAAAATATAATCAAGCTTTTGATTTATTGGCTTCCGAGCTTGAGGTATCAGGATTTAGAAAAGGCAAGGCACCGAAAAACATTGCGGAAAAACATATTAAAAAAGAAGCTGTTTATGAAAAACTAATCAATGACTTAATGCCTGGTCTATATCAAGAATTATTAAAACAAGAAAATTTAAAACCAATAATATCACCAAAAATAGAATTAATTAAAGCTAAAGACAATGAGATTTGGGAAATAAGAATAACTATCGCGGAAAAACCAAAAATTGACTTAAAAAATTATAAAGAATTAATTAAAAACATTAAATCAGAAGAGAAAAAAAAAGATATCTGGGTTCCGGGAAAACCGAACAAGCAAGAACCTTCAACTAAGGAAAAAGAAGACAATAAAATGAAGATGTTTAACAAAATTTTTGAGACCTTCTTAAAAAATATTGATGTTAAAATATCTAATTTAATAATAGAAACGGAATTAAATAAGAGATTAACCCAATTAGTCGATGATGTAAGAAAGGTAGGTCTCACAACAGAGCAATATTTAAAATCAAAGAATGAGACTCTTGATTCACTCAAAGAAAAATTCAAAAAAGAAATTGAAGAAATGTATAAATTGGAATTTATTTTGGAAGAGATTAACGAAGCAGAAAAAATTATAGTTGAGCAAAAAGACCTGGACGCTTTATTTCTTAATATCAAAGATGAAAAAGAAAGACAAAAAGCAAAACAAAACGCATATTTTTATGCATCAATTTTAAGACGGCAAAAAACCCTTGATTTCTTAATGACCCTATAGTATAATCGGGGCATGAAAAATGACATGACATCTAAAAAAAGTCAGGGATATTATCAGAAGAACCCAATCGAAAAAGACCCTAAAGAGAAAAGTGGTAGTGATTTTTTTGACCAATTTTTTGGCGCTAACACAAATTATTCGGACAAATCTTCAAAATTTGAAAATTCTCCTTCGTATAAACCTTGGCAAAAAAAAGAACAAAAAACTTCGCAAAGACTTGAATTTACCGTATTTAAACATGAAGATTATCAAGAAAAACACATCATTCCTAACGAAATAAAACAATTAGTTGAAGAAATTAGAAAAGAAATTACCGCCATTAAGCGAACTAATAAGGCTTTGCTTAGTCAAGTAGTTGATATAGAAAAAACCACGCTCCAGTCATTATCTGAAAAACCAGGAATTTATCATATCCGATTTTTAGAGCTTCTTCTTTCATTTTTAAGAACATTACGAGCTAAAGTCGGTGAGGCAAAAACATGGCTGGCGGCAATGCAAACGAAAAGGAAAAAAAGAGGTTCTCTTTTTCTTGCTTTATCAAAGAAAAAAGGCACGCAATATTCTCTTTCTCAAGAACTTCAATCCTCGCGAGCAGTAATGTAGACATTATATATAATATCTTCATGAGTAAAATTCGTTTTGCCTCGTATTCTTTTGGGTGTCGAGTTAATCATGCAGAAAGAGAATCAATTGATAAAAAAATGTTAAGTTCCGGATTTGTTTATGATGAAAAACGGCCCGAAATTTTTATTATTAATACCTGTGCCGTGACTCATAAAGCGGAAAGAGAAGTACGACAGTTAATATACAAACTTAAATCGCAAAACTCAAAAATCAAAATTATTCTAGCGGGCTGCGCGGCTACTTATTGGAAAAAAAATAAATTATACAGCTATCTCCCAATAGATTTACTTATTGATAATATTAATAAAGAAATTTTAGTTGATTTGTTAATAAAAAAATTATTCCATAGCTCCAATTTTAACCGACGCGGTTGGAAACAGAATGGCACAACGACCCAAAAACTGGCAATTTTTGATAAATTTTTGAATTCAGGGCGCCTTCTTATCAAAATTCAGAATGGGTGTCATCGCTTCTGTAGTTATTGTATAGTTCCTTATCTTCGAGGTTTACCCAAATCTGTAAAAATTACAGATATTGTTAGTGAAATTAAACGGTTCGATAAAAAAATAAAAGAAGTTATCTTAACAGCAATCAATACAGAAGCTTATGGTTATGATACTCAAGAATCATTTACGGATCTTGTGGAAGCAATCATTAAGCAGACAAAGATTCCCCGAATAAGTTTTGGTTCTATTCATCCTTTGAGTATTAATAATGACTTTTTAGATTCTTACAAAAGGATTCTTCCCCAAGAACGATTGGTCAATTTTTTTCATATACCTCTTCAGTCGGGATCGAATAAAATACTTTCGTTGATGAAAAGAGGTTATTCTAAAGAAAATTTCATTGATTATGTACAATCGATTAAACGATTGAACAAAAATGTTTTTATTAGTACTGACATTATAGTTGGTTTTTTAGAAGAAACTGCCACTGATTTTGAAGAGACTTATAATTTTTTAAAAAAAGTGCCGATTAGCAAATTCCATATTTTTCGGTTTTCAAAGAGGAAAGGTACGGCAGGATACTTTATGAGTAAAAGGTTATATGAACCAGAGGAGCAAATAAAACAGAAAAGGGCGAAAATTCTTGCCGAACTTAATAAAAAGAAGTTTCAAACGTTTTTGCAAAAACAGATAGGGTTAAATTCTTCAGCGCTTTTTTTAAATAAAAGGATAGAAAATTATCAAGAAGCCCTTTTGCAAAATCAAATTCCAGCTTACATAATGACTGAAAAAGACTTAACAAGTGAGATAAAAAATGTTAAAATTAAAAGGATTAAAGAAGGAAAATTATTTGGTAATATTATATAAATGGACTCGTAGCTCAGTTGGCTAGAGCGTTGCATTGACATTGCAGAGGTCAGAGGTTCAAGTCCTCTCGAGTCCACAGTTTAATTTTAGTTGGTTTGTCCGAACAAATTTTCTGAAGGAAAAATGAAAGTTTTAAAAATCTCTTTTATTTTAACTCTAAGTGCTTTTATTATTATATTTATATTTTCAATAGTTACTCAACAACATACTATTGAAGCTATTAACGTTTCAGATTGCGATAAGAATGGTTTCAATTGTCTCTATATCGACGAAAGATGTTTATGTTTGGGCTATTCTTATTGTGATTGTCCCGGTTGCGACGATACATGTATTGGATTAAAATATCGATGTAATATGAATACATACAGATCTGTTGGACCAGTTAGGCCATTTTAATATTTGGATAAATATTGCCTTTTTTAAGGTAAAAAAAACACCTGCTGAAAATGAATTTTGATTTTCTATACTTTTTTTTATATTCTTCGATTAAATTTCCTTTTCCAACCCATAATGCCATATTTTTTGATGACTATAATTCGTTGATCCATGAACCACTATAGGGTTCAGGATTTCGCCCCTCGCGAAACTCGGAAACAAAGCGGTGCCACTCACTCTGCTCGTGAGGCTCAACATTTGTTTCAACCCGCCTACGCCGCTTCCTTCACCGAAGTAGTTTCGGCTACGAAGGTCGAGAAGGCTTCGGCGGGTAGGTCGATTAAATAAATGAAACAATTATTAAAAAGTAGTACTGTATTTTGTAGCATTGTGTTTTAAACTTGTGCTTCCAAAATGGAGAGTTTTTTGTATAATAAATAAAACAAATACTTATGAAAAAAGCTGATCTTGAAAAAATGCGGCATTCGTGCGAACATGTTTTACATCAAGCAATGACAGAGCTTTTTCCTGGTTTAAAACGGGCCATGGGGCCGGCAACAGACGAAGGTTTTTATCATGACTTTGACTACAAAGGAAAAGTAAACGAGGATGATTTTCCCAAGATAGAAAAGAGAATGCGGGAGATTATTAAAGCTAATTTACCTTTTGTACGTCAAGAGATTTCACTTGACGATGCCAAAAAAATGTTTAAAGACAATCCGTACAAGCTTGATTGGATTGATCAAATTACCAAAAAAGGCGAGAAAGCAATCGTCTATTGGACTGGTAAACCTAATAAACCTGACTCTGATGTTGATTTGTGTCGTGGGCCTCATGTCGAATCCACCGGCGAAGTTAAAGCTTTTAAACTGTTAAAAATCGCCGGCGCCTACTGGCATGGAGATGAAAAAAATAAAATGTTAACAAGAATTTACGGAACATGTTTCCCAACCAAAGAAGAATTGGATAAATATCTATGGCAGATTGAAGAAGCAAAAAAAAGAGACCACCGCAAATTAGGCAAAGAGCTTGATTTGTTTATTATAAATGAAAATATTGGAAAGGGTTTACCGCTTCTTTGTCCAAACGGAGCTACGATTGTTAAACAAATATTAGATTACGAATACTTACTTGAGAAAAGAGCAGGTTTTAAACATGTTGTTACTCCTCATATTGCTAGAAGCGAAATATATAAAAAAACTGGCCATTGGCAACACTACCGCGATTTGATGTATGCTCCTTTTGGAATAGAAGGTGAGGAATATGTTTTAAAACCGATGAATTGTCCACATCATTATATGATTTACGCTTCTCATTCTCGTAGTTATAAAGATTTACCTATCCGTCTGACCGAACCAGGAACATGCTATCGCTTTGAGAAAACAGGAGAATTAGCCGGACTTCTTAGAGTTCGAGCTCTAACGATCGACGATAGTCACATCCTAATGAGAGACGATCAAATCGAAAATGAGTTTAAACTCTGCATTAACTTAGTTAAAAAAATGTTTAAAAGCTTTCATTTAAAGGATTTCTATGTTAGATTATCTTTAGGCGATCCATCTGATGCAATCAAATATATAACTGACAAAAAAACTTGGCAAAAGGCTGGAGATAAATTAGAGAAGATCGTCATAAACAACAAATTAAATTATAAAGCGGTAAAAGGAGAAGCCTCATTTTATGGACCGAAGCTTGATTTTATTGTAAAAGACTCTCTTGGTCGAGAATGGCAAATGAGTACCCTACAACTTGATCTTTTTATGGCAAAAAGATTGGGCTTGATTTATATTGATAGAAATGGTCAGCAAAAACATCCGGTAATTCTTCATCGTGGGCTAACTGGTTCAATTGAACGAACTTTAGCCATTCTTATCGAACATTTTGCTGGAGCTTTTCCTCTTTGGCTATCTCCGACACAAGTTGTCGTCTTGCCAGTATCCGACAAATTTAACGAGTTTTCCCAAAAAATCAATCAAATTTTAAAAGAACACGACGCTCGGGTTGAATTAAACGATGAAAATAAAACTCTCGGAGCTAAAATAAGAGAAACCACCTTGCAAAAAATTCCATATATGATTATAATTGGGGATAAAGAATTGAAACGTTCTAACGTTAAAACGTTTAAACGTTCAAACGAAGTTTTCGTTTCTGTAAGAACGCGAGAAGGAAAAGATTTAGGATTAGTTAATCTTTATGAGTTCATTAAAGACTTAAAAGAAAAAATTGAGAACAAATTATAGAAGGCGAGAAAAACGGCCTTATTATATTTTAAACGAGAGAATTCAGGCATCGACTTTTCGGTTAATTGATGATAAGGGAAAGCAAATTAGTATTTTATCTCGACAAGAAGCACTTAATTTGTCTCGAGAAAAAGGATTAGATTTAGTACTTATTAATATAAGAACTAATCCGGCAGTGGTTAAATTAATTGATTTCAAAAAGTTTTTATACCAAGAAAAGAAAAAACTAAAAGAGGCTAGAAAAGGAATTAAAAAAAACATAATTAAGAACATAAAATTGTCACTTTTTATCGGAAAAGGCGATCTGGATCGATTAATTAAAAAAACACAAGAATTTCTTAATAACGGACATCAGGTTAGAATAGGATTGCTTTTAAGAGGACGGGAAGTCGGAAAAAAGCCGTTGGCTTTTGACCTTGTTAATCAATTTATTAAATCAATTGGCGAAGTATCAATCTCTATGCCGCCAAAAATTCAAGGTAGAGTAATAATAGCAGTAATTGGAAGAAAGAAATAAAATGAAAAAACAAAAAACTCGAAAATCAGCATTAAAAAGATTTAAAGTCACTAAAACAGGTAAGATCTTGCACAGAAAGCATGGCGCTAGACATTTAAAAAGCCAAAAGACTAAAAAACAATTAAGAAGTTTGAAACAAATGGGGGAAGTAAAAGGAAAATTTAAAAGGAAGATAAAGAAGATGTTGGGAAAATAAATATTATTTCCATTATTTGTAGGGACAGAACAGTGCTCTGTCCGTACCATTTCTATTTAAAATATGGCTCGTGTTAAAAGCGGAATAACCACTAAAAAAAAACACAAGAAAGTACTTAAATTAGCTAAAGGCTTTTGGATGACTCGCCATAAGCAGTTTAAAAAAGCAAAGGAGGCTACCCTTCATGCGGGAGAATATGCTTTTTCCGGCAGGAAAGCAAAAAAACGAGACTTTCGCAGACTGTGGATTACCAGACTTAACGCAGCCGTATACTCTTTGGGGATTAAATATAGTCGATTTATTAAAGAACTTAAAGATAAAAAAATTGAACTCGACCGTAAAATATTATCGCAGATTGCGGTTGAGCATCCAAAAATATTTCAAAAGATAGTTGATTATGCAAAACATTGATTATCTTAAGAAGAACTTCCAAAGTGATCTATTTCTCATCCAGTCGAATGACGGACTTGAACAATTAAGAATCAAATATTTGGGGAGAAATGGATTAATTAACCAAGCTCTTAGAAATATTAAAAATCTCCTTCCCACTGATAAAAAAGAATTAGGAGAAAAAGCTAACAAACTTAAAAATTCGATTATTCGATTAATCGAAAAGAGGCAAAAAGAATTATTTATCAAAACCGATAGAAAAGATTATTTTGATGCTACTTTACCGGGAAAAGCTTATCCTAAAGGTAGTCTTCATGTTATGACTCTGGCGATTGAAGAAATTCGTAAAATCTTTGAGAAAATAGGATTTATTCAAGTTTCCTATCCTGAAGTAGAATGGGAACATTTTGCTTTTGAATCTCTCAACATGCCAAAAAACCATCCGGCCAGAGATGATTTTGAGACGTTTTTTATTGACACTTCTCCCGATAAAAAATATGGAAAAATGATTCTTACACCCCACACGTCTTCTGGTCAAGTAAGAGAAATGCTAAGAACAAAGCCTCCAATCAAAATGATTAATATCGCCAAATGTTATCGTCCTAATTGGGATCTAACTCATGCGCCGATGTTTTATCAATTTGAAGGTCTGTGTATTGATCGTGGTATTAATATCAGTCATTTAAAAGGAACGGTAGACTATTTTGCTAAAGAATTTTTTGAACCAAAAAGAGAAATCCGACTCCGACCCCATCATTTTCAATTTACCGAACCATCTTTTGAAATTGATGTCAGTTGTGGAACCTGTTTAGGGACTGGGTATGTTAACAAAACCTCCGAGGTTGGACAAACCTACGCGGTTAATGAAAATGTCGCCACGGAAAAACCGCGTAGGTTTAAAGTACGAACCTCGGAGGTTAACAAAGCCAAATGCCGAGTTTGCAAATCAGGATGGATGGAACTAGGAGGAGCGGGGATAGTTCATCCAAAAGTCCTAAAAGCAGGTGGTATAAATCCTGATAAATATTCCGGGTGGGCTTTTGGATTTGGGCCGGAGCGATGTTTTATGATGAAAACAGGACTAAGCGATATTAGGGATTTGTATGGTGGAAACATTAGATTTCTTGAACAGTTTTAAACCTGTTAACGGGTTAACGAGTTAAATTATATGAACATTAAGATTACGCATAATTGGCTTTTAGAATATTTAGATACTGACGCTTCACCGTATGAAATTCAGAAATATTTATCTTTATGCGGCCCTTCGGTGGATCGAGTCGAAAAAATTGGAAACGATTATGTCTATGATATTGAAATTACTTCCAATAGAGTTGACTCGGCTTCGGTTTTGGGGATTGCTCAAGAATGTTTAGCAATTTTACCCATGTTTGGGAAAAAAGCTAATTTTAAAGTTAATCCTTTAGATGAATATAAATTTAATAATTACAACTTTAGCACCGATCGTGATCAAAGTAGTAATTTTAAATTAAAAATAAAAATTGCCGATCTAAATCTTTGTTCAAGATTTACCACCATTGTTTTAGACAATATTAAGATCCAACCTCCGCCTAATTTTATTAAAGAAAGACTAACTGCCTGTGGAATTAAATCAATCAACAATGTAGTTGATATTTCTAATTACCTAATGATTGCTTTAGGCCAACCAACCCACGTCTTTGACTATAACAAAGTGGGTAAAGAAATAATGATTATGCGTCAATCGAAAAAAGGTGAAAAAATTGTTACCTTAGATGAGAAAAAGATTATTTTACCCGGTGGCGATATTATCATTGAAGACGGTGATGGTAAATTAATTGATCTTTGTGGAATAATGGGCGGTTTTAATTCTTCCGTTTCAAAAAATACCAAAAAGATTGTATTGTTTGTTCAAACTTATAACAAACAAAAAATCCGTCAAACTTCAATGTCTACGGGCCAACGAACTGTAGCCGCTACCTATTTTGAAAAAGGATTGGACGAAGAGCGAGTTGAACCAACCTTAGTTTATGGAGTTGAATTGTTGGAAAAATATGCCGGAGGAAAGATTGCCTCAAAAATTTATGATATTTACCCTCATCCTTATAAAGAAAAGACATTAGACATTAGATATTCGATATTTGAGAAAATTATTGGCATAAAGATTCCAGAAGAAAAAATTATTTTTATCTTGAAAAATTTAAGTTTTGGGGTTAAATCCGTAGGGAACGCATACATGCGTTCCCTACAAATAACAATTCCGTCATGGCGTGCCAGTGATATTAATATTAAAGAAGATATTGTTGAGGAAGTAGCCAGAATATACGGCTATTGTAACCTACCAAACAATCTTCAACCTCCTGTTTATGTCAAACAACCCAAAGAAATAGAAAAGTTATTTATTTTTCAGCCAAAAATTAAGTATTTTTTAAAGCATTTGGGCCTTCATGAAGTAATGAATTATTCAATGATATCAAAAAAGATGATTAAAAATTTGGGGATGGCAGAATCCGAGCATCTTCATTTATCTAATACTATTTCTGAAGAAATTGAATATATGAGAGTTTCTCTCCTTCCGTCTCTTATAAAAAATATCAGAGACAATTTTGGTAAAAAAGAAATTTTAAAATTATTTGAGATAGCAAAAATTTATCACCCAATTGATGTAGGGAACGCATATATGCGTTCCCTACCAAATGAAATCTACAAATTAGGTATTGTCGTTAATACCGATTTTTTTGATCTAAAAGGAATAATTGAGGCACTTTTATCAGAGTTAAACATAGAAAGTTATCAATTAATAGTTAACCGTCATCCGTCGCTAAATATTTTTCATTCCAGGATTCAAACTGCTTTAATTATAAGAGAGAAAATAGTAGGTTATTTAGGTCAACTTAAACCAGAACTAAAATTAAAAAACAACTTAAAAACCGATGTGTTTTTGGCGGAAATCGATTTTCAAATGTTAATTGACAACCATAAAATTGTGCCCACTTATAAACCAATTAATCCTTATGCTGTTGTTAAATTAGATTTGACTATCAACTTATCTGAAAAAAATAATTTTGCTACAATTCAAAATTTAGCCCTTAAAACATCTAAATTGTTACAAAAAATTGAGTTAATCGGCATCTTCCGAAATAAAATCACCTGCCGATTTTATTTCTCATCTCCAAAGAGAAATATCACCGAAGAAGAAGCAAAATCTGAGTTATCCAAAATCAAGCATCTACTTTAAACACTTAATCGGATAATATATCAGAAATCAGGGAGTCGGGGAGAGAGTTACAGTCGGCGAGGGAGTAATGGTTAATTCTGGCGTTGGAGTTAATATGGGAGTAGGACTGAGATAATCCCACGGTTTATTTATTCCAATTTTAATAGACGATTCACCCGCTTTTCCTTTATTATTTTCTGCCCGGACCTTTATCTCATAAACTCCATCAGACAATTGCAAGGGTTCTTCAATACTTTTCTTATCTTCATTGTAGGTACTGATAATATCGCTATTGACATAAACATCAACTTTTTTGATTTCATCAAGACTAATAATTTTTGCCTTTAAAGTAAATGAATTGCTGTCAATTTTTAACTTATCAGATGGTTCCTTAATTTGAACAATAACATCTTCTTTTTTTATATCAGAAATTTCTGTTGGAAATTTGAATTTCTCATCAGTTTGCGATTTTCGCCATTCGTCAATGGCCGCCTGCCAACGATTGATTCCATCGGTTGATACAGGATCATCTTCACTGATAACGATATAATCTTTTTCTTCATATTCTCCTGATTTTATTTCAATATCGTTAGCTAATTGGCCAGTATTTTTAGAAATTTTTAATTTTTTGTAGAAAGGGGAGACATCCTTAGATTCAGTACCAGAGATAAAATATTCAGATCTTTTTGGGTAGCCTTCTTTTGGTAAACCTCCTAAATAAGCGTCAACTTCCAGCGCTAATACTTTATCAGGTTTATCGGGGATTCCATCCGGATACTTTTTTTGCAGGGATAAATCACGAGTTGTCCCCAACAAACTTGACATTAATCTATGCCAAATTGGAGAAGCACCAGTTACTCCTGAAGCAATCTTTGGGTTCATCGGGGAATTATCATTATTACCTACCCAGACTCCAACAGTTACTCCTTTGGTATAGCCAAGTGCCCAATTGTCTCTTTTATCATTTGTGGTTCCAGTTTTGGCGGCCACTGTTTTTCCTGAAATATTGAGATAGCTTCGGCTGCCAAAAATATCAGCTCTTGCGTTATTATCTGACAAAATATGAGAGATTAAAAAAGATACTTCGGAAGAAATAACTCTTTTTTCCGTCGATTTTTCAGATTTATAAATAAGTTTATTTTGATAATCTTTAATTTCTAAAATAGAAGAATAATTCTTTTTTATTCCAGCCCGAGCTAATACAGAAAAAGCCGAGGTTAAATCTAATAGCCGGGTTTCTCCACCTCCTAAAGTTATTGACAAGCCAAAACGATTCAAATTCTCTTGTGTTGGTTGGAAAGTGGACAAGCCCATATCATATGCTTTTTGTAAAAAATCACGAATCCCTACCATGGCTAAAAGTTTTACTGAAACAATATTGATTGAGTTGCCAAGAGCAAATCTCAACTGTGTGGGTCCGCGAAATTTCCCATCGTAATTTTCCGGAATATAATCTTTTCCACCCTGGTTGGGAAAAACTGTTTTTAAATCCATAACCACCGTTGATGGTGTGTATCCTTTTTCAAAAGCAGCCGCATATGTAATCGGTTTTATGGCAGAACCAGGTTGCCGTAAAGCCAGAGTCGTGTTGTATTTACCAAATTTTTCATTATTATAATCAACTGAGCCCACCATAGCTAAAATCTCGGCAGTTTGGGAATCTAAAACCACTACTGCTCCATTAGTGGCATTTAAACCTTTTAATTTATTTATTTCTTCCTTAACGATTTTTTCCGCCATTTTCTGAACTTTAAGTGACAGGGTAGTTTTTATCTTTAGTCCTTGATCTAAAGCTTTTTCACCCAAAAGATTAATTATTTGCTCCCTGACATAAAAAACAAAGTGAGGAGCGTTTATGGCTAATTTAGGAGCGGAAAATTTCATTTTTAAGATTTCCTTGCTGGCTTTTTTTTCCTGTTCGTTGGTAATATATTTATCTTCTCTCATTCTTCGCAATACATCGGAAGTTCGTTGGATATAGCCATCATTTTTACCGATAAAAGGGGAGTAATAACTAGGACGCTGGGGCAGTCCGGCTAAAAAAGCCGATTCAACCAAAGTAAGTTCATTGGCCGACTTATCAAAATATCCCTTAGCGGCTGATTCTACTCCCCAAAACGTACCACCGTAAGGAGCTTCGTTAAGGTACATTTCCAAAATTTGATCTTTATGATAACGGCGTTCTACCTCAGCGGCTAAGATAAATTCTTTAATTTTTCTGGTAAGACTTCGCTCCGGAGTTAACAAGACATTTTTAATTAATTGTTGAGTCAGGGTTGACCCTCCCTGAAGGCTTCTTTTTAAAACAATATTTAATAAAGCTCTCATTATGCCATAAAATGAAAAACCACCATGCCGATAAAAATCTTTATCTTCAATGGCAACGGTTGCCTTTTTAAGATAATCAGGTGTTTCGCTCAATTTAATTGGAATTCGATTTTTGTCTTTGTACATTTCATAAATAACCTTATCTTCACGATCATAAAAAACCGTGGAAAAGCCGCTTTCCCTTTGAATTTTTCCCGGCGAAGGTAAATCTTTAGAAAACCAAGCAAAAACAACAATTGAAAATAAAAAAGCAAATAAAACACCAATAAGAGCCAGCAAAAGAAAATAGGCGAAAATTTTTTGCCTAAGATATCGTCTTTGAATCTTTTGTCTTCTTTTTAACATGTTATAATCATTATAATATGAAATTTAAAAAATTATTTAAAAAAGAGAGGATTTGGAAAATTATTGTTGTTGTCTCCTCAATTGTTTTACTCTTATCATCCTTATTATTGCCTTTATTACGGTTAAGATAAATGGACACTCTAATTGAAAAATTGCCTGGTACAAGCGCCATTACCATTCGACACCTTAAATCTTTGATGATCAAAAATTATTGGGATATTTTAAATTATTTTCCTTTTCGTTACGAAAACTATTCCTTTATTTCAGCTATTAATCAACTTCAGGAAGGAGAAAAGGCTACCGCTAAAGGAAATATAGCGGAAATTAAAAACGAATATACCAAAAGAGGTTTTAATCTTCAAAAAGCAATTTTATACGACCAGTCGGGCAAAATTGAGTTGATTTGGTATAATCAACCATTTCTGGTACGGCTTATTAGAACGGGAGATTATCTTTCAGTATCCGGCGAAATAAAAAGCTATCTTTATTCTCGCGTTATCCAAGTGGAGGAATATGAAATTCTAAAATCTCTTAATCAAGAAACAGTTCATACGGGAAGAATTATTCCAATATATCCGGAAAAAAGAGGATTATCTTCTAGAACGATTAGAGAAAAGGTGTTTTACATTTTGAAAAATATCATAAATGTAGGGACAATTCATGAATTGTCTCTACAAGAATTTGAATTTCTTCCTTCTGAAATTGTCTCCTACAATAACCTTATTGATGAACTATCCGCCTACCAAAATATCCATTTTCCTTCCGATTTAAAAATAGCCAAACAGGCACGCCAACGGTTGGCCTTTGATGAAATTTTTACTATTCAATTGTCATCTCAGTTAATTAAAAAAGAATGGCAGAAAGAAAAAATGGGGCATCAATTTACGGCATGGAGCGGCCACGACCGTTCCTTACAAAATTTTATCCGTCATCTTCCATTTCATTTAACCAAAGCTCAAAAACGCTGTGTTGAAGAAATTTCAACTGACTTATCTAAGCCTCAACCGATGAATCGTTTACTTCAAGGTGATGTGGGAAGTGGCAAAACTGTGGTGGCTGCTATCGCATCTTACCTAACTTATCTTAATGGCTTTAAATCGTTACTTATGGCACCAACGGAAATATTAGCTCAGCAGCATTATATTACGTTATCAAAATTATTTAATAATGAAGTTGATCCCGCTGTTTCTTTATATACTTCTTCGTTTAAGCCAAAAAAAAGCGACCTGGAGAAATCTATGATTGTGGTTGGCACACACGCTTTAATTACTAAAAAAGCAATTTTTGAAAAAGTGGGATTGGTCGTCATTGATGAACAACATAAATTTGGGGTAGTCCAGCGTGTTATATTAAAGCAAAAGGCATTAAATCCTCATCTTTTAACCATGACCGCCACTCCTATTCCAAGAACAGTAGTGTTAGCTTTATACGGAGAATTAGATCTGTCTGTAATCGACGAAATGCCACCGAGAAGAGTAATTACTAAAACCTATTTTGTAGCCAAAGAAAAACGAAATGACGCATATAATTGGATAAAAAAACAGATTAAAGATTTAGGTATCCAAATTTTTGTTGTCTGCCCCTTAATTGAGGAATCCGAAACAGAAACAATGCAGTCAGTTAAAGCGGCAAAAAAAGAATTTGAATTTTTGAAAAATGAAGTTTTTAATGAGTTTAGTTTAGGATTGCTTCACGGAAAGATGAAATCGAAAGAAAAAGAAGAAATAATGAAAAAATTTACCGCGGGACAAATAAATATTTTAGTTGCCACTCCAGTAGTCGAAGTAGGCATTGACATTCCTAATGCTACCATCATTTTAATTGAGGCGGCTGAACGTTTTGGATTAGCCCAACTTCATCAATTGCGGGGTCGTGTCGGACGAAGCAATAAACAATCATATTGTTTTTTATTCACTCAAAAAATTAACGATCATATCTCCAGAAGACTAAAAATCTTTACTAAAACAATTAGTGGTTTTGAATTAGCCGAACATGATCTGAAAATACGCGGCGCAGGAGAAATTTACGGCACAAAACAACACGGTATTTCCAATTTAAAAATCGCTTCATTATCAGATTTTTCCTTGATTGAAAAAACCCACCGCGCTGTTAACTATTTCCTTAATAAATATTCTATTGCCGATTTTTCTCAATTGCAAAATAGGATTGAAAGTTATAGAATATTAGTCATCAGTCGCGACTGAAAATTTTTAATTTTTAAATATGGCACCATTACCAAAGCGCAAACACTCAACTCAAAGAAGCGGCAAAAGGTTAGCCGCACGCAAAATCAAGCTATGTAGTCTTGTAAAATGTAAAAACTGTGGCAAGCCGAAGTTGCCCCACCGCTTATGTAAATTCTGCCGTAAATAATTTTTGCTATTTAATATTTAATATTTGATATTTTACATGGATCCTCGTCACCAACAACGAATTGAAATTATTCAAGAATTATATTCTTCTATTTTCTATAAAAATAAGAATGCCTCTAAAAAATCTAAACTTGTACTAAAAAACTATCACTTAATTGATAAAAAAATAGAAACGGTGGCTCCAAAATATCCCATTGAAAAAATTTCTAAGGTTGATTTATCCATCCTTAGGTTAGCCGTCTATGAATTAATTATTGAAAGAAAAGAACCACCAAGAGTAATTATTAATGAAGCGATTGAATTAGCTAAAGAATTGGCCGGAGAAAAATCGCCGGGATTTATCAATGCCGTATTAGGCAAAATATTCGTCACCGCTCAAACAAAAAGTCATGTTTAATTCATCAAGGCTTGAAGAATTAATAGGCGTTTCGTTTAATAATAAAAAGCTATTAGAAAATGCTTTTATTCATCGCTCTTATCTTAATGAAAATAAACTTTTTAGACATTGCTCCAATGAAAAATTAGAATTTTTAGGCGATAGTGTTTTATCCCTAATTACCTCTATATATCTTTATCAAAAATATCCGGAACTTCATGAAGGTGAGTACACCAATATTAAAGCCGTTATAGTTAAAACCGAAAGTTTATACAAGATGGCTGAAAAGCTTCAATTGGGTCAATACCTTTATCTTTCTAAAGGAGAAAAAAGAAACAACGGCAGAAAGAACCAATCAATTTTAGCCGATTGTTTTGAAGCTCTTATCGCCGCTATTTTTCTGGATCAGGGCTTTGAGTCAACCCAGCGGTTTATAGCAAAGTTTTTATTCGGGAAAGAATTAGATGACATTGTAAAAAATCGTCTTTATTCATCTTCAAAAAATACGCTTCAGGAATATCTCCAAGGTAGATATAAAAAATTACCGGATTATAGAATTATTACCGAGTCCGGTCCGGAACACAAGAAAAAATATAGTATCTGCGTTTTTTTAAGAAATAAAAAAATTGGCTATGGCATGGGCAAGTCGAAAAAAGAAGCAGAAGAAAAAGCGGCATTAGATGCTTTACAAAAATTAGGAATTTAGTTATAATTGTTACAATCGTTGTACATTTATAATAAACCTACGCGGTTAAAGAGGGTGTCACCACGAAAAAATCGCGTAGGTTAAAATATATTATGGCAGTCAAAATCAGATTAATGAGATTTGGTAAAAGAAATGACCCTAAATATAGAATAATCGTCATAGAAGAAGGCAAAAAAAGAGAAGGAAAGTATATAGAAAAAATTGGATTTTATGATCCAATGCCAAACCCCCATGTTCTTAAAATAGATCAACAAAAATTACAGAATTGGTTAAAAAAAGGAGCTCAAACCTCTAACGGTATGAACAAATTACTAAAATCATGGAAACATTTTTAACTTATCTCTTATCAAAAATTGTCGAAAAACCCAAAGTGATTACCGTAGAAAAAATTGAAGATGAGCAATCAATAACTTTAAATCTAAAATTAGATCAAAGCGATCTTGCTCAGGTAATTGGAAAAAAGGGTAGAACAATACAAGCTTTAAGAACTCTTTTATATACTTATCTTTCTAAAAAAGATCTTAAAAATAAAAAAGTATTTTTAAAAGTTGAAGAAAACAGGCTATAACGTAAACGGATTTTGTTTCGTTGGGTACTCAATTTCCCTAAACTCTCCTTCAGCCGTAGAGATGTTAGACACCGATTCTATTTCCTGACTGATTTCTTTAATCTTTTCCCTTGTTTTTTTATCAACCATTAAATTGCTTAATTGTTGTAAATCTTTTATGTCTTTTGTATAAAAATTAAGGCTAAGGGATGTTTTAAAATTTCCGGGTGAAAATGTTATTTCGTCCATGGTAATTAACCGACCACCTTTGTACTGATAGCTTTCTAAAAATTTAAGAAAGGAATCAGGTGTTCCCTCTCCCTCAACTTTTATGATAATTTTATCTTTGGATTTTTCATAAAGTTTAATAGAATAAGAAACAATTCTAAATCCCGTTTTAGCTGAAATACTTTCTAAAGTTGAAAATATGGAAAAATAGTCCTCGTTCCCCGGTATAAGACTGTTTAATGTTTGAACTAAATAACTGCTTTCTTTAGGATCGATAGAAGAAATAATCGATTGCTTTTTGATTAATTGATTTATGTCTTGTTCTAAAAGCTTAATTTTTTCCTGATAATCATAATAATTTTTTAGCTGGAGGGGAATAAAAAAAATAATTATCGCCAGAAAAAGAACAAACACCACTATAAAAAGAATATTTTCCTTGGCTAATCGTAAAGTATAAATGTCAATTGTTTTTTTCATAGTTCGATTTCACTCACTATGATCCTGAGCTTGCCGAAGGATCATGGCTCCATAATAGGCAGGGTTTTAAACTTCCCTTTTAATGATAATTGATAATTTTTAATTTTTGTTTCTGACAGATTAATCGACTGAAGGGTAAGGTCATCAAAAATGTTTAGAAATTCTTCATTTTCAAGATTAGACAAGGAATTATACAAATCTTCATAATTGGAAAAGCTTAAAGCAAACTCCACTATTTTTTGGTTATCGTATTTTATAGAGCTTATATCTGCCGATTCAGTTGACACTGGCAGATAGGTTTTCAGAATACGATAATAAGGCAGAAAATTTACATCCTTTTTTAGGATATTATTAAAAAGACTACTTTTTTCATTGAAGTAAATAATTTGTTTTTCGACGTCTTTTTTTAAAATTAACTGGTTAAGATAGTCCTCTTTTTTTGATAACAATGATTGATGCTGACTCTTTATCTTTTGGTAAACAACAAAAAGGCTTAATAATATAAAAATAGTAACAATTCCCAACAAAGTAGTTATTTTCCTAAATAGGTTAAAAAACTTTTCTTTTTTTTGATAATCTTTTTTTTTTGACAATAAATTGATATATTTTTTCATGGTTCGACTTCACTCACCACAGTTGTGGTTCAATAAACTCCTGTTTATAAATTAGCTCCAATTGATGAAATAAATAACGGCAGATCGTTTTTTACAAAATCAGTAGTATTACTTTTTATGAAATGCGGATACATGTCTAAAATTTTTACTTCAATCCCCAAGGAATTAGAAAGTTTTTTTTCAAATGAATTAATTTTAAACCCTTCACCAAAAATAAAAATATTATTAACAGTATTATTAAATTTATTTTTAGCCGATGTAATAAATTTTTCTAATTCTGAAACAAATTCTTTATAGGGCGCAGATAGGGCCAAACTTAGATCATGCGAAGATAGTTTTTCAGATTCAGATTCTTGATCAGAAAATCCCATAGTTTCTAATAATTTGTTTATGTCTTCTTGTTTTAGATTATAGTTTGCCTGAATATCTTTTATAAAGATATTAAAACCTAAAGAATAGTTATAAATTTCCAGAGGTAAGCTAGTTAAAGAATTAAACAAATACAATGATGTTGATCGATAGCCAAAATTGATAAATAGTATTGAGGATTGCTCATTTTTTTGACCCAAGAAAATTTCTGAAATTAAACGCAGCGTGGAACTTGTTTCGTTTTCAATTTTTTCCGGTATTAAACCACTCATTTCCGCTATTTTTATTACTTTGTCTATATTGGAATTTTCTGCGGCTACTAAAAGAATAGTTAATTTTTTATTTATTTTGTCTTCGTCCAATATTTGCAAATCTAAACTTAGTTTTTCTATGGGAAGCGGAATCAACTGATCTGCCTGATATTTTATAGCAGAAAATAATTCTTTTTCTGTTAAAAGGGGCATCTCAAGAATTTTTGAGTAACTTTGACTGTCGGGAATAACTATATTAACGTTCTTTTTTTTTATTCCAGCATCCTTTATAAGTGTTTGCAATTGAGAAGATAATTTCTCATATTCAATAATAGCGCCTGTAGTATAAAAATTAGTTGAAAGCTCACTGTACGCTATAGACTTGGCTAAATATTTGTCTTTTTTTTTCTCAATGTCAGCGATTTTGATATATTTTTCACCTAAATCTAGGGCAAACGCAGTATCGGACATATAATTTCAGTATGAAGGAAAGTCGTTAGAAAGTCAAGAGAAATTGTTTTAAGTAAGAGGTTCGGACAGAGACTATGTCAATAGCTTTTTAATTTGATCTTAGTCTGATAATCAAGCGAGGCTTTTTCTTCATGACGGGTTGATGTACCTGCTTGAGAAACAGTAAAAGAAACGCTAACAATTGGCGGGCTAAAAACAGAGGTACGCATACAGCTCAAATCAAAACTGCTTACCGAAACTTTTTCGTTGGTAAGCAAATAGGGGTCAGGACTAATAATGGCAGAACGAGAAGCAATTTTATTAGTAGCCACCTCAAAATAAAAATATCTTCCGTCTAAATCTTTAAAATACATGATGGGGAAAGGAAGAGAAGTAGTAAAATTTGAGGGAGTACCGGAACCGGATTTTGTTGAACAAACTTCTGTTGATAATCCTGGGTCGGAATAAATTGCGTAAGCCCTGTTTTTTATAATATCTTGCATGACGTTTAGGGTATAATCACCATTCCTCTTTACTTCCTGTAAGATATAGATTCTAGACTGGGCTTGAAGGTTAAGAAAAAAAAGGCCAAAAATTACCGGTAAAGAAATAGCGATCACGCCTATAACAATAACTAATTCAATTAAAGTAAAGCTTTTGTTTATTGTTATACCCATCTTTAAGG
>CAYYYW010000018.1:0-5163 GCA_964476245.1 uncultured Gammaproteobacteria bacterium
TTTATTCCTCAAACAAAAGCGGAAGATAATGATCCGGTTGACGTTTTGGTAATTTCTACCTACCCTGTTCATCCGGGAACAATTATTCCCGCCACTCCAATAGGCATGTTGGAGATGGAAGATGAGGCGGGGATTGATACTAAAATTATTGCTGTTCCGACTGAAAAAGTCGATCCTTTTAAATCAAATATCAAAGATATTACGGACTTAAACGACGAAACCAAAAGCATGATCAAGCATTTTTTTGAACATTACAAAGAACTGGAGCCGGGAAAATGGGTAAAAATAGAAAATTTTTTACCGAAAGAAAAAGCCTTAGAAGCGATAAAAAAAACCCTGGAAAAATAATATGTCTAATATTCAACCAACCGAAATTTCTACCGAAATGAAGCGAGCGTATTTAAACTACGCCATGTCTGTTATTGTCTCACGAGCACTTCCTGACGTTCGCGATGGTTTAAAACCTGTTCATCGACGAATTCTTTACACCATGTATCGGTTAGGGTTAACCTCTGGCAGTCGTTTCTCCAAATCTGCCAAAGTTGTCGGTGAGGTTCTGGGAAAATATCATCCTCATGGAGATTTAGCGTTATACGAAGCTCTTACTCGCATGGCTCAAGACTTTTCCATGAGATATCTTCTGGTTCGCGGTCAAGGAAACTTTGGCTCTATCGACGGTGATCCACCAGCCGCCATGCGATACACTGAAGTGAAATTGACTAAAATTGCCGAAGAAATGCTTTTTGACATTGATAAAGAAACTGTTTCTTGGCTTGATAATTTTGACAGTACGTTAAAAGAGCCTGATTACCTTCCGGCCAAATTACCAAATCTGCTTTTGATGGGTGCCGAAGGAATCGCTGTCGGCATGGCCACTAAAATTCCACCTCACAACTTGACAGAAATAATTAACGCCTTGTGTCTAATGATCGATAAAGCAAAATTGATTAAAATTACTCAAGAATCTGAACAAATAAAAAAACTAAGTCCAACCAACCCCAATCAATTAGAACTAATTTCAACTAACTCACCCACCGAAGCTTTAGCGAAGGCGGGTTCCAACCAGTTACAACCAATTATAACCAATTTAACTTTTAACACTACTTTAGACGACCTTCTCGAGCATATTAAAGGCCCTGACTTTCCAACCGCCGGAATAATCTACGGATTTTCCGATATCAAACAAGCCTATGCGACCGGTCGAGGAAAAATTCTAGTTCGGGCAAAATTGGAAAGTGAAGATTTAGGCAAAGGCCTGCCTGCCGGCAGGCAGGGTAAAAATGCCATCGTTATTAATGAGTTGCCATACCAAGTTAATAAAGCAAAGTTAATTGAAAAAATCGCCCTGCTGGTACGAGATAAGAAAGTTATCGGCATTTCTGACATTCGCGACGAGTCGGACAGAGATGGAATTCGTGTTGTCATTGATCTTAAACGAGACGCCGTCTTTAGAAAAGTAGTTAACAACTTATATAAACATACTGAACTGCAAACCAGTTTTCCCATCAATGTTGTTGTTCTTGTTGACGGAACACCCCAAACTCTTTCGTTGCAATCAATTTTAGAGCTTTATCTCAGACATCGAGTAGAAGTGGTTACCAAACGATCAGAACATGAATTAAAACAAGCAAAACACCGCGCCCATATTCTCGAAGGTTTATTAATAGCTTTAGACAATATTGACGCTGTAGTTGAAACGATTAAAAAATCAAAAAACGAAACCGAAGCTAAGAAAAATTTGATAAGAAAATTTAGCTTAAGCGAGGTACAAGCGCAAGCAATCTTGGATATGCAGCTTAAAAGACTTACAGGACTGGAGCGGGGAAAAATCGAAGATGAAATAACCATGCTGAAAGAAACAATTACCTATCTTGAAGGCCTTCTAAAAGATATTTTTAAAATTCTCAAAGTGATTAAAGATGAACTTTTATATCTTAAAAAGAAATTCGGTGATGAACGAAGAACAAAAATTTTTAAACAAAAACCCGGTGAGTTTTCCGAAGAAGAATTGATTGAAAACAAAGAAGTAATCATCATCCTTACCAAAGAAGGCTATGTCAAACAAATTCCCCGGGAAACCTTTAGAATTCAACACCGGGGAGGTAAAGGAGTCTCCGGATTTGACACAAAAGAAGCAGATAATGTTTCTCATATTACTTCAGCTATGGCTCATGACTCAATCTTATTTTTTACAAATCTCGGCAAGGTTTATCAAACCCGCGTCTGGGAAATTCCTCAAGGAACCAGAATATCTAAAGGGAAGGCTCTCATTAATATCATCAACATCGCCGAAAATGAAAAAATTACTTCTATTTTAACTTATAATCAAAAACCTGAACCTAACAATCAGCTATCTAAAAATTACATTTTCATGTGTACCAACCACGGAACAGTAAAAAAGACAGCTCTTTCCCAATTTACTCATATTAGAAACAACGGTATTATCGCTATAAAATTAGCCAAAAATGATGAGCTTTTATGGGTTAAAATTACCGACGGTAAAAAAATGATTGTTCTTGCCTCACGCAAAGGCAAGGCAATTGTTTTTAAAGAAACCAATGTCCACCCCACTGGAAGAAACAGCATTGGAGTACGGGGAATGAGATTATCAAAAGATGATTCCATTTCTTCCATGGATATCTTTGAATCATCTGAAGAAAAAAAGAAAAAGTTAATGGTCGTGACTGAAAACGGTATCGGCAAAAAAACAAAAATTATCCTTTTCCGACAACAAAAACGCGGCGGGAAGGGAGTTAAAATTGCCAATATTGATCAACGAACCGGCGCTATAGTTTTTTCCAGTATTATAAACGAGGAAGTTAAAACGGTTATTATCACATCAGAAAACGGTCAAGTAGTAAAAATACCGATATTATCAATTCCTACCTTATCAAGAGTGGCCAAAGGAGTTATCTTGATGAGGTTTTCTAATAAAACTGACAAAGTCGTCTCGGCGACGTTTATATAAGTGTTATACTAAACCTTCGAGGTTTGATGAATAAACATTATTTTATTGTCATTCCTGCGGAGGCCAGGTACCAGACGGTAACCTGGCGGAAGCAGGAATTCAGAAAAAAAATTATATAGATTCCCGATTAAATCGGGAATGACAAGGTGATTAACCGGATTTGATAATAGACAAACCCTATGAAAATCAACGGCAAACAGATGGCAGAAAAAATAACCAAACATCTAAAAAAGGAAGTAAAAAAAATAAAAAACAAACCTATACTAGCTGTCTTTTATGTTGGTAACGCTGAAGAAAATCTTTCCTTTATTAAAACAAAAGAAAAAGCAATTAAAAAAATAAATGGTAAATTTCAATTATTTCATTTTAAAAAAACTCCTAATTTTGAATCGTTTGCTAACAAGCTTAAAAGCGTCGCCGAAGATCCAAAAGTTACCGGCATTATAATCCAACAACCACTGCCCTCAAGTCTCACTACCGAAAGTTTATTTAATTATATTCCACAAGAAAAAGAGATTGAAGGCCACAAAAGAAAAAGTCTTTATTTGCCGCCATTAGGACTTGCGGTGTTGACAATTATTAAATATATATTTAAAGCGGGTAGTAAAAAAACAGTTGACGATATAATTGTTAATCCAAAAAAAGAATTGATTTTTTTCAAAAATGTCTTAAAAAGAAAAAAAATTGTTCTTATTGGTAGAGGAAAAACTGGCGGCCAACCAATTGGTCATATTTTAAACATGATGAGAGTTAATTTTATCAATGTCCACAGACAAACACCAAATCCTGAAGTTTTTTATCAAGATGCCGATATTATTATCTGCGCCGTGGGAAAGAAAGTTTTAGTTAAAGAAATGTTAAAACCGCAGGTGATTTTAATTAATGTTGGACTACGAAAAGAAGATGAAAAATGGAAAGGGGATTATGATGAAAAAGAAATTAAAGACATTGCTTCGTTCTATACTCCAACTCCAGGCGGCGCTGGACCATTAGACATTGCCTATCTAATGTGCAATTTAGTCGAGGCTACTAAAATACAACAACGAAATCTTCGAGATTAAAAACCTCGGAAGTTAATAACGCAGCTTAAATAACTTTAAAAAAGCTTCTTTAGGAATTTCTACTCTGCCAATGTTTTTCATCGTTTTTTTACCCTTCTTCTGTTTTTCTAAAAGTTTGTCTTTTCTGGTTCTATCACCACCGTACAACTTTTGAGTAACATCTTTTCGAAATGGCGCTATTCTTTCTGAAGTAATAATTTTACCTTTATACTTAACTTGGATCTTTACCTCATACTGTTGACGAGGTATTAATTCTCGCAGTCTTTTAGCAAGATAGTTAGCTCTCTGACGAATTCTTTCTTTAACAACAATTTCGCAAAATTCATCAACTTCATTACCATTGAGAAGAATCGTCATCATGTCTGCCTCTACCTTCTCATGCCGTAGAAATTCCCAATCCAATGAAGCATAACCTGAACTGACACTTTTAAGTTTGTCAAAAAAATTAAAAATCATCTCGCTCATTGGCATATGATAAATTAATACTATTTGACTCTTACCATCCATGGTAATAAATTTACCTCGATAATTTTGACAAAGACGCATAACATCATTTAAATAAATTGAGGCAGTAATGACTTTAATTTTTAAGATAGGCTCAAAAAACTGTCTTTCTTTCTCCAAAAATTTAACCTGCGGTGGTGTTAATATCAGATTTAATCCATATTCTCTTTCCAGTCTTTCCCGAACGACATCAGCGTGTAAAAGTCCTAAAAAGCCAACTCGAAAGCCAGATCCTAACGCTTTACTGTATGTTAATTTAAACTCTAAAGATGAGTCACTTAAATATAATTGTTCTAAAGCTTTTTTTAAATGAAGGTAATCGTTTGTATCTACTGGAAAAATAGAGGCAAAAACCATTGGTTTGATTTTCCGGTACCCGGGTAGAGGAGAAGTATCTATTTTATCAACGATTGTATCACCTATTGATACTTCATGAATATCTTTTAAATTGGTCACTAAGTAGCCAATCTCGCCGGATTTTAAATTTTCTTTTGACTTAAGGTCAGGTGTAAAAATACCCACTTCAAGTATTTCAAGCTCTGTTTTAGTACCATGCAGATAAGCTTTCATGCCGGATTTTAATTCGCCGTTAAACACCCGAGCAAATAGAACAACACCGCGATATTGATC
>CAYYYW010000018.1:5263-20960 GCA_964476245.1 uncultured Gammaproteobacteria bacterium
ATTTTAATTCGCCGTTAAACACCCGAGCAAATAGAACAACACCGCGATATTGATCATAATAAGAATCGAAAATTAAAGACTGAATTTTATTGCTCTGAGGGAAACCCGTGACAGAATCTATCTCTACTGGAGGAGGGATTTTTTCAATCACCGCTTGTAATAATTTTTCCACATTCTGCCCGGTTTTTGCCGATACTTCATGTATATCCGCCTCTTCAACGCCCAAAAATTCCACCATCTGTTTTTTAGTTTCAGAAATCTGAGCCGCAGGCAGATCAATTTTATTTATTGCCGGTATGATAACCAAATTCTGTTCAAGAGCTTTTTGCGCATTAACTACCGTTTGCGCTTGAATTCCGCAGCTGGCATCAACTAAAAGAATAACTCCTTCAACACAACCCAAAGTTCTTTCCACTTCGTAAGAAAAATCCACATGACCGGGAGTATCAATCAGATTCAAAATAAAAAAATCGTTATTTTGTTTATTAGTTAACGCGTTAACGGGTTGCGAAATATTATTTTCTAACTCGTTAACTCGCGAACTCGTTAACCGATATAACATTCTAACAGGAGCTAGTTTAATGGTTATCCCACGCTCTCTTGAAATTGGATTGCGATCCAGCAATTGTTCCACATGCTCTCCCGGCTTTACCATGCCGGTTATTTCCAAAAACCGATCAGCCAAGGTAGATTTCCCATGGTCTACGTGAGCGATAATGGCAAAATTACGAATATTATTCATCTTTTTATTAAAGACTGTCTTTAATAAAGACAGTCTTTATTTATATTTTAAACTTTCTAAACTCTTTTATAAATTCTAATTACCGGATGATCAAAAACAGTCCAGGTTTCTTCCGCCTCTTCGTCAGGAAATTCAATCAAAGTTTTGCCAAAAAGAGAAATCTTCGGATAGGAAGAAAACTCTGCTACTTTTTTAAAACCTAACTCACCTGAAAAAAGTTTTTGATAGTAGTCGTTTAATAAAGGGTATTTTTCCTTTAAAAATCTGCATTTTGCTAATTGAGGATCATCCTTGTATAAGTTGTGTAAGGATGATCCTCTTTGCTCATAACACGTGTGATTTGCAAAAACTCTTCTCGATGGAATAAAAATATAATCTGCTTTGGCTAAATGACGATTAAATTCTTCTCGTAATAACACATTGCTATCAATATCATAATAATTAAACGACACACCATGGTAAGTTGGAATGGCTTGCCCTGCAGACTCGCCCCTCGGAGGCGAGGACGTAGACCTCGCGACGAGGTAAGAGTTCTGCAGGGGGACGTCAACAACATTGGCTGTTTCATAAAGAATATATGAATCTTTAGATATATTTTCATAAATCCATTTGGAAGTTGCAAACCGCACATCAGGACTTTGATAAATAGAAAGGTAAGCAATTCCGGGAACAATTAATGTAAAAATCAAAATGCAAAAAGTAAGATTATGTACGAAAATGAATAACTTTAAACTCTGAGCTTTAAATTTTGTTCTTTTTGTATCGATGTATCGATACAATGCAACAGTAAACAAAACAGCAAAAATAGACATAATGGGTAGTATCGGTGTCATAAATCTCGTCCACTTAGCATAAAAAAATGCATTAGGAATAAAATATATTAAAAAAGCCAGCCGGAGCAGATTTATTTCTTTTTTCCTCCACGATAATAAAAAGAGGCCTAAAATTGCCAAAATGTATTGCGGCCAACCCAGAACATAAGGAAATATTTTAACCGCCTGAAACAAAATAGGCAACGCGTATTCAAACTGCCGAGTATAAAAAACTCTGGCTTCACCCAAAGCCACCGCCGATTCATAATTCATGCTTTCGACAAACTCCCTAAATGAAATTAGGTTGTGAGGAGAAAAAAGAATGGTAAAAAAAGCAGTTAAAAGAAGAAATAAAAACATGTAAAATACAATACGTAATATGTAACGCAATAAAGAAAAGATTGTTAGTTTTATAGATTTAAGATGTGGTTTTGACCTTTGAGATTTAACATTTGAGATTATTGAAATTGTTGGTACTGCTATAAAGATTATTGCCGACACTTTCGTGGCTATCGATAAACCAGAAAATAGTGATAGAAAAACAATTGTTCTCCACTTCAATATATTAAATAATTGAAGCGAATAATAAATGATTAGCGAATAAAACAACATTAAAAGCGCTTCCGTCGTACCAAAGTGAGAAAATTGGATAAAGTAAGGTGAAAATGCAAAAATTAAAATGTAAAATGCAAAATGACAATTTAAAATGAAAAATTTTTGATTTTTGATATGTATTTTTGATTTTTGATATTTGATATTTGGTATTAATAATTCAATAACATTTACTAACACAAATACATTTATTATTGATGCGATTGCTGATATTAATCTCAAGCTCATTATCGCTTCCTCGGTCGCAATAGGCAAGCCAACTTTACCGACGATAAAATGATAAACCTGAACAATTAAATACGCAACATATAAAGAAAGCTGCCCATAGGCAAAAAAGTGGGGATTGCCGCATTCGCGAAAATTTGGAATTTGGAATTTAGAATTTAGAATTTCGCAATTCAGTCCCTGAATTGCGTTTGCCATATTCCTTTCATCCGGGTGCATCGGGTAGGGGAGTCCCCAATTAAGTCCAGCGAAACGAGAATAAATAAGAAGAGAAATTATAATTATAAAAAGAATTTTTCTCATTTAAAAGATTATAGGCATTTAATACTTTCCTTGCAAGATAAGATAAATCAACCTAAATGCAGATATTTTGCAATATGTTCTAAATCTCAATCAATAATTCTTTTAACGATTTTGGTCGACGCTCTTCCTTTTCTTTCTTTTTGGTCGTTTTTCCTGGAAATTTTTGTTTATATTCTTTGGCTATCTTTTCTTTCCGTTGAAATTTATCCACCTGTCCTAAAGTATCAATATAACGTTTTTCTCCTGTAAAAAACGGATGGCATTTATAACAAACATCCGCCTTGATTTTTGGTTTAGTTGATCCGGTGGTAAAAGTATTACCGCAGGAACAAACAACTTCGGCGTCATTGTAATATTGAGGATGAATGTTCTTTTTCATAAGAAATTATTATAACATAAAAATTAACCTAATTAACCTAATTTCCCAGGATTTTCTCCCATCTTCCTTGCTCAATTACTTCTTCAAGGTTGTGGAAATTTTTTCCAATTCGGTGATCGGTTAAACGGTTTTGAGGAAAATTATAAGTTCGTATTTTTTCGGCTCTTTCTCCTGCGCCTACATTATTAACATATGAATAAATTAAACCTTTTTTCTTTTCTTCCTCTAATTGGTAAAGCTTGGCGGTTAAAAGTTGCATGGCGATTTGGCGATTGGCCAGCTGATAACGTTCTTGAGAACAGACAACAGTAATACCGGTAGGTCTGTGGAAAAGCCTAACGGCTGTAGCCACTTTATTGACGTTCTGTCCTCCATGTCCACCACTGCGGAAAAATTGCCAATTAAGATCTTCGTTTTTAATTTGATAGTCCGACTGAATAATTTGGGGTAAAACAACAATTATCGCCGTTGAAGTATGGATCCTTCCTCGTCTTTCTGTTTTGGGAATCCGTTGCACTCGGTGAACCCCGGTCTCATTTTTAAAAAGATTAAAAGCGTTTTCTCCTTTTATTTTGACAATATTATCACCAATATTAACTACTTTAAAGCTTCGTTTGTTAGCAAATTTTACATAAGAAGACAAAAGATCAATCGCCCAGATTTTAGCCTCCTCACCGCCAACTCCAGGATTGGCCTCAATAATGGCAATGTTGGGATTAATTGTCATAAATCAAATATTAAATATAAAATATCAAAAATACATATCAAAAATTAAAAATATTTGATATTTAATATGTATATTTTATATTTGATTTTTGATATTTGATATCAAATCGCTTTGTAAAAGAATGAGTTGCTCTCCTGTCTTCATATTTTTTAATTTAACCACTTTTTTCTTTACCTCTTCCGGACCAATAATAATCACATAGGGGATTCCTTTTCTGTCAGCGTATTTTAGCTGCTTGTTAAGTTTATCATTGGGATTAGAATAAAGATCAGTGCTGATTCCTTGATTCCTTAAAGTTTTTGCTATTGATTGCGAGTAAACGAGTAAATTTTTGTTAAATAAAGTTACTAATAATTTGGTTTTATTCTTGATATCAGGAAACAGCCCTAATTCTTCCATCGCCAATATAGTCCGATCAAACCCAATAGCAAAGCCGACTGCCGGAACTGACCGATTGCTAAATCTTGAAACTAAACTATCGAATCTTTCACAACCCGCTAATGAACCACCAATAAAACCTTCAACAACAATTTCCCAGATTGTTCCGGTGGAGTAGGAGAAGGAGCGAGCTAAAGTGGGTTTGAATAGATAATTATCTTTCATTTGATAATTATCTAAGTATTTAAAAATTTGTTTCAGCTGCTCATTTGGTTTATAGTTTATAACAGTATTTAAAAGCTCCTTCGCCTCTTCTTTTTTGTAACCTTTGTTGACCAATTCTTTGACAACGCCATCTTTTTTGATTTTCTCAAGTTTATCTATCGCAACAATGGCTTTATAAGGGATATCTTTATAAATAGCCCTGTCATTAATGACAGCCATGGGCTTTTTAAAACCAAGATTTTTAAATATATCAATGGTTAAAGCAATAGTTTCTCCATCAGCGGCTCGATCGTCTACACCGAATATATCAGCGTCACACTGTAGAAACTCACGATATCTGCCTTTTTGAGGTTTTTCTGCCCGCCAAACTGTTTGGATTTGGTAGCGTTTAAAAGGAAGTGTAATTTTATCAGGGTATTGGGCAATAAATCTACAGGTTGGTACAGTTTGATCATATCTTAAAGCCACTTGTCTCCCTCCTGTATCGGTAAATTTATAAAATAATTTTTCATCCTCACCAATATTGCCTGTAAAAACCTCCAAATATTCAATTGCTGGTGTCTCTATGGGTTCAAATCCATAAAGTTCAAAGGTATTTCTAATAATATTAATGGCATATTGCCTCTTCATCGCATCCTCTGGCAAAAAATCACGAAAACCTTTAAGGATTTGCGGTTTAATGGTTCCTTTTGACATATGAAGAAATTATAACAAACTTACTTGAATTATTTTTGACTGAAGAGTTTACTCAAAATTACCCAAAACAATATTTATCTCCTTTGTTATTTCATTACGCCAAAACTTAAGTTTTACCTTATCTCCAACTTTCTTTTGAGCAATTAATTTTTGCAGAGTTTCGTCGTCGTCGTCGCCTTTAATTTTTTGTCCTTCAAATTCAATAATAATGTCTTCTTCTTGAAGCCCGGCTTTTTCCGCCGGAGAATTTTCCACCACTTGAATAATATAGGCTCCTTCGGGTAAATCATTAAGAATGGCTGTCTGACGATCAATCATTTTATAACGAATCCCTAAGTACGGTCTTTCAATCTTGCCGCCGGCTTGATTAAAATTTTTAATTAAATCATTGACAATATTGATGGGAATGGCAAAGCCAATGTTTTGTCCCTCAGAAGAAACGGCCGTGTTGATTCCAATTGCTTGACCTGACGAATTTATCAGCGGCCCGCCTGAATTGCCGGAATTAATGGCCGCATCCGTTTGAATAACATTATCCAATCGCTCAACATAACTCTCAAAAGGCGATCCGGCGGTAATTCCCCGACCCAAACCAGAAATAATCCCCGAAGTAACCGTATTTCTAAATTCTCCCAACGGCGTACCAATAGCGATTACCAATTGACCCAATTTTAAGTTGGAAGAACTACCCAAGGTTAAAGGTTTTAAACCGGCAGCATCAATTTTGATAATGGCTAAATCATTTAAAGGATCACGATAGATTTTTGCCACCTTATATTTTTTATCATCATTGGTCAAGACTGTATAAGAAGCATCTGTGTCGGAAACCACATGCCTGTTGGTAACAATCAAACCATCCTCGGAAATAATAAAACCGCTACCGATATTTTGCTCTACTTCTTTCTTCTGTCCCGGAATTCTTTTAAAAGGAGAAAAGGGGTTAAATGGATCAATCTCAAAAAAATCACCGGTTGACGTTGTTTTGGAAATACCAACAGTAACAACCGACGGCAAAGCTTTTTCGATCGCTTTAATAACAATAGATTCCTCATAAACAACCGTCTGCTTCTCAACTTTAAGTTGAGGTTCCTGAGAAACACCTGGAAAAGGAAGAATTTTTGAAACATTAGGAAGAAGGTTGGAAGAATTAGCAATGGCTAAAAAAACAATTAAGACCGATAACAATAATAATAGTTTTTTCATAAAGATTATTTTAGTACTTCCTTAATTGCTTTTTCAAGCTGCAAATCCTCTTTTCTCGTTAAAGTATTTCCTTCTTTTAACTTGTTTTCTAATTTTATCTCGGGCTCTATGCCTTTCTCGTTAATCCAATCACCCTTAGGCAAAATCCATTTAGCTACGGTCACATGAAGTCCTGCTCCATCTCTTAAATCAATTGCTTCTTGAATTGATCCTTTGCCAAATGATTTTTCACCAATGAGTTTGGCTCTTTTATAATCTCGCAAGGCACCCGCAACAATTTCAGAAGCCGAAGCTGAACCTTTGTTAATTATAACCACTAAGGGTATGTCTAAAAGATTACCCTGACGATCAATCATGTATTTTTCCGAACTTCCATCAGTATATTCCTGTTTGACGACCAAATTACCTCGAGGCAAAAATTCGGCACCAATATAAACTGCGCCCTGTAAATAACCACCTGGATTATCCCTTAAATCCAAAACTAATCCGGAAATTGTCTTATTTTTCCATTTTTTAGTTATCTCATTGACGGCTTTGTCCCATTCGTTGTTGGTATCATCGCCGAATCTAATAAGCTTTAAAACCGCTATCTGTTTTTCAAAACTCAATTCAACTGAAGCTACTTTTATCTCCTGTCTAACAATTTTTAAGACTAATTCTTTTTTACCTCTTAGAACCGTTAATTCCACCTTTGTTCCTTTTGGTCCTCTGATTTTTGAAACTGCTTGAGGAAGTGTCCATTTTTTTGTTGATTCATTGTTAACCTTAATAATAATATCTCCAGCTTCTGCGCCGGCGGATTCAGCGGGTGATTTTTTTAAAGGAGCTATAATTACTATCTGATTGTCTTTTAAACCTAACTGCGCTCCTATTCCTTCAAATTTACCACCCAAATCTTCTTTGCTTTCTTTGTTTTCTTCCGGAGTTAAAAAGAAAGTATAAGAATCTTCAAGAGAGGCGACCATTCCTTTAATAGCGCCAAAAAACATTTTTTGCGGATCAAGCTTTTTTTTATCAACAAACTTTTGTTCTACTTTATCCCATGTTTCCCAAAAAAGTGAAAAGTCAATGTTTTTAGGATTTTGTTTTTGTCCATCAGTTTTCGGGTTTGCATTAAGGATGTTGTAGCTTGGACGTTCAACTTTGGAAAGAGCTGTTTTATATTCGCCTAATTTATAGCCTGACCCGAATAAAAAAACAGCTAAAGAAAAGGTTAATAAAAATTTTGTAAGTTTGTTAAGCGTCATGAGTATTTTGTTTAATTAGTTAAAACTAGTTAAAATGCGAAAAATGCGGATTTTTTGTTCGGCCACTTGCGACGAAGCATTCGTGCTATGCTTCCCAACTTTCTCGCATTGGCAGGTAACAAAAAAGACGCGTTTGAGCATAAGAACTATTAATCATACATAATTCCAGTCTTATTTTCTTTAGAAAAAAATGCGTATTTTTTTTCCAGTTTGATAATTTCTTGATAATCTTCAATGTTCTTTACCCTCGCTCCTGGAAGATTCGTAGGCAAATCACCTTTGAGAAAAAGAAAACCAACACAGTCTAAAGCCTCACATTTAGCCGCAATATGAGATTTCAAGTTTTCTATAACAACAATTTTGTTTTTTACTTGGTCTTCGTTAACACTGAAAAAAAGACTTTCTTTTTTAAAATAAAAAACCTCTCCGCCTCCGTCTTGATTTATCTCTTTCAGCTCAAATTCTTTTCCGTTTTCGATTTTAAATTTTAGTTGATTTTTTCCTACATCGTTGATCAAACCTCTGAAACTTGAATTTATTATTTTTTTATCATTTAGGTCTATGACTAATAAAATTTCTCCCGTTTGATGATTGACTTCTTTTATAAGTCCATCATGTTCAGAATAGATTTTTTTAGTACGAATAAGTTCTTTTTTCTTGGCGATTAATTCACCTTTTTTAACTTCTTCTCCAATAATTTTTACCACGTACCGAAAGATATTTTCCGGTTTTATTCCTAATTTGTCAGCAATGTTGATCTTAACTTCTTTACGCGATTCAATCTCGTATAGCGGGTCACCAAAATTAACTGTATCTCCTTTTTTAACTTTCAAGTGAGCGTTTATTGGTAAGATTAAAGTAGTAATCATATAAAGATTATAGCATTTAAGATGCAAGGCGCAAGACAAGATTTAAGAGTTTTAGTAGGAAATGTAAGGAATGAGGGCTAAAAAGCGGGCATATTTTATCTCCCTGGCTAATTTCCGTTGATGACGAGCACAAAGATTAGTTTTATCACGGCGAACTATTTTTTTCCGCATTGATAAAAATCTTTCCAAGTTTGTTACATTTTTAAAACTTGGTGCTAATTTTTTATGACAAAAAAAACATTTCATTTTAATCTTTAATATTTAATCTTTAATATTTAAAACGGAATATCTTCCGGCTCAACCTTTTCATCTTCAGAATCTTTCTTGCCCTCCGACTTGTCCTCCGAAGCCTTGGCGTAGGAGGATTTTTCCGATTTACTCTCTGATTTTTGTTCTTCTGTCTTCGAGGGCGAAACTTCCTCATCTGACAACTTTTCCGCTGTTGCTGATGGAGTAGTCGCAGATTGGACATTTGCCTCGGTTCGTCGAAAACTGTCAAAAATAATAAAATCATCAAGTACTATTTCAGTAATAGTCCGTTGAACTCCGTCCCTACCCACAAACGTCCTGTAGGTAACTCTTCCCTCCAAATAAACTTTTTTTCCTTTGGTTAAAAGCTTGCTGCAAAGTTCTGCTAACTTTTGCCAGGATACAATCCGGTGAAATTGCGCTTCTTCTTTCAATTCGCCGGTAGCCGTTGTCCAATTTCTGTTGGTAGCCACTCCAAAAGTACAAACGGCTGTACCTTGAGGAGTATATTTTAATTCTGGATCACGGGTAAGATTGCCTATTAAAGTCACTCGGTTTAAAGATCTTGATGACATATTTTTTAAGTCCTAATTTCTAATTTGTAAATCCTAAACAAGTTCTAAATTTAATAATAAATATCTAATAATATCTTCATTGAAGTCTAATTTCTTTTTTAATTCCTGAATCTTATCTTTCGTTATGTTTATTTTCCAAAGGAAATAATAACCTGAGGGATTTTTTTTGATCTCGTAAGCAAAATTTCTTTTACCCCAATTCTCTTGGGAAATTATTTTTCCCTTAAGATCAACCACCATCTGTTTAATGTTGTTGAAAATATTCTCTTTGTCTTCCTTTAAAATGAAGACTAACTCGTAGGAATTCATATCCTGCTTAATCATAATTCTTTAAATCTTTAAATTACGAAGCGTTACTAGATAATTTAACAAATCATCTTCAAAAAAGCAAGAAGATTTTTTACACTCTGACCCGATAACGACGGAGAGCTTTTTTACCCGAAGTAAGTTCTACTGTCACCTCAAGCTTCATACCAGTAATATTGGTATGATAACGACAAACCCCTGAAGAACAGGTACCAAAAAGAAGCTCTCGAGTAACACTATTGCCCGCTGATGAATCGATTGAGCCATAGACACCTTCGTCTTTCCCATTAGTTTGATAACTTAAGGTATAAGTAACTTCACTCGTCTTATTTAAATTGGCAAAAGAAACATTAAGAGCCTTCCTGTCTGGGCTTAAACGTGGCGAGACTATTACACTACTCCCCGAAGGACGAACTGTTTTTGCCGAAGAACTACGAAATCTTGGTAACAGTCTGGCTTCAACAGAAGCTTTCAAACAGAAAAAGAACAATGGCAAACTAAAAAATAAGATAAATTTCTTCATAATAAAAGTTTATCACAAAATTTTTAAAAATGTTTTATACTGAATATATTATGACTGGAACATAAATCCAACACATGTCATCCTGAGGAACGTAGTGACGAAGGATCTCTCAACTTGTTTGAGATTCTGACATTCGTCAGAGATTCTTCAGCCGACGTAACGTCGGCTTCAGAATGACAATTATGTCCCATCCACACTGAATATATCATGAATAAAAAAATATTATTACCATTAATTGGCGGTACTCTTTTAGCCATCAGCGTTGTTTTTTTCTCTATTTCAAAATCTTCAAAAAATCAAAAAACCTATTCTCCAGTTTCTGAAAATAATACAAAGAAAACCCTTTCAATCACCCCAACATTAAAACTAAACGAATATCAAGATCCATCCGGATTTAAGTTTAGCCATCCTGAAAGTTTAAAATTACAAAATAAGCAAACGAGTGATCAAAAAATATATTCATTGCTTGAATTAACATCCTCAAAAAAACAGGGCAAAATAGAAATTAGGGTCGAGGACAGTCAATTAACAAAAATTGACGATTGGTTCACTAATAATAAAATGGCGACCAAACCAGCCAACATTAAAAAAATAAAATTAGCCGATATTGAAGGAAAACAATTCACCCAAAAAGATAAGCTTCTAACTTTGGCTTTAGATCAAGGAGCTCTTTTCACCTTTACTGTCACCTTAGGAAACGAAGAAAAATACTGGCTTGATATCAATGATCAAATTTTAAAATCATTCCAATTTATTCTTCCGGATAATACCGAAAATAATGCCCCAGCAACTGGCGAATCATCCGAAGAAGATGTGATTTTTGAAGGGGAAGAAATTATTGAATAGTTTAAACCACATCAGCAAATGTCCCCTCCAATTTCTTAAAAATCTTGTAAGCAACCAAATAAACCATCAACGAAACACCCAAACCAATCCCCAAACTTGACCAACTTGGCCAATTTCTACCCAATAAAACCTGGCGGTAAGCATTGATAAAAACAGACATCGGGTTGAATTTGAAAATAAACCGATATTTTTCCGGAAAGAATTCTACCGAGTAGATTATTGGTGTTAAATAAAACCAGAGGGTTAACACCAAATCAAAAAGATATTGGACATCCCGGTAAAAAAGATTGATCGCCGAAAGAAATAATGACAGGCCATAAATAAACAAAAATTGAATTAAAAATATCGGAATAAACAAAAACATAAAGCCAGTAAAAGGAACTTTAAAAAAAATCATCAAAAATAAAAATATAATTGAGGCTAAGAAAAAATCAAATGTCTTAGCTAATAAAGTGGAAAGAATCAATATTTCCCGAGGAAAATAAATTTTTTTAAGCAGGGATCCGTTGCCAACTAAAATTCCCATAGAACTTCCTAAAGAATTACCAAAAAACATCCAGGGCAAAAGTCCGGTGTAAAGAAAAATAGGGTAGGGGACGCCTAAATTCTGGACCTTCATAATCTTGGAAAAGACAAAGCTCATGATAAGCATCTGGCAAAATGGATTTAGAATTATCCAAAAAAATCCCAAAAAAGACTGCTTATAACGAGCCTTAATTTCCCGACTGGTCAAATTTTTTATAAGGTCCCAATGTCTCCACATACTTTAAAACTTTCTAACTTTAAAACCTTAAAACTTTCTAACTTTCTAACATATACCTTTTTATTCCTTCTTTAACCTCCCCATCCCACATCACTTTTCCCTCTTTTAAATATATAATTCTACTGCAAAATTTCTCCACGTTTGCCATTGAATGGGAAACAAAAACAATCGTCACCCCGTTTATTTTAAATTCTTCCATCTTCCTCATGCATTTTTCCTGAAAAGCTATGTCTCCCACCGCTAAAATTTCATCAATGAGTAATATCTCCGGATCAACAAATATGGCCACCGAAAAAGCCAATCTCATATACATCCCTGAAGAATAATATTTCACCGGAATGTCAATAAATTTTCTGATCTCGGAAAATTCCACAATTTCATTGAATTTTGCTTTAATATAATTTTCTTTTAATCCAAGGATTGCTCCGTTTAAAAATATATTTTCTCTGCCGGTAAGTTCGGGATGAAAACCTGCCCCAAGTTCAATCAGCGGTGAAACTTTGCCACAGACCTCAACTTTACCGGAAGTAGGAGAAGAAACACCGGCAATTAATTTAAGAAGAGTTGATTTACCGGCTCCATTTTTACCAATCACTCCCACCGTTTCACCTCTTTTTATCGTAAGCGAAACATTTTTTAACGCGTGTATTCTCTCAAGGGTCCTTTTTCTTTTAAACAAAGCGTCAACCAACTCTTTTAATGTTTTTTGATGCTGAAGATAAAAATATTTGTCAACGCTATTAAAGGAAACAACAGAATTGCCAGTTATTTCGGACATAATAATCTATTTTAACAAATTACAAAGACTGTCTTTATTAAAGACAGTCTTTAAATAACCTGAAAGATTTCTTAATCTTTCAATTATAAACTTTAAGTCGAATTTAAACATTTCTTTATGTTTGAAATATAATCGCCCCCAATTAATCATGTCCTGTTTCGCCTTAAAACTACCCATCGTCTTAGTCGTGGTCATGTGATTATGCAGAAACTCAATATCAGTTGTTATGCCCATTTTATAACCTGCTTTTTTAAAACGCAAAAAGAACTCCACGTCTTCCAAATAGGCAAAAAAGCTCTCATCAAACCCTTTTAACTTTCTAAAAACATTAGCCTTTATCAACAAACACGCCGCTGTTAAACCATCTAACTTTTTAACTTTAAAACTTTCTAACTTTTTAACTAACTCTACCTTCCCATGCGGTAAAACCCTATACCCATAATTTTCCACCTCTCCGTTAGGATTTTTTAGGGTAGGAGACAACGCTTCTACTTTTCTTTTCTCCGCCTCCATGTACAATCGATTAATCGATTGATCATCTTTAAATTCAATATCATCGTTTAAAATCAGCAGCCATTTTGTTTTGGCGTATTTTGCCCCCAAATTAACCGCCCCTGCAAACCCCTGATTTTTCTTCTGCGGAAGATAGATTAAACTTTCAAACTTTCCAACTTTCAAACTTTCTAACTTCTTACTCGTTGGCTTATTATCAACTACAATCAGCTGATAAGGTTTATCTTTAAAATAATTAAGCAAATATTTCAACCCAAAGGTATTATTTAAAGTTGGAATAATAACCGTTAATGTAGAATTCATTCTTTCTATTTTATCCTAATTTATTATGTTCCTTCCTGCCAAGAGGATAAATATTTTTTTTGCTCATTAGTCAAAGAATCAATCTTTATCCCTTCTGCCTTAAGCTTAAGATAGGCAATCTGCCGATCCAGATTTTCAGGGAGTGAGTAAACTTTTGCTTCAAGCTGGCCTTGATTTTTCCATAAAAATTCAGCTCCAAGAGCTTGTCCGGCAAAACTCATATCCATAACAGAGGCCGGATGACCTTCAGCGGCAACCAGATTGATTAATCTGCCTTCTCCCAAAACGTAAATTTTTTTATCTCCCAAATCATATTCGTCAACAAATTTCCGAACCTTGGTTATTTTTTTGGCCATCTTTTGCAGCGCTTCTTTATTTATTTCAACATCAAAATGGCCGGCTTGGGCTAAAATAATCCCATTTTTTGCCCGCTTCAAGTGTTCAGCATCAACCACATGCTTGTTGCCGGTGGTTGTTAAAACAATATCCGCTTGCCTTATGGCATCCACAAGCGGCATTACCTGAAATCCATCCATCTTGGCCTCTAAAGCTTTAACCGGATCAACCTCGCAAACAACTCCAATGGCGCCCATTCCCCGAGCCCGAGTGGCCACGCCTCGACCGCACCAGCCATAACCGCAGACAACAAAAACTCTACCGGCTAATAAAATATTGGTCGCCCTTAAAATACCATCAATTGTTGATTGCCCGGTACCATAACGATTATCAAACAAATGCTTGGTTAAATTGTCATTAATGGCTAAAACCGGTATTTTTAAAACGCCGTCTTTGGCCATAGCGCGCAATCTGATAACCCCCGTAGTTGTTTCTTCACTTGAACCAACTACTTTTTTAATAAGTTCTGTTCTTTTTTTATGGATTAAGGAAACTAAATCAGCGCCGTCATCCATCGTCAAATCCGGCTTGTAATCCAAAACCTGATTTAAGTGTTGATAATATGTTTTATTGTCTTCACCATTAATCGCAAAAACAGGAATTTTTTCATGAATAACTAAAGATGCGGCCACGCTGTCGTTGGTTGATAGGGGATTGGAAGCGCAAAGAACCACATCGGCTCCGGCGGTCTTAAGAGCACAAATCAAATTGGCGGTTTCTGACGTAACATGAAGACAAGCAGCCAGAACAGCTCCGGCCAGCGGTTTTTCTTTTTCAAACCGCTGTTTGATTAATTTTAGAACCGGCATATCCCGAGCCGCCCAATCAATAAGTTTTTTCCCTTCTTTGGCTAATGATTTATCTTTTATGTGATATTTCATAAACTAACTTTGGCATTTTTTATAACCGACATTCTATCTTCAATTTGTTTTCTCGTCGGCCGGTGATTAACCGTCCCATATTTCTCAATGGCAAAGCTGGCAATGGCATTGCCTTGAATTAAAGCGTCAACATCAGATTTTCCCTCCACTATGGCCGATATAAATCCGCCCCGCCAGGCATCACCGGCTCCGGTGGGATCAACTATTTTTTTTACTTTATAAGCCGGAACGTGTCTTTTGTGTAATCTGTCCTGAAAAATTACTCCATTTTCGCCTTGAGTTATTATTATAGCGATATTTTTTGCCAAAAGATCAGTCATTTTAAGTCCTGTCTTTTTATAAATTAACGAAATCTCATAATCGTTGCCAATTAGCCATTTAGCATGAATGATACCATTTTTTAAATCATCTTTTTTTATCCAAGGCAAAGTCATGCCGGGATCATACATATAATCAATTTTTTGCGATATTGCATCATGTTGATGAGCTAAAAATGCTTCTTCGGCCGTGGCTGATAATATTAAAATTGAATTTGAATCTGCTATTTTTGCTAGTTTCTTTTTTTTTGCCAAACCAAGCGGGCCGTAATAATATCCCCAAATCTGATTATTTGATAAATCGGTGATTGCCTTTCCCGTTGCCGTATATTTTTCTTTATTAATGATAATGTGACTGTAATCAATGCCGTGTTTTTTAAAAAAATTAATAAAAATTCGGCCGTCGCGGCCAATAACAGATATAGGGATAATTTTTTTCTTGGTAAAAAAACTCAAATTATAGGCAATATTAGTAGCCGTACCGCCAAGTTGGCGCTCAAGGTGATCAACGTTAAAAGAAAGATTTATTTGGTGCAACCTGTCAGGTTGAATTTGATCAACAAATCGACCCGGATAGTCCATTATCTCGTCGTAAGAAATTGATCCGCAGACTAATATTTGTTGGTATTCCTTCATGAAATAATATTATACAAAATCATTAAGTTGTTCATTTTAATAATTTTCTCCTATAATCTAATTATCGTGAAAAAATTTAACGCCAAAGACATACCAATAACCCTAGCCCACAACCAGGTCCCTCGAAAAGCATTAGTAAAAGTCGGCGATTTAAAATCAAAAATCCAAACTATAAACGACGCCTGTCTTGAAC
>CAYYYW010000019.1:0-20433 GCA_964476245.1 uncultured Gammaproteobacteria bacterium
TTAATTAAGTTGTGAGATTGATCGGTGGATGAACAAACTTGAGGAAAATCACATTTTTTCGACCGTTTTGATTACCAGCAAATACAAACCATTCTTTATAATCTGCCCCGTGGCTTTTGTTAATGATAAACGGAAATTTTTTAAATCTTCTTCTGCCTCCAAAATTCTGCATTTTTGATAGAAAAGATTATATTTTTGGGCCAAATTAAAAAGGTAATTAGCGATAAGATTGGGTGATAAATTTTTGGCGGCTTCTTCCACGATTTCAGAAAATTGGTTTAATGATCTTAATAACTCTTTCTCTTCTTTTTCTAGATTATTTAAATTATCTAGCAAACGATTTTTGTTAAGATAATTTTTAGCTTTTTTTAGGACGCTTTGGGTACGGACATAAGTATATAAAAGATACGGACCGGAGTTTCCTTCTATCGAGACTGACTCATCAAAATTAAAAACAATATCGGCGCTTATATTGTTCTTTAAAAATGAATATTTAACTGATGCCACCGCCAGGGTTTCGGCAATTTTTTCTTCACATTGATATTTTTTTATGATTTTTCTTTTTGCTTCGTCTAAAAGCCAGGGACCTTCAACAACAACGCCGGAGCGGGATGACATTTTGCCATGTTTTAAGCGTACCCAACCGCCAACAAGATGCAATTGTTTATTCTTGTATTTTTTTGGATCTAAAAGCTCTTCAACTTTAAATGTTACCTTAAAAAAACTTGATTGTTCTGGCCCAACAACGTGAATACATTTGTCAATTATTCCAAATTCGCAAAATTCTCTTTCAGCTAGGGCTAATTCTTTTCCTTCGTAGGTGGGTATGCCCAGGGCATTAACAAAAACTCGAGTGTCTAAGCTATATGATTTTCCTTTAAAAACTATGGCTCCTTCGCTTTTTTTCAAGATACCTTTTTTGAGACATTCTTCAACTATTTCCATACTTCGTTTGGGCAATTCGCTTTCAAAATATAAACGGTCAAATTTGGTATATACTCGTTGGTAAATTTCAGCGAAATAGTCCAAACTCCATTGTCGTGTCTCTTTCCATAACGGTATAATTCCACCACCTTGTTTATATATCATTTTGTTCACTTCAATAATTTCTTTCTTAGCTTTTTCATCCGTCTCGTAGGCTTTGTTGCCTTTTGCATACATCTTTCCTAAAAATTTTATTTTGTCAGCTAAAGTTTTGAATTTTAACCCCTTTTCCTTTTTAACTTGCCAAAGGCATTTAGCAATATGAAGACCAACATCTCCTTGATAGTTAGTTCGGATTACGGCATTACCGGCTGCTTCAAGTATCCGGCAGAGGGATTCACCGGATGAGATATTTCTTAAATGCCCAATGTGGAATAATTTGTGGGTATTAGGATGGGCAAATTCCACCATAACTTTTTTGCCGGCGTTAATATTTGACTTTCCGTAATTGTCTTTTTGTTCAATGATTTTCTCTATTTCTTTGACAAGCGTCTTTTTGCTGATAAAAAAATTAATAAAACCTGATTTTTCTTCGACTTTTTCAAAGATCTCTTCTTTTTTTAGCTGCTTAACAAAATCCTGAATTTTTATTTTTTTGTCTTTGAGTTGATTTATATGAATGGCACAGTCGCCAAATGAAGAATTTTTTGGAGTAAGCAAGACAAATTTATCAATGCCTAATTTTTTTGTAAGGATGTCAATAACCTTTTGCTTAAGCATAGGAATATTATAATTGATTCTTCAGATTCGTTAAAGAATAAATTATGATATATTTTTATATACTTAATCCACAATGATTCAAATCATTAAAGTTCAGTATTGTATCGATACCTTCTAGTTTTTTATTTTAAAACTTCTTTTTTATCTGATTGGCCAACTTCATCTGTAATGTATAAATCTCGACAAATCCGGTGCTGGCGTTGACGTTGAATGGGTAACCACCTAGATTGGTAAAAGAGATATGATCAAGGCCGTATGGTGATTTCGTGGCAACAGCCTTAGCACTGCCTTTATACAACTTAACCACAACTTCACCAGTTACCTTTTCATTGACTTTATCGTTGAATGCGTTTATTGCCTCCATAATTGGGTCGTACCAAAGCGCGCCATAACAAAGATATGCCCACTTAATATCCATAGTTTCTTTCAATTCATTAAGTTGTCGTGTACAGACGTATCTCTCCAAATGCTTATGGGCTTTGATGATAACATGGGCCGCTGGTAATTCATAAACACCGCCATTTTTTACTCCAACTAATCGATCTTCAAATAAATGGACAACGCCCACTCCATGTTTACCGGCAATCTTATTTAATTTTATGATCAGTTTAGCCAAGGTCATTTTTTTGCTATTAAGTGCGATTGGTATTCCCTTTTCAAAAGTTAAGATAACAAATTCTTCTTTATCCGGCGCATTTTTTGCTAAGGTATAGGTCGTTAGAAATTTTTCAACTGGTGCAATCAAGTTTGGTTTTTCAATTTCGCCTCCCTCCCAGGTCATTCCCCACATGTTATCGTCAACACTGTAGGGAAAATCGATAGACGACGGAACCGGTATGCTATGCTTTTGTGCATACTTAATTTCTTCATTTCGGTCCATGGCCCATTCTCGTACAGGGGCAATAATCTTCATTTTTGGATCATGGACAAGAATATATCCTTCAATGCGTACTTGATCGTTGCCTTTTCCCGTACAGCCATGAGCGATACAATCTGTCCCTTCTTTTTTAGCAACCTCAACCGCTTTTTTTCCAAGAATTGCCCGGCCCATAGGCGTTGATAAATGATAATCTCCTTGATAAGACGCGTTGGCCTTGATTCCTTTAGCTAAATATTTGTTGGCAAATTCCTCTTTTACATCTAAGGCAATTGCTTTTATTGCTCCTAATTTTAGAGCTTTTTTCTTTATTTCCTCCAAATCGTCACGTTGTTGACCAATGTCTAAAGTTAAAGCAATCGTTTGAGCGTTATATTGATCTTGGATCCACTTAAGCATTACCGACGTATCAAGCCCGCCAGAATAGAGGAGAAGTATTTTCTTAACTTCTCCTATCTTTGCTTCATAAGAAGCTACTTTAATATATGATGTTTTTGTTTTCATTATTTCTTACTCCTTTAGGTTGTTAAGTGAATTGTTAAATAATGCTTGTTGTTTTTTCCACCACATTAACTCCTTTTTTATTTCAATTTTTAATTTTGGCAGTCTAAGATTCCCTGGGCCACCAAGATGATTTGTCTTTTTTAAAACCATAACTGTATTAAATTTGGGTAAAGTATCCAAAGACGTAGCTATTTTCTGATAGGCTGTTCTAAATGGTGCCCCATTTTTGACTAAAAGACAGGTAGCATGAGTTGCAAAAAGTTCAGGGGTACAAGCGTTTTGTAAGATTTTTTTGTTTGGTACTAGTGATTTAATAGTTAAAGTAATAATCTCAATGGTTTTCAGGACATTTTCAAATGCGTCTATAAATGGCTTTTTGGTTTCTCCAAAATCAGCATGGTAGCCGGAAGGCAATCCGGCAGCAATTGATACGACGATTTGTTCGTAGCCAATTACTGTATGAGTTTTAGCTCTGACGAACTCCATAATATCCACATTTTTCTTTTGGGGCATGATGCTTGAGCCGGTGCATAGTTCGGGCGCAATAGTAAAAAAATTGAATTCGCTGGTTGTAAAAAGTAGAATATCTTGAGCAAATCGACTTAAACTTAACATAACTTGCGTCAAAACATGCATAATTGCCAGCTGAATTTTTGGTCTTGATGCTTGACAATAAAGTGAATTGTTTTGTACCTTGGAAAATCCGAGCAGTTTAGCTGTAAGATTTCGGTCAATAGGAAGTGGAACGCCATAGGCGGCCCCAGATCCCAGAGGCGATTGATTGTTAAGTTTATAAACCGTTTTTAGAAGTTGTAGATCGTCTAATAAACTTTCGGCAAAACTACTGGTCCATAAACCAATAGTAGAGGGCATTGCCTTTTGCATATGAGTATAGCCAGGCATAGGGATAAATTCGTATTTTTTTGCAAATGAAATAAATACCTCAATCAACTCGAGGCATAAAAAAACCACAGAAAATATTTTTTCTTTTGTGTACAATTTCAGATCAACCAGAACTTGGTCGTTTCTACTTCGACCGGTATGAATTTTTTTACCTAAATCGCCAAGCTTTGTTGTTAAATAATTTTCAACTTTTGTATGAACATCTTCATCGCCAAAGTCGACGGTAAAATCGCCCCTATCGGTAAGGAAAATAATTTTAACCAAGCATTTTTTTAGTTTAAGAAACTCTTCATGGGTGATTATCCCAATTTTTGAAAGCATTGCTGCTTGGGCGATTGATCCCAAAACGTCATATTTAATTAGTTTGTTGTCGTAAATTACATTTTCTCCTGAGCAATATTCTTCTGCCAATTTGTTTAGCTGACAATTTTTTTGCCAAAGTTTTTTCATATTTATTTTTAAATTCAATTTTTAACCCATAAAAAAATCCCCCGGCTTTCGTCGGGGGTTGATAATATTATTCTCTTTGGTTTTAGTCCATAACAATACTATCCTCCCCAAAGAGTCTCCTGGAAGACAAACTGGTTATAGATAATACCTGTTTCATAAGTTGATGTATATTATATAAGAACTTTTCTATTTTGCAAGGAGTTTTCAATAACGACTTTTTGTTTAAGTATAGGAATGTTATAATCAATTCTTTCCAATGTTTGTTGCGAGATAAGCCATGATATATTTTTATATACTTAATCTATAATGATTCAAATCATTAAAGTTTAGTATTGTATTAACACGTTCTAATTTTCTTATTTTGTAAGAGTTATAATACACCTATGAAAATTTTGGTTTTTTCTGATTCTCATTTAAGATTGCCGTTTGAAGAAAAAAAATTTAAGTGGTTGGAAAAGAATTTAGGGCAAGCAGATCAAATTATTATCAATGGTGATTTTTGGGACGGTTACGTAATAACTTTCAATCAATTTATTAATTCTCCCTGGAGACATCTGTTTCCTCTTCTTAAATCAAAAAAAACAATTTATATTTATGGCAATCATGACAAAAAAAAATTTTCCAACGGAGGGGCAGAAATTTTTTCCAATATTCAAACAACAAGACACGAACTAAAATTAAACAATAAAGTATTCATCTTTGAACATGGAGATCAAATTCGACCGTCTTTGGATGGTCTTCTTAATTTCGAAAAACCTCCAGAGGCTATCATGAAGAAACTTAGAGACATAGACGACTTAATGGTTAAAAAATTTGGAAAAACTTATTTGAAATTAATGTTCTCTAGGCGTAATAGATCAACAAAGAAGAAATTGAAGCCACTTCTTAGGCAAAATCAAATATTTATTTGCGGACATAATCATTATGCCGAGATTGACGAAAAGAATCAATTTGCTAATTCTGGAATTATTCTTGGTGGGCTAGCCCAATATCTTTTAATAGAGGATGGAAGAATGAGGCTTAAAGAAGAGTGGTATGATTAATCCGCCGTGCCGACAAGATAAACAGCTTGCCAGGGGCGGAAGTTGGAAAAAAAATCCTGATCGGCAATAATTTCTCCATCCTTTTCCACTTTATAATGAAAAATAGCTTTAGCTCCCCAAGCAGCCCAATCTATTTGTTTTGTCACTCCTTTTTTTAGGGTAGGATCATCCTGGTAAACTGGGTCTGGAGGTGAAGTAACATCCCAGACTTTAACATCAGATATCTGGATTTTACGGTCATCTTTTTTTCCATATAACATAAACGTCAACATATTGTTAGCCTTATCAATTTTTGTTTGAACAAGAACATAAGCAGAAGTATCGTTTTTAAATTTTAAGTCAGCCGAGGGAGCAAAAACCGTGGCATCAAAACCGGGCTTGCCATCGTTTTCATAATAATGAACGCGATAAGCATGAGCTACTCTTTCTATAATTGGCAAACCTGCGTTTAGAGCGGCCCGAAAAAGAGTGGTTGACACTTGACAGACACCGCCGCCATCGCCTAAAACCGTTCGGCCGCTTTTTATAATGTACGCTGGTTTATAGCCGGTTGAGCTTGAAATATCACCGACTGTTTTGTTAAAAGAAAAAACCTCATCTTTAGGAATTAGTACTCCATGGAATTTTAATGAGGCTAAAATAAGATTATGAATTCTTTCGGGGATCGAGCCGCTGTAATCAGATTTTCCTTCGCCAATTTTTTCAACAATCCCAAGATTATTAACTGTAGATAAAATAACTTCTGGTTTAATAATTTCGGAAACCACATTAATAGTCATGCTTGTTTTCTGATCTTTGACCAAATTGTTTAATCCGGCCACAAAATCATTTAATGCTTGTTCTTTTTTAATTTTTAATCCATACTTTTCTATTTTAAAAGCAGTTACTTTGTTATCGCTTAAAGTAAAGAGGGCATTTTCAGCCGGTTGATTGTATTTATCTTCCAGATAGTTTATGTGGTCTTCGATCGGTTTTAGTTCATGAGTGAGGTTAACAGGAAAATCATAGCGTTCTAAGTTTAAAATAGTTTTTATCTGTTGATAAATTCTAGCGCTGGTTGCTGATGATCTTCCGATAGAAAAGGCGTGACTAGCCGCAGTTTTTCCATCAAAAGCTAAATTAATCAATTTACCCGAGAAAGTGGCGATCTCTTCTTTTTGGTAGATAAAGAATATCTGAGTGTTTTTAAATTTTTCGCTTTTTTCTTGGAAATAATTTTCAACGTCGGTGATTGTTTTACCGCCAAAATTGATATTGTCAAGATAAACATTGGGATAAATTTTGTTTTTTAATTTGTGATCTTGTTGGCGGATATATAACACTAAGCAAGCAACAAAGAATAAGTAAAAAACAAAGGCAAAAAAGAGTGTTTTTGCTAAAAAAAATAATCCTTTCTTTTTCTTCATTGGATTAATTATGTTAATATTATATTATGATGGACGATGATAAAGCAATTGAGGAAAATCCAATTTTTGAGACAGTCCCGGTTGATGATGTAAATCAAACTGATTTTCCGCCATCAACAGAGGGCCAAGAAGTAATTACGCCTGAGGAAACTCCGGAAGAAATTACTCCCGAGCAAATTCCGGAAGAAACAATAGTTGATTCAATTCCTCCAGGAGAAGAACCACCGTCAATTTATGAAGAGAACAAAAACAAATATCTTTTTATTGGTTTAGGAGTCGTTTTCTTTGTTATCGTTTTAATTTTAATCATAAAATTTTTGAGCGGATCGGGAAATAAACCCAAAAATATTTCATTAACCTATTGGGCTTTATGGGAAGAAAAAGAAGTTCTTGCTCCTTTAATTGCCGATTATAAAAGAAAAAATCCTAAGATTGACATCAACTATATTAAAATGGATCCACAGGATTATCGCCAAAAACTTTTAAAGAGAGGCGAAGCCGGTAAGGGTCCGGATATTTTCCGTTTTCACAATACCTGGCTTCCTTCTCTTAAGGAAGTGCTTGCTCCCTTACCCAAAAACATAATGAGCGACCAAGAGTTTGAAAAGACTTTTTATCCCGTGGCAAAAAATGATCTAAAAGCGGGTAATTTTTACTACGGGTTGCCTTGGGAGATTGATGGTTTAGTCTTGGTTTACAATGACAATTTGCTTAAAAGAGGGGGATTGGAAATTCCTCCAAAAACGTGGGAAGACATTGCTAATTACGCGACCAAACTATCGGTTAAAGATCAAAGCGGGAAAATCATCACGGCTGGAATTGCTTTAGGAACGGCCTCTAACATAGAGCATTTTTCTGATATTTTCGGGGTGATGCTTCTTCAAAATGGCGCCGATCTTAAAAATTTAACTTCCCCCGAGGCAATTGGAGCATTAGAGGCTTATCGGAAGTTTGCGGAACCACCGAATAATCTCTGGGATGAGAACATGCCTAATTCAATTGCGGCTTTCATTCAAGAAAAAGTGGCCATGATTATTATTCCCTCATGGGAAATATTAGTGATAAAACAAAATAACCCAGATATTAATTTTAAAGTAACCACCTTACCAATAGTGCATGAGGGCGGGACTCAAATTTCTTTAGCCAATTATTGGGTTGAGGGGGTGTCAAAGTTTAGTAAAAATCAATTAGAAGGTTGGAAGTTTTTGCGGTTTGTAGCAGAGAAAGACAATCTAACTAAGTGGTATGGCGAAATTGCTAAAACAAGGCCTTTCGGAGAACCGTATTCCCGAGTTGATTTAGCTTCAATGTTGGTGCAAAATGAGTATATAGGTCCAGTTATTCAACAAGCTAAATACATGAAAAGTTTACCGTTGGTTTGCCGAACTTCAGACAATGGTCTAAATGACGAAATTATTAAATACTTAGAAAATGCTATTAACGCTACCATAAACGGCGTTTCTTATAAAGAAGCATTAGAAACGGCCCAGAAAGGGATAGAACAAGTTTATAAAAAATACGAAATAGAATAAAATGAAAAATTTTTTATTTAATTTATTTCATAAAACTACAACAGGGAAAAAAGAGCACTATTTTGGCTTAATTTTAAAAGAGGAAGAGGGCTTGGGGATGTTGTTAGAGATTGATCAAGACCAAAAAAAAATAAAAAAAATCGACGAGAAAAAATTTGTTTATTCAAATTCTTGGGAACAAATTATTGAAGATGTTGACGAGATTTTATACGAATTAGAGAACACAAACAAGACAAGAGTGGAGAAAGTGATATTTTTTCTATATTCTCACTTGGTCGATCAAAAGAGCAAAGAGATTAAAAAGCCCTATTTAGACAAAATTAAAAATTTGGCTAAAAAGCTTGAATTAAAACCTCTTGGGTTTATAGAACATCATGAAGCTTTAAGTCTTTATCTTAATCAAAAAGAAGAAGCACCTCTTACTTCGGTTATAGTCGAATTGGATAAATCGTCAGTGTCTCTGTTTATGTATAAGGGCGGAGCACTAATTTTTTGCGACTCAATCGCCAAAACTGAAGATTTAATTATTGATTTAGAAACGATATTTAACAAAACAAAGGGAGAAATTATTTTGCCCTCGCGTATTATTATTTTTAATTCGGGCGAATTGGAAGATGAATCAAATAAAATTATTAATCATCTCTGGAAAGAAGATTTATTTATTCAAATTCCAAGAGTAGAGGTTTTGAATTATGAAGAGTTGAAAGAAGCATTGCTTTTTAGTTTTTCTCAACAGGTCTTTAAAGAAGGAAAACCAAATATTATTGAGAAAAAAAAACAGGAAGAGAAGGATGTGCTTGGTTTTATGATAGGGAAAGACATAAGAGAAGCAGTAAAAGATCAATTCACAGAAGATAAGATAGTTGGCCCGAATTTTGTTTTACCCGCTACCTTCAAGTTGCCGGAGTTTTTTATTAAATTTAGATCAAGACCTCAAACGTCTTTTTTAGTCTTAATCGGCTTGGTTTTAATTTTGGCCTCAATTTTTAGCGTGTTATTTTATTTGCACAAGGCTTCTTTGGTTGTTTATTTTCAAGGAAAGAAAATAGAAAAAGAGTTAAACATTGTTGGATCTTTCAAAGTCTCTTCCCAAAAGAGTGAATTGCTGATAAAAAAAATTAGCGAGATTGTTGAAGAAGAAGATTCTTTAAATACAACAGGGAAGAAAACTATTGGCGAGAAAGCAAGAGGTGAGGTAACGATTTATAATTCAGGCCTAGCAGAAAAGGAGTTTAAAAAAGATACGGCGTTGACTGCTTCCAACGGAATTAAATTTTTTTTAGACGTTGACGTCAAAGTGGCTTCTGCATCTCAAAGCTTAACGAGCGATGGTAATTTATTAACGGTAACAGGTAAAACCAAAGCTAAGGTTACCGCTGACGAGATCGGTCCTTTAGGCAACATTGATAAAAACGAAAAATTAAAGATCGATGATTTTGCTTTAAATTTGTTTTTTGCTTTGCCAAACGCTTCTTTTAGCGGTGGAAATAAGCAAGAGCTACAAACAGTTTCGAAAGAAGATATGAAAAAACTAAAAGATTTGCTTACGGAGAAGATTAAAAAAGCAGGAAATTCCATTGTTAAAAATAAACTAAAAGATGATCAAATAATAGAAAAACTGACCAAAACAGAAACGGTTGGTGAAAATTATTCTAAAGAGTTGGGAGAAGAAACAAAAAATTTTTCTTTGAATATTAAGAGTAAGGTAACTTTTTATACTTTTAATAAAAACAACATGAAGCAAGTGATATTAAATTCTTTAAGCAGTTTAATTGACCCAAATTACGTATTATCTCAAGACAATATTAATTATAGTCTGAAGAAAGCGGAAGAGAAAGACCAGAAAGTAGTCTTAACGACAGACATCTCTGCCAAAACGATTGTTAAAATAGACAAAAAACAACTAATGAATGAGTTGATGGGTAAAAGTTTAAATGAACTAGAGAAACGAGTTAAAGAAAAATTTAAGGCCAAGGGGTATGAAGTAAAAATAAAAACAAATCTTCCCTTTTTAAAATCCAGACTGCCCTTTTTTGAAAAAAACATAGATTTAGTCATAAAATCTTTGTAATTTAAAATTTAAAATTTTTAACATGGCTCTTTATTCCTATACCAAAGAAAAAGTTAAACCACAAAAAAGACTAATTAATTTTATTTCTTATAGCTCAATGATTGTTGGCTCATTTTTTTTATTTTGGTCTTTTTATCCAGTTATTTCTTTTGAAATTTATTCCTATTTCTTTATTAAAAACAGAATTTTTAGTCCCGTGCCCCATTCGGAAGTAGTTTCTTCGCTGGAGGCGGCTAATTCTATTTTAGGAACTTACAATATTCTTTCTTCCAACTTGTCCGATTATAGTAATGTTGGAGTTTGGTTTCCTTCAAAACCTCGGATAAAAAACGATAAGCTAAGAATCAAAGAATATACTTTATCTCTTCCTAAACTTAATATAAAGGACGCTAAGGTTATTGTCGATGGCGAAGATTTATCAAAAAATTTAGTCCATTATTTAGCTAAATCTCTTCCGGGGGAATATGGCAATGTGACTATTTTTGGTCATTCGACTATACCTCAATATTACAACGTCAATGATTACAAAACAATTTTTACCTATCTTCACTCTTTGGATGAAGGTGATAAAATTTATGTAGAAGCTGATGGGGCGACTTACGAATATGAAGTTTATGAGATGTTTATCATCAAGCCTGACGAAATTTCAGTTCTTGATCAGCGATATGACAATGCTTATTTAACTTTGATTACCTGTGTCCCGCCGGGTACTTATAAAGAAAGATTGGTAGTAAGGGCAAAATTAACAAAATTGTGATTGAAACATCCTATAAAATATGGTAAAATCCAGGCACAATCGATGCCCAAATCACAAAAAGAAAAACACTATTTAGTCTTCTTTGTTAGGCCTTTTTCACAGGCTATTTTTTATATTGTCCTTTTTTTAATCTTTATTGGTGACAAAGCAAGATGGTTCTTAAAGATCTTTCTTAGTGTTTTTAGAAAACTATTTAAATACTTTAGTAATTTATTATCTGGTTATTACAACAGTCTAAAATCCACATCGCAGTTTTTAAGAAGAATTAAGTTGTCTTTTTTAAGCGGGACAGATCGCCTACGTTCAAGATTATTTATAACGCTTCGGCCCATAACATTACCAAAAATATTTCTCCCAAAAATTCAAACACCTCAGATTAAGTTGACCAGGCCTTCTTTCCCACAATTTTTGCTCTTGAAAGTAAAATATTTTGTTTTGGGAGTGATATTGAGTATTTTGATAATTTTAGTGTACCAAGGTTATCAATCCATTCGTTCCTTGCCCGATCCTCATCTGATTGGAATAGTTAATTATCCAGTTTCCAGTAAATTATTTGACAGGAACGGTAAGCTATTGTTTGAAATTTATCGTGAACAAAATAGAACGCCGATAAAACTTAAAGAATTGCCCGATTATGTTTTGGAAGCGACACTGGCGATAGAAGACAAAGATTTTTATAAACATAACGGAGTCTCTTTTTATGGAGGAATACTCCGCGCCGTAAAAGATATGTGGTTAACAAAAACGCTTCAAGGAGGCTCAACCATTACTCAACAGTTGGTAAAATCAGCTCTTTTAACTCCTGAGCGAACAATTCAGCGCAAAATAAAAGAAATAATCCTAGCTTTATGGACTGAGAGGATTTTTACCAAGGACAAGATTTTAGAGATGTATCTAAACCAGGTTCCCTATGGTGGGTCTGCCTATGGGATTGAAGAAGCGGCTCAAAATTATTTTGACAAACAGGCTAAGGAGCTAACTCTAAATGAAGCGGCTTTTTTAGCCGGACTTCCCCAAGCGCCTAGTCTTTATTCTCCTTATGTTAATCCTGAGTTAGCCAGGCAGAGACGCAATGAAGTATTCAAAAATATGTACGAACAAAAATATGTTTCTTCTGAACAATACCAGCAGGAAACAAAAGCTCCTTTGACAATTCGACCACCTCAACAACCAATTAAAGCGCCCCACTTTGTTTTTTATATTAAATCTATTTTAGAGCAAAAATATGGAATGTGGCAGGTTGAGAACGGTGGATTACGGATAATCACCTCGCTTGATTTAGATCTTCAGGCAAAAACAGAGCAGATATTAAAAGAAGAATTAGAAAAAATAAAAAACCTTAATGTCACCAATGGCGCTGTTTTAGTTACGGCTCCTTTTAGCGGAGAAATTTTAGCCATGGTGGGCTCAAAAAACTATTTTGCTCTTCCTTCCGGTGCTTTTAACGTAACAACAGCGTTACGGCAACCCGGATCAGCCATCAAACCTTTAATGTACTCTCTTGCTCTAGAAAACGGTTATACGGCCGCGACAATAATTGATGATTCACCAGTAGTTTTTAATATTTTAGGATCGCAACCTTATCGTCCGATAAATTATGATAATAGTTTTCATGGAAAACTGCCTCTTCGCTATGTTTTGGCCAATTCTTATAATGTTCCGGCCGTTAAGACTCTTTATACCTTGGGGGTTGATAATTTTATTAAACACGCTCAAAAAATGGGTATTACTACCTGGACACAGCCGGAAAGATATGGGTTGTCTTTAACCTTGGGAGGAGGAGAGGTAAAAATGATTGATATGGCGGTTGCTTTTGGCACCTTAGCCAATCAAGGCGACAAAGTTGATCTTAATCCGATATTAAAAATATCCGACTACCGCAATAATTTAATTTTTCAACTTAACAAAGCTGAACAAAACAAAGTAATTAGTAAAGAAATCGCCTTTATCATTTCTGACATTTTATCTGATAATTTTGCCAGACGATTTTCCTTTGGCGTAAGTTCGTTTTTAGAGATACCGGGATTTAAAGTCGCAGTTAAAACAGGAACAACCAATGATAAAAAAGATAACTGGACCTTAGGTTATACGCCTCAGTTTTTAACCGCTGTTTGGGTGGGAAACAATGACAGTTCACCCATGCATCCTTATCTTACTTCCGGTATTACGGGCGCGGCCCCCATTTGGAATAGGGTAATGAGTTATGTTCTACAGCTGAAAAATAACGAACAGTTAACTTTTATTTCGCCTCCTGAAGTTGAGTTTAAAGAACCAGAGGGAATCATTAAAAAAAATTGTTATTTTGGAAGAGCAGAATATTTTGTAAAAGGGACAGAAAACACAGCCAGTTGTCGAGAAAGTTTGTTTAAGGCCAGTCCTACTCCATCAGTTTCAGAATAATTTCTTCACTTTGTTACTTCGAGGAGTTTTGTTCTTTAGGGCTTGGGGGTAGCTGGGTTTGTAAAATATTCCTGGGGGATAATCAGGGTGCGTAGGGCAGGGGCGCGGGTGAATTTTTCCTCGGCTGGTTTTTTAAAAACGAAATGAATGCTGTCGCCTTCTTTAATTTTGCTAAATCCAGCCTTATTTATGTTTAGGGTTTTAATGTCCAAAATTAATTGTTTAGAGGTTAATTCAAAATCTAAAATATATTCATCTTTTTCCGCGGTTATTACTTTAATCGAATAGTCAATCTTATTAACTTCAGTAATTTTTCCTGAACCAACAATGTATTGCTGATCTTTATAAATATAATTGGCGTTTACAGAATTTTCAACCGGAGTGCCAGCGACAATAATAAAATCATTTTTTATCAAATCTTCAAACTTGATTTCTTTTTGAGAATTATTAATAATTGAATATGTTTTTGTTAGAGTTTCGTCTGTCACAACGTTATATAAATTCTCATCTGATTTTAGTTCGAGACTTCCCCCTTCTTTTTTATTGATTAAACCGCTGATAACTTTTTTATTTTGTTTTTGCAGTTCGGCTACTTTAGTGGCGATTTTGTCTTTAAGAGCTTTTACACTTTCATCAATAACCGTACTTGACGAAGAAGAAACGGGATTGTTTGTTTGAGCGATGACAAAAAATAAGTTTTGAATGGGTATAATCACTAATCCAATAAACAGAAAACTAATTGTGGTCATCAAGATTCTATTCTTCATTTTTATTCTCTTAAATAATAAATTTTTAAAGCTTTTTCATCAATATTTTTATCTTTGTAGCTCGTAATTTTAATCAAATTTTCACCTAAAGAGAGAGGGAATTCGGTAGAAAAGTTAATGTCGGCCGCCTTTATGGCTTTTTCGGCAGTGGAAGATTGAACAATAATTAAAGAATTTTTTTCCGATTTACCCTTAATTAGGATGCTATTTTTACTGACAAGGGAACCATTTATCGGTTGAAGAATCTCTAATGTTTGGATTTTTGGTTGAGGAGGAGGCAGAGTTGGTGTTGTTTTGGGGGCAATTATCTTTTTTTGCTTAATAATTTTCTCTTTGGCGGTGAAAGTTAGAAACAAAGCAATAACAATACCGAAGGAAACTCCCAAAATTATAGCGGTCATTGTTTCTTTTTTCATATCTCCCATGTTAATAGAATTAATAATGAAAGTCAATCAAGAGTTAAAAATTATTTTCATCGTCTTGGGGATCTGATAAACTAAATCACTGGCGTTATACCAAAAGCTTGATTTTTCAAATAATTCCTCGGCTGATTTTTTGAGGAGAAAGGAAGCAGTTATGGCCGAAACCAATTGACTGTTTTTTGCATTTAAAGCAGAAATAAGTCCGGCAAGGATATCTCCTGTTCCGCCTTTGGTTAAGCCGGCGTTGCCACCTTTAATTTCAAAAACTTCTTGGCCATCAGAAATAATATCGTTTACCGCCTTAACAAGAATAATAGCGTGGTATTTTTTGGCTACTTGTTTGACGATGTTTTTCTTATGTAGCATGTTTAAATTCTTAATGTCAATATTAAAAAGTGTTTGAAACTCGACCTGATGAGGTGTTAAAATTGGTTTTTCTTTGAGTTTTAACAACCAGCTCTTTTCCATCATCTGCAAAGCTCCGGCATCAAAGACAAATTTTTTCTTTGGAAAATTTTCTATCAAATATTTAATTAAATAGTAAGTATAACTTGGCTCATGTTTAATCTTTAAGATTTCTAATAACTTTGGACTTACTTCTCCCCTCACCATTCCTGGCCCAGCAAGAATACAGTCGTCTTCTTTTACATATTGCTCCAAATCTTTTTGTTTAACCACAATACCGTCAACGAACTTAGACTTAAGGTTGATAAAAACTTGTTCGTTTTCTTTTGTTGAAGCGTAGTGAACAATATCAACGATTCGGGAAGCAATGGCGGCCGACCAAATAGAGGCGGCATGAAATAAGGAAGAGCCGCCGATAATTAAAAGTTTGCCATTTTGACCCTTATAAGAACGAGGTTTGGGAAGACTTAATTGTTTAAGAAATGGTTTTATAGTTTTAAGGTCAGAGGTTTTGATTAACATGATATAATTTTACATTATGTCTTTAACTCATTTCAAATCTTGCCTGCCTGCCTGTCGGCAGACAAGGTCGGCAGACAGGCTACGAAAATTATTTGCCGATTTTTGGCGGAAAAAAAATCATAAGGAAGTTTTACCAATTTCTCTGGTACCAAAAGATGATCCGACGACTCTTTTTACTAGTTCAGGGATGCAACCGTTGATTCCGTATTTGATGGGCGAACCGCATCCTTTGGGTAAGAGATTATACAACATCCAACCATGTTTTCGCAGTCAAGACATTGAGTACGTTGGCGACAATCGTCATACTACCTTTTTTGAAATGGTGGGAAATTGGTCGTTGGGTGATTATTTTAAAGAAGAACAGCTTGAATGGTGTTTAGAGTTTTTTACCGGAGTCCTTGGTCTTCCAAAAAAGAAATTATTTGTAACTGTTTTTGCCGGAACGAAAGAAGTTCCTCGTGATGAAGAATCAGCGGCAATTTGGAAAAAATTGGGTATTTCCAAAGAGCGGATTTTTTATTATGGAGCAGAAAAAAACTGGTGGTCAAGATCTGGTACTCCAGACAAGATGCCTCCAGGTGAAATTGGTGGGCCCGATTCTGAAATGTTTTATGACTTCGGGACATCACATAATCCAAGTTTTGGTAAGGTTTGCCATCCAAATTGCGACTGTGGACGGTTTTTAGAAATAGGCAATTCGGTTTTTATTCAATATAAAAAGAAAGAAAACGGACAATTAGAAGAGTTACCGCAAAAAAATGTTGATTTTGGGGGAGGGTTAGAAAGAATTTTGGCGGCATTAAATAATGATCCACATGTGTTTAAAAGTGATGTATTTTTACCAGTAGTTGAAGTGATTAAAAGATTCTTAGATAACGACTCTAAAAAAGAAGAACTTGATTCTTTTATACAAGTAATAGCTGACCATCTAAAAGGAGCACTGTTTATGATAAAAGAGGGAATTCAGCCGAATAATAAATTACAAGGATATGTTTTAAGAAGATTGATAAGAAGATCAGTTGTTAAAATGATGCAGTTGAATATTGTTCCATTAAAGTCAACGCCGGCAATTTGTCAAAAAATAGTTGAAATTTATTCAGGGACTTATCTTGAAATAAATAATTCGCACACCATAATTTCTACCATTACCAAAGAAATTGATGATTTTTTAAGAACGATTGATAAGGCAACAAAATTATTACAAACTCAACTGATAACAGGTAAACTATTATTCTATCTTCATCAGAGTTATGGCCTCCCTTTTGAGATAGCTCAGGAGTTATTACATCAATGGGGGAAGCCAATTGGAGAAAAAGAAAAAAAACAGTTTGATGAAGAACAACGAAAACATCAAGAGCTTTCTCGCACTACATCAGTAGGTATGTTTAAGGGTGGTTTGGCCAATCAGTCAGAACAGACAATTAAATATCATACAGCGACCCATCTTCTTCATCAGGCTTTAAAAGACATGTTTGGGAACGAAGTTCGCCAGGAAGGTTCAAATATTACCGCCGAAAGATTAAGATTTGACTTTCAACTTTCAAAAAAACCGACAGACGATGAAATAAAAAAAATTGAAGATACTATTAATCAAAAAATAAAAGGAAATCTGCCTGTTTATTTTAAAGTTATGCCAAAAGATGAGGCGTTTAAAATAGGCGCGGCCTCTTTTTTTAAAGAAAAATACGGCGATCAGGTAAAAGTTTATTTTATTGGTAATTATTCCAAAGAATTCTGTGGCGGGCCTCATGTGAAAAATACGTCAGAGATTGGTTCATTCAAAATCATTAAAGTCAAAAAAATTGGCAGTAATTTAATGAGGATTTATGCCAAGTGATTATTTTTGGTATAATTGAATAAATTGTGAACATGGAAAATAAGAAAATTATTATTATAGTGGCAGTTGTAATTTTGTTTGTTGGTATTTTTGTAAGGTTAAAATCAAAGGATAAACCGTATTTTAGAGTAAAACCACCAATATCGGAAGTTCCAACGCCTTCAATAATTCCTAAATTTGAGAAATTCGAGACTTTTAAGTCGGAAAAGGAATTTAAAGATTATATAGCAAAGGGACAAGTAATATCTGATCAACGTGCTATAGCAACAGGAACATTGAGAGATTCACAATCAAAGACTTCAGAAGCTGCTCCGGACGAGGTTGTTCTACAAGATAAAAAAGAAATTCCTGAAGAGGTTTCTCAAACAAACATTCAGGTGTTCGGGGTTGATGAACCCGACATTGTTAAAACAGACGGGGAGGAATTGTATGTCTCCACGTCCCCGATCAATATTAGGCCAATGCCTCAGATGGAACCTGGAGGCAGACTAGAGTCAGACATTAAGGACAGAACATCTTTTTATCAAGGAGGAACAAAATTAGTAAAGGCGTTTCCTCCTTCGGAAATTAGAGTTGATTCTTCAGTTGACAAGAATGGAGACTTATTGTTGTATAAAAATAATTTAATAATTCTTACGGACAGTATAATTTACGGATACGATGTCTCTGATACAAAAAATCCCGAGAAAAAATGGGAGTTAAAATTTGAAAATAACAGCAGAAAAGCTCAAGCGAGATTATTTAATAAAAAACTATATGTTGTGGCTGTATCAAACATTGACTATTCTCATCCTTGTCCACTAAAACCGTTTAGACAGGGAGAGACTGATGTTGAAACATTTTGTGATGAAATATACAGACCAAAAATACATACACCAGTAAGCGTGATCTATTCCGCAGTAATAATAGATCCTAAGAACGGGCGTATAGAAAATAAAATTTCCTTTGTTGGTTCTCCACAGTCTTCAATCATTTATATGTCAAGAAAGGGACTATATGTTACGTATGGTTATCAAAGCGACCAGATTTCGTTTTTTTTGGATTTTGCCCAACAGAACAGAGATATTTTTCCTCAAGAGACAGTAGATGATTTACGCAAAATTAATAATTATGATATAAGCGAGAGAGCAAAGTTAATAGAACTAGAGAATATTATTAACCAATACATTAATTGGTTGTCAAGCGATGACAGAATTAGAATGGAAAATGAACTACAAAACAGGATGAGACGATACGTTGAAGAATACGGAAGAAACTTAGAGAGAACTGGAATAGTGAAGCTTAGTGTAGATAATTTAAGAATTAAAGCGATAGGTTCCGTTCCTGGTAAAGTACTAAATCAATTCTCGCTTGATGAGTATCAAGAATATTTAAGAATAGCCACAACAATCGGCGAAAGAAGAACAACCACTTTTCCCTACTTTGGCAGTATTTCTATGGAATCGGCCAATGATGTATATGTATTAGATAAGGAATTGGATATGCGGGGATTCATTAAAAACTTAGGGATTACTGAACAAATATATGGAGTAAGATTTGTGGGTGATAGAGGGTATGTGGTGACATTTAGGCAAACAGACCCGCTTTTTGTAATAGACTTATCAAATCAGGAAAACCCGAAATTAAAAGGCGAACTTAAGATTCCTGGGTATTCTTCCTATCTTCATCCAGTTACGCAGCATTATTTAATTGGAGTTGGGAAAGAAAACCAATATGTAAAGATTTCTCTTTTTGATACGAGTTCTTCAGACAATCCAATCGAACTAGATAAATACATCCTCAATGATTATTGGTCGGATATTTTGAATACGCACCATGCTTTTTTACTTGATGATAGACATAAAATATTTTTCCTGCCAGGAAGCAATAAGGCCTATATATTTTCCTACGAAGGAGATGGATTAAGATTAATAAAAACCATAAATCAAACAAACGCAAAAAGAGCGGTTTATATTAATGATTATTTATACATCGTAGGAGATGATAAAATTATAGTACTGGATGAAGAAAGTTGGGAGAAAGTAAATGAAATAGAGATTTAATTCCGAGTTTAAAAAAACATTAAAGCCTATATAATTTTACGATTGACACAGAATAAATAGTCGGGTATTCTATATGCATGATTAAGAGCAAGACTATTACCAAGAGGCAGAAAGAATTACTTTTCATAATCTACAATTATATAAAAAATGAAGGCTATCCTCCAACCTTTGAAGAGATGAGAGAGAAACTTAATGTTTCTTCTAATCAATCGGTTATTGATCTTCTTAATAAATTAGAGAGGCAAAAGATCATTAAACGTAATCCTTCAATTGCTCGAAGTATTGCTATTCTTCCTGTCGGTTATGAAATCTTAGGTAATCCGCCACTGGCTCCTTTTTTAGGAATTTCTTCTGCGGGTATTCCTATTGATGCAATTGAAATATCAGGCGAGTGGAAACAGATATCAACTGATGTCTCTCAATTTTCCGATAAAGTCTTTCTTTTGAAAATTTCAGGCGATTCAATGATTAATGCGGGGATAGAAGACGGCGATATAGTTTTGGTTAAATCTGAAAAAGAATTTGTTTCGGGCAACATCGTCTTAGTTCGTATTGGAGATAACGTGACTGTAAAACGATTTATTTCCGATGATAAACCGCCCTATATTTACCTAAAGCCCGAAAATCCCAAATATGATATTATATTGGCTACCCATGAAATGAAACTTGAGGGAAAGGTTATATCAGTTTTAAAAAACGGCTATTGGAAGCAGATTATCTAATCATATGCCAACACAAAAAATCAATCAGGCCCAAATGATTCTTAACAAAATTTTTAAAGATCCGCAAAT
>CAYYYW010000020.1:0-18286 GCA_964476245.1 uncultured Gammaproteobacteria bacterium
TGTTTTCCGAAGCTTTTATTACCGCTTCCAACAAAGAAATAATGCCGGTGGTAAAAATTGACGAGATGGTTGTGGGCAATGGTCGGGTAGGGAAGATTACTAAGCAATTAATGAAAGAGTTTTGGAAAATAACCAGAAATTATTCTTTTCTCTCAAAATAACTTTTTAAAATCTCTTTGGCAATTGGGGCGGCAACGTCAGAGCCTTGGCCTCCTTCTTCAACTAAGACGGTTAAAACAATTTCCGGATTGTCAAAAGGGGCAAAGATTGTAAACCAGGCGTGGGGAAGTTTAGTTTTGCCGTACGTTTCGGCCGTGCCGGTTTTGCAACCGGTTTGTATTTTAACCGCTACGGTTCCAGATGGACTAGCTTCTAAAACCGCGGCGGTTTTTCTCGCTTCGGGCTCTTTTTTTAAAAGACTGTCTTTTTCAAAGACAGTCTTTATTGAAAAATCAAATAATGGCCAGCCGGTGCCACCGGGAGAGCAGGCTTGTTTCATTCCTTCCCTGACTAAATCAAGGGTTTTTTGGGAAATGGATAGCCTTCGACATTGACCGTTTTGATACGGCCGTGACGAGTTGGTCAATTTCAAAAGCTGAGGAGAACAAAGATAACCTTCGTTAGCAAAAACAGCTGTAGCTAAGTTAAGCTGGAGCGGGGTGACTAAAACATAACCTTGGCCAATAGATAGATTATAAGTATCGCCTAAATACCAACGATCGGAGAAAATCTCCTGTTTCCAGAAAGAAGATGGGATTAAACCTTCTTCTTCATCAAGTTTAATGCCGGTTTTTTTACCAAAACCAAATTTTTCCAGCCAGATTTTTATTTTTTCCTCACCCAAGCGTTCGCCGGTTTTATAAAAGAAAATGTCGTTTGAGCGCCTTATTCCTTTAACTACGTTAACTTTTCCCTCAGTTTTTCCGTATTGCAAAAAATACCAGTTGCCGAAAGACAAGGGACCGGCTTTTATTGTGCCGGTATCCTCAACAGAGAAATGTTCGTCAATGGCTTTTTCTTCAAGAGCAGCAGTCGCAATAACTGGTTTTATAGTTGAGCCGGGAGGATAAGTTCCCTTGCTGACGCGATTAAAAAGCGGCTTGTCTTTATCGGTAAGATAACTCTCAATGGCGGATTGGTTATTCTCTTCAAAGTCTTGCGGATTAAAAGAAGGAGAAGAAGCTAAAATTAAGATTTCACCGGTTTGTGGTTTGGTGGCGATGATGGCCGCTTTTTTGTCTTTAATTTTCATTAAATCGGAGTTAATTAACTCATAGGCTTTTTTTTGTAGTTCAAGATCAAGGCTTAAACGAATAGTTTCTCCTTCGCTTGGGGGAAGAACGGTAATTGTTTTTATCTGTTTTCCTTTGGCATCAACTTCAATTAATCTTTTCCCTTTTTTGCCGCGCAATTGGCAATCGTAGATTTTTTCCACGCCGTCTTTTCCGATTTTGTCGTTTAATTTTAGTTTTATTGGACAGACGTCATTTTTTAAGTCGTCTTCTGAAGCCAATTGGCGATAACCAAGCAGATGAGCCAATACCTCGCCATCGTTATAAATTCTTTTTGTTTTTTCATCGGTGGTGGTTGACCCCGATTTAATCTGGGTTGAATAGGCGAGAACAAAGCCTTTTCTATCCAATATTTTTCCCCGGGGTGCCTCAATATCAATTTCGCGGACGCGGTTATTTTCCGCCAAATAACGATAGTAGGCGCCCTTAACGATTGTTAATTGGAAGAGACGGACAATTAGAACAAGAAATAAAATTATCACCAAGAGAGGAAGAAAATAAATTCGTAGATCATGATTAGGTTCTTTATTTTTTTTAAAGTTTATAATGGATTGACCATAGCGTTGGAACGGAGAAAGTTTTTTCTTCATGATTTATTTGGCTAATTTTAACCGATTGAGTTGCATTTTTCTTCCTTGATCTTTGTTTCTTTTCCGTGGCCGGGATAGATTATTGTTTCTTTTGGCAGTTTAAAGATTTTTTGTAATGATTGATCAAGTTTTTCTTTGCTTGAATAAGAAAAATCATAACGGCCGATGCCGGACTTAAAAAGAGTGTCGCCGGAAAAAAGAACATTAGAACTATCAAAAAATTGGTAGATTCTGTTGCTCGCCAGCCCCAAATAATGCTCATTACATTGCGTCACGTCAAACGTGGCTGGCACGTTAGACGTCGCCGCCTTTTTTGGGGCTCCCCGTCTCGCGCCACCTACCAGCTTTTTGACAAAACATATCGAGCCCGGCGTGTGGCCGGGGGTTTCTAAGACTTTTAAATTAAAATTACCAAATTTAATTTCCTCGTTTTCTTTAAGAAATTTAATGTTAATCGGCAAAGGTTTGTTTATCGGATAACCAAGCCAGTGACTGGCGGACTGGTTCATTTGTTTTAAAAGAAACAGATCTTTTCGGTGGATAAGAAAGGGAACGTTGAAAATCATTTGCAATTCTCCGGCGGCCAACACGTGATCAAAATGACCGTGGGTGGCGATCAGGGCTTTTAGTTTAAATTTGAGCGTCTGGATTTTTTCCGCAATAAATTCGGCCTCGTCAGCTGGATCAATAACAACCCCTTCGTTTGATAAAGGATCGTAGACTAAATAACAATTTGTTTGTAAAGGCCCGAGAGAAAGAGTGACGATTTTCATAAAAAATATTTTTCTTCGTATAATTATAAGATGAAAAAATATATTTTACCCTTAATTCTATTAATTTGCTTCTGGTTTACGACAAAACCATTACCGATTTTAGCCTTAGAATTCCCTAACAATAAATTCGGTATTCACTTGGCTCAACCCGAAGATCAGGATTTAGAAGCGGCGGCCAAGTTAGTGAATTCTTCAGGCGGAGATTGGGGTTATATCACTTTAGTAATCCAAGAAAACGATCGCGACAAAAATAAATGGCAGGAGATTTTTAATAAATTACGTCGTCTTCATCTTGTCCCCATCATCCGTTTGGCGACAAAACCAGAAGGTCGCACTTGGCGACGGCCGTCTCAAAGTGATGCATCATCTTGGGTAGATTTTTTAGATTCTCTGAATTGGGTGGTTAAAGATCGTTACGTGGTATTGTTTAATGAACCCAACCACGGCTTGGAGTGGGGTGGTGCGGTTGATGCGGAGAATTATGCCGAGGTGGCAAAAGAATTTGCGGAGAAATTAAAAGCCAAAAACCAAGATTTTTTTATCATGCTGGCCGGTTTTGACGCGGCCGCCCCCCACCGGCCGCCAAATTTTGAAGATGAAGAGATTTTTCTAAAGACTGTCTTTAATAAAGACAGTCTTTTATTAATACTCATTGACGGTTGGTCTTCTCACTCTTATCCTAATCCCGGATTTGTCGGTAGTCCTTACGACTTAGGTAGAAACTCCATCCGCAATTATCAATGGGAACTGTGGCTGTTAAAAGAATTGGGAGTAACAAAAGATTTGCCGGTGTTTATCACGGAGACAGGATGGCCGCACAATCAATATCAAAAATCTAATTTTTATTCACCGGAAAGCATAGCCGAATATATTAAAATTGTCTTTGAGAATGTTTGGTTGGTGGATGAGAGAATAAGGGCGGTGACGCCGTTTGTTTTAAACTACCAAGGAGAGCCGTTTGCTGATTTTTCCTGGGCTTTGCCGGGACGAGAGGACTTTTACCCCCAGTATTATTCGAATCAGAAAATTCAAAAAATAAAAGGAGAACCGGAACAGAAGCATAAAGTAACTATTTCAGCGGAGTTGCCTCAGGAGCTAGTGGAGGCATCGACCTATAATTTTAAAATTAAAGTAAAAAACGAAGGACAAGCAATCTACGATAAAAGCTATCAGTTAACAGCTATTAGTTATCAGGACAAGGGAAAGCTGGAATATTTTTTTTCCGACTTTATAAGTGTGGAGCCGGACGAGGAAAAAACGGTTGATTTTCATTTAAAGACAGGTAACAAATTAGGTAAATATCAATTAAAGACTGGTTTATATAAAACGGATAAGCTACTTCTTAATTTGTTCTCTTGGGACTTTAAGGTTTCGCCTTGGCCGTCTTTAAGATTTAGAGTGGATCTGCTTCCCAAACTAAAAACAGAAGGGAAGGATTTTGAAATCCAGATTTTTGATAAAAATGAAAAGTTAGTTTATAGAAAAACGAATGTGAAAGTTATAAATGGGGAAGGGGTATTGAAAAGAATTAATAACATCGCTTTAAATGAATCATATCGGGTGGTGGTTCTAAAACCCTATTACCTTCCCCGTCAGAATCATCTTACTTTTAAAAAAGATAAGAACGAAATCGTTTTCAAAAAAATGCTGCCTTTGGATTTTAATAGAGATGGTAAATTTTCACCTTTTGATATTTTATCGCTTATAAAAAATTTGAAATTATTGAGATTGTGGTGGTTCTCTTAAATCTCTTCTAAACGAAGTTCGCACTTTAATATATTAAAATAATGAAGTGAACATGCAAGATAGTTTAATTAGAATTAGAAATGGCATTGTTCATTGTTTGATTGGGGGAAAAGGGGATGTAGTGGTTATTCTTCCTAGTCTTTGGATTACGAGCAGGTCCTATAAACGAATAGGCGAAGAACTAAGCAGATATTATACAGTTATTATTCCTGACTTATATAAAAATAACTCAAAATTCAGTAAGGTTGCTCGAAGTGTTCCCGACTATACAGAAGCCTTAGGTAACTTACTTGAAAAGCTCGATGTTAAGAAATGTTATTTAATCGGGGTCTCATTTAGTGGTTTTATTGCCGTCAATTACGTCAATAATTTTCCTTCAAAAGTGAAGAAATTAATGCTTTTAAGCACATCAGTTACCAGAGTGGAGGCAAGATGGAAATTGTTCAGATTGTTTGTGGGATATGCAAAACTGTTTTGGGGCAACTTATTCTCTTCTCTGGGTAGACAAACGAACCTTCTTTGGTTGTCTGATGGTTTTGGATATTTTTTATGTCAACCAAAACAGTTTGCTTATGAGGTGATTATTGCCCTTGGAAATTACGAAAAACAAACTACCAAAATGGAAGTTCCGACAAAACTTATCTTTGCCAAAAGAGACGAGTTTATTCCACTAGTGGCTATTGACGTCAATTCAGAGATTAAAAATTTAGAAATAGAGGTGGTTGATAAATCTCATGCTTGGTTCTTTCTAAAACCAGAAAAAATTATTCCTAAAATAATCGCTTATTTTAGCCATTAAAAGGTAAAATTTCCAGCATTCACGTCGGTTGGCTTTCTTTAAAGGTGGTGTATCATTGTATCGATACAACGATATAGTTAATCATTGGCGACTTCTTATTAATTTGTTTAATATCCTCAATTTTTTCTCTGTTTCTTCTTTTAAATAACTTCCCGGAAATAAAATGTCTGGACGACATTTGTTTTTTAAAATAATGGGTAGAGTTTTGTCGTTGATGGCGCCATCCAACGAAATCATTCCTTTAAATCCCAACGTTCTTAATTCTTTGATTTTATTAAGGGTTTCTGGAAGAAAAGGCGTTCCTTGAAAACCGGGGTTGACGGACATGATTTGGATGGCGGGGAAATTTTTAATTATTGGCCAATTAGTTTTAATTTCATCTTCAGGGTTTAGAACGAGACCGATTTCGAATTTAGAATCTGGAATTAAGAATTTAGAATATTTAAGAGCTTTCAAATGGATTAAGATTTTTTTAATTTTCATAAATTGTGATAGTTTTTTTAGTTTTTCAATTTCGGTTAGGTAGTCTTCAACCATGAGGTGAAATTCACAGGAGATTTTTTCAATTGTTATGTTGTTGTGTTGTTTAATTGTTGAAATGACATCATCGATTTGAATTGTTTTGTTGAGGACAAACTTACCATCGGCAATATCGATTTGAAAATAGGAGAAATATTTAGACAGTTTCCCAATCTGTTGCCAGAAGGTTTCAACGTTGGTTTCAAGGACGGAAGGGTAGATTTGCATAAATTTCTAATTATTCTAATTAACCTAATTAACCTAATTCAGATATTAAATTAATTGGGTTTTAATTAGAAATTAGTAATTAGAAATTAGGTCAATTTTCCTTATCCTTCTTAAATACTTCTCTTTCATAATTGGTTTTGTCATTAAAAACGTTTTTACAAATTCTTTAGCTTTTTCAAAATCAAGATAATCAGCCGGAAGAGCCAAGACGTTTATATGATCATTTTCCCGGGCGTGTTTTACTTGTTCAACGTTGAAGCCTAAAGCGCAGTAAACACCTTTGAAGCGATTGGCGGCAATTGAGACGCCAACGCCTGAGCCACAAATAACAATACCCAAAGCTCCCTTGGCAACCGCTTCGGTTGACAGTGGGCGTTTGGCAAGTTCCGAAATATAATCAGGATAATCATCCTCCGGATCGTAAACCGTATTTCCGCCGTCAACCACTTCATATCCTCGTGGCTTTAACCAACTAATCAGTTTGTTTTTTAACTCAAAACCTCTATGGTCGGCGGCAATATAAATTTTCATGATTTGACATAATTCATAATGGTTCTGAATTTAATTGAAGGGCCACATTTTAAAGTATACCGAATATTATTGACAATTTAAATTATATTTTGTAGATTGATAGTAAAATGCAAGAGGACCCTAATTACATTGTTAATAAAAGCGTTGTTGGTCAACCTTCGCTGGTTTCTAATATTCCACCTCTGCCCCAATCACCAAATATGGTCCCAAGCAATACTAATCCATGGCAATTAGAACATTTAATAAAACAAGCCTTTTTAAGAACCAAAGAGCGGTTTGTGAGTTATTTTTTAGCGGTGATAGTTAGTTTTGGTTTATACTTAGTTGCCTTTTTTGCTTTGATTGCCGTTATTTTAGTAACAGGACTTTTATATGGTATATCTAAATCAGTTTTATTAACAGTTTTTTTAGGATTTATTATTCTGGTTGTCTTTCTTTCATTGTTTGTTTTTATTGGCTCCTGGACTCAACTTGCCGCGGTGGAAATTTTAATCGGAGAGGAAAGAATAGGCGTGATTGACACATATAAAAAAGTAAAACCTTTAGTTTGGGGCTATGTTTGGTTTTCCGCCTTATCTATGCTTTTTATGATAGGTCTTTTTCCCTTGAGCGTTTTAAGTTTGTTTATTATTTTAATTCTTTGGAGCGTTTGGAGTAGTTTTGTTGTTTTTGTTTATCTTAGACAAGGACGTCGACGACTGGATAACTTGTGGGTTAGTCGAAGTATGGTTAATCAGCGATTTTGGGGAATTGTCGGAAGGATAATATTAGTTAGCTTGGCAATTTTGTTTATTAATATTTTGTTGGTGAGTAGTAAGAATTCTCTTTTAGGATTAAGCTCGGTAATTTTTTCACTATTTACTACGCCTTTTGCCATGAGCTTTAATTATGAAATTTATAAAAATTTGAGAGAACCAACGACGGTTGAAAAGCCAAAAGTTTGGTTAGTTTTTTCTGTTGTTGGTTGGATTTTAGGAATGCTTATTTTTGCAATTTCATTCGGATCAATAATCTATTTGCTGAGATCGGTTTGGAAAACCATGCCACCTCCGAAATTTCCCTCTCCTTTTAAATCACCACCTCTCATTCCTGGAACAAGAAATATATGATAATGTTCGATACTCATTGTCATCTTAATTTCAAGGTCTTTGATGGAAAAGTTGACCAGATTGTTAAAAGGGCCCGAGAAGCCGGGGTTGATTATTTTGTTGTTCCGGGAACGGATATTGAAACCTCAAAAAAAGCAGTAGAAATTGCGGAAAAATTTAAGGGAGTTTACGCGGCGGTGGGAATACATCCTCATCATGTTTATCAATATCAAATATCAAATATAAAAAAAGAATTAAAAAAAATCCACGTCATTCTGACCCCGACGTTACGTCGGGGGAAGAATCTCTCGCGAATGCGAGAAAATCTGAAACGAGTTCAGAGATCCTTCGTCGCTTCCGCTCCTCAGGATGACAGAAGAGAGGATAAGATTGTTGCTATCGGAGAAATTGGACTGGACAAACATGTTTATCAAAAAACGAAATACGAAAATTATGGAGTTGATAAAGAATTCTTTGAACTACAAAAACTGCTTTTTGTTGAACAGTTAAAATTGGCCAAAGAATTCAAAAAGTCAGTAATCGTTCATAATCGCGAGGCCAAAAAAGACCTGCTCAAAATATTAAACGACCATTGGGATAGTTATTTTTCCGGTCGGATGGTTTTTCATTGTTGTGAACCAGAAGAGGAATTGCTGAATTTTGCCAAAGAAAAGAAAATATTTATCGGCGTTGATGGAGACGTTGTCTATAACAAAAAAAAACAAGAATTTGTTAAAAAGATTCCCTTAGATCTTTTAGTTCTAGAAACCGACTCGCCTTTTTTATCACCACTCAAAAAAATCCTGCCTGCCGGCAGGCAGGTTCCCAACGAACCAAAAAATTTGCCAATAGTTGCTAAATTCATCAGCAGTATTTTGTCTGTATCAATTAATCAATTAATTGATATAACGTCAGAGAATGCGGAAAGATTGTTTTTGAAGTAATTAATCTAGGAATTTAAAAGTGGAGAGCATAAGATCGAAAATAGTTTGAAAGTTTTGTTTATCTCCCTCGGGAATTAATGCGTTAAATTGGTAAACACTCGCATTCTTCGTGAGAGCAACAGAAATGCCGAACCCTTTTGCTAGTGGGTTGAGCTTACTTAAATCTATTGTGGTTTTTACCCCCGTGCTACCGCCAACAGAGACCAATTCTTTACTTATTACTCTATCTCTTTCCTGACCTTCTAGATAGATTCCAGCATAACTATCCAACCACTCCTCTATTGTCTTGTTCATTGGGTTGACTCCTTTGAGAACAGATATTGTAATAGAAAAATTCACTTTCGGCTCTGTATAAAACTGCACTGTTATTTTCTGTCCGAATTCCTGTTTTATAAAATTCGGGGGGTATTTCACTGCATAACCAAATTGAGAATTTGTATAAGTTATCCAATTAGTAATTGTGTTGGAAAAAGAAATATTCTCTGGTGGAAAAGTTGGGGCTGAGGTTGCCTTTGGTGCTCGGGTAAGCTTTAAATTTTGAATCTTAAGTTGTGATTTTGAGATTTGTTCACCGGCTGGCGGATTGAGATTTGAGATTTTGCCATTCTGAATCCCAGCGAAAACCAATCCTCCGGCCAAAACCAATCCCAAAACCGAAAACAGGGCAATTTTAAGCCAGGGTTTGGTTGGGTTTGGTGCAATATCAACAGACGGTTGGGGTTGAATAATATTTTCTTCCATTATTAAATAATGATAACAACTTGTTTCGCAAAAACAAAATCAAACCGATGCGGTTTGATATGAGCAGTATTATGCTCCTATCTTAAACTGAATCACGTCTTTATCGGCTACTATATGATCGCGGCCAACGAGGGCGATTTTTCCCAATTGTTGGGCTTTTGGCCAGGAGCCAAGAGATAAAAGAAGATTGACAGGAATAATTTCCGCTTTAATAAAATGTTTGGCAAAATCGCTGTGAATTTTACCGGCGGCTTCTAATGTACTAGTGCCTTTTTTAATCGTCCAGGCGCGCGCCTCTTTTCCACCGGCGATAGTATAAAAAGTAACAATGTCCAAGGCATGATAACAACGGTCAATGACCGATTCAATGGCTGATCGGGAGAGCTCATAAGTTTTTAAAAATTGCCGTTGCTCCGTCCAGGGGAGAAGAGCTAATTCCTCCTCAAATTTGGCGCAAAGAGATAGGGTTGGTTTATCGCTAATTAATTTTTCTGGATTTTTAAGATCTTTTTCATCAACATTGGTAATATAAACAACAGGTTTTAAAGTTAAAAGATTAAAGAGTTTTGTCAGTTCTTTTTCTTCTTTGGATAGGGGAATGTCCTTGGCCATTTTACCAGAATTTAATGGTGGTAATATTTTTTGGCCAAGAGTTTCCAATTGTTCATCTTCCTTGGTTTTTTTATCTTTCTTTAATTTTTCTAATTGTTTTTTTAACGACGCAATATCGGAAAGCAAAAGCTCGGTTTCAACGATGGCAACATCTTCTTGAGGATCAATTTTAGTATGGATATGGGGAACAGTCTCGTCGCTGAAAAAGCGAACTACATGTAAAATCAAATCCACCTCGCGGATATGAGCCAAGAATTGGTTACCCAAACCTTCGCCTTGGTGGGCGTTTTTAACCAAGCCGGCAATGTCCACAAAACCAATTGTTGTTTGGGTAATTTTTTTAATTTCAGCCATTTTGGCCAAATCAACCAAGGCCGAATCGGGGACAGGCACAACCCCCATGTTTTTATCAATGGTGGTAAATGGATGTTTGCCAGTTTGCGCCTTGCCTTTTTCCACCAAGGCGTTGAAAAGGGTTGATTTACCAGCGTTAGGTAGACCAACTATGCCGGTTTTTAACATAAGAACATTTTAGCATAATTTTTAGAGAAGTCGGAGAGCTAAAAGAGTTAACAAGAAGATATAAAAGTGTTAATGATTATAGACGTCACAGACAACCTTTTACCAAGAGAGTTTGAGGTTTGTGGTAGAATTGAGGTATGATAAAGCAGATAAAGTTACCCCTTTTGTTACTAGGAGCTTCAGTTCTTTCTTGTATTTTGCACAATGCCGTTTATGGTTTATTTAGAATAGAAGAGCCGGTATTTTTTAGTTTAACCCTAATTTTTGCCTTGGCCTTTTTTGCTTCAGTTATCTACAATTTCCTACTAAACTCCAAGAAGAAATAAAGAAAAAGAGCAATCCATTTAATCTTAAAGGTTGAAACAATAGGTTGAATTAATGGCTTTTTTAAGCTTCCTAGATTGCAATTAAAGATGCAAAACTAATTCTAACTTTACCCACTAAGTGGAGTTAAGCTTTTCAATCCAATCACCTCAGGGGTTGCTTAAGAAGCTGTTTGATATTTAATAATATATTTTATGCTGATTGACAGGAATAGTTTTATAGGTTAAAAATAAGATATTTTATGGTTGGATCTAAAACTGAGGGAGAAAACACTATGAACATAACTAGACCTGGAGTTTTAACAATTGAAGATTTATTAACAGAACATTTCTCTGGCGTACCATTATTAGGAACTCGCGTCGGATTGGAAGAGGGAGCAGAAAACTACAATCATAAACTATTAACTTATTTATATTCTGTTGCTGATTATTTAGATACTCAAACGGAAGATGGTAGGACTTGGTTGGAAAAATTTGTTCCTTACGTATTTAGCAAAGAACTATTTTTTTACGATGAAGTTGTTGAACAGCAAAATAAATATATTAACGCGCTTAAAGCATTAGCCGAGAATCCACAGGGTGATAAAAAGATTGTTTTTGCCCTTCCCATGCATGGCGCTTTTCCCATTGCCGATCAACTGGTGGAGACATTCACCGACAAGATTTTTCCTATTAATATAAGCGGCAGTTTAGGGACAACCACCGGCACGGCCCAAGTGCATGGAGAATTACCGGAGGATATTCTTGATGAAAATAATACTGTAGTCTTTGCTGATGACGTAGGCGACACTTTTATTACGGCGGCCCAGCTTGCTATGAAAAGACGGGAAAGACGATTAGACATTAAGAAAGAAGATTATATGAAAGATGAGTACGCACAAAAAATTAAATTGATACAAGACTTGCGAGACCAAACAAAAGACAAGTCAGCAGATATTGCTCAAATAAATAAAGACTTAATTGAACAATATTCTCTTTTAACGCCTCTTTTTCAAGAAGAAAATATAGTTATAGCCACTCTTTATTCTAAAAATAAACCAGTCTTTGAAACTTTAACAAAACTGGCAGATGCTTCAACAACTAATGAAACAGCTCAATGGATAAATATACAAAAAAGACTTCTTAAAGTTTGTACAGAGATTAGCGAAGACGACTGGATTGTTGGAGGTCGAGGCGATTGGAACTATCCGCTTCTTGACACTAAGATCAAAGGGCTAGATATTTTGGAAAAAATACCCGAGAAGCATCGTAAGCTTTTGGAAACGATGGGTTTAGCCAGACTGTCTCTTCGTATCGGAGCGGGTGTTGGGTCTTTGAAGATTTTTAATCCCGCAAAACAAGAGGAGCTTCTTCAATTAATTGCTGATTTAATAATGGCAGAATATTTTAAAGAGAATCTGGAACCTTCCGACTGAGCAGTTTTATCAATCCAATCAACCCCTAAACAGAGACAAGAGGTGTCTTAATTTAAACAAAAACCAGCGATAAAATAATAGAAATTAAAAAAGCAATTTCAATGGATTTTAAATACCAGCCGATAAAACCACCAAAAATAAAATTGCCGATTAATAAGAATAAATTAAAATCCCGTTGTTCTCCATAAGTATGGACAGAAAAAGCAAATTGCCAAATTAGAATGATTAAAGCAGAAATGAAAGCGTAGGCCAAGAGGTTCATAGAAATATTATAAAATTTTTATTGTTTCATTGTTTGATTATTCAATTGTTTTTTAGCAATGAAACAACGGAGTAATTAAACAATGATTAATTACATTATCGCTTTCAAAAAATCTCTCTTAAATTTATCTTTTGAAAAAAACAAACTTCTTTCTTTTGCCATCTTTCCCAACTTATTTCTTAAATCATTATTAAAATAAATCTCGCAGATTTTATTGGCAATATCATGGGGATCATCGGGATTTACGAAGGCAGCTGAACTGCCCGCAATTTCATGAAAAACCTCAATATCAGAAAGAACCGAAGGACAACTTTGGGAGGCAGCTTCAAGGAAAGAAAACCCAAAGCCTTCGTCGCGTGAGGTCAAGACATTTAATCGCGCTTGTTGATAAAGTTTGATCAGTTGGGAATCAGGAACATACCCTAAAAAAATGAACCGTTTATCATCACCAACCTCAGTCAAAAAGTCGCGAAATTCTTTTTGCCAAGGGTGAATGAAGTTTGAAGGTTTGAAGGTTTGAAGGTTTGAAGGTTTTTTAGTTGAACTTTTTAACTTTTTAACTTTTAAACTTTCAAACGCTTTTCCCACAAAAACACAGGTAACATTAATGATCTTAATCGCGCGAGCTAGATTGACTAAGTTTTTATTCCAGTTGACGTCGCCGACGTATAGACAAAAATTTTGAGGAATGGTTATATTATTATATTGTTCTATCCGAACTTGTTTCGGCATCTTGTTTAGATCCTGAAACGAGTTCAGGATGACATTAGAGGTAAATATTTTACCCAGCGTCGGATAAACAACTTCAATTTTACTTTCAGGAATTTTAAGATATTGGACGATGTCTTTTTTTGAATGATTGGAGATAGTAATAATTTTGTCATAATTTTTAAGTGCCAATTTGTTTAAAAAAAGATTAAATTTACCTTTTATGCCGGTAGGGAAGTGGTTGGGGTATTTTAAAGGAATAACGTCAAAGACGATTTGGATTTGTTTTTCGGCGATGCGTTTGAGGGTTAAGGGCGGTTGGAAGGGAGAAAAAGATGGGTTTATGAAGATAGAAGATGGATGGGAGAGGACGGAAGATAGATTAGTGACAAATTTTATTGTAGAGACGCCCCGACGGGGCGTCTCTACAGTTAGATTTTCTTTTAAAATTTGAATAATCCTCCCCCCGCCGCGGAATTGGGAAACTTGGTCGGTTTTTGTTGGATTGAAGATATAAAGATTGTTCACGTTTAAACAAATTATACACTGCTTTTTTCACTTTTTGTCACAGGCGGGTCAAGGGCAAAGGCTTCATGGGGATATCCCACAAGAAGAGTGGCATTAAGAGGCTTTCCAGTAAAAAAATCTTGGATATATCTAAGAGGCAAAACAACGTCATATTCAGGTATTAAAAATTCAGTTTTAACACCTTTTTTACTTAAAAACTCAACTGTTTCTAGGGTTTTACCCTTAAGAACATCTCTAACTAATGAAGGCATTCCTAATAAAGCCTGGGCATAAAGTTTAGCCGTTTCAGTAACGCCAATTTTTTCTAATTCTTGACGGCCGGTTTGGTCAAAATATTCGCCGGCAAAAGCTTTTAACTGGACTCTTGCCAAGATTTTACCTCTTTGGCCAAGAAGTTTTTTTAATTGTTTCCGGGAATCAGTTTCCAAGGCCTGTCTTATTTCTTCATCAACTTTTGTTAATTGAGTTCTTTCTTCATCGGTAAGATGGGGTTCAAAATCTATGCTGTGAGAAGGAGTAATTGTTTGTGACCCTTCTTGATATAAAGAAATTTTTGGTAAGGCTTGGCGTAATTTTTGGTATAGTTCTTCGCTGTTAATATCTTTTGGGGGAGCTAAAAGTAAAGAATTGAGACCACGGAAGATATTTTCGGAAGTAAACATGGAATGGACCAGTTTTCCAAGACGCTTGAGAAAATCTGCCGCGCCTGAGATTCCTTTAAAAAATCCGGCAGGTGAAATTAAAGTTAATCTTAAGATTATCAATAGTTTCTTGCTCAAAAAACTCCGGCGCGATTCTTTGCCATTCTTTAATTACTCTTACCAATTCCACTCCACCACCAGAATGGGTATAGACATCGACGTTTTTACCCTCTTTTGTTGCTTTACTTAACGCTTCAGCCATCTGGACAAATCTATTAGGATCTGGTCGTTCAAAAGAAAAAACCGAGTTAAGAAGCAAAACGTTGCCTTCTCCATATTCCTGTTTTAACATTTGATCAATTGAGGAAACTCCTTTATCGGTGGCTAAAGCACCAGGAATAAATAAACAAAAATCCGGGTTTAATTTTTCTTGAAGGGTCGAAGCTTGTTCACAGGCACCTTCTTGCATATAGAAGTATTATAACAAAGGAAGATTTTAAGACCCAGTTTTCTTAGACTTTTCTTGTACGATCGTACAGCAAAAGTCAATATTTCAGCTATAAAGTTTTGGTCGGTGAGGAGATACAAAAAAAGAAGTCGAATTTAAGGGCGTTTTTTGCGGTAGAAAAGAAAGACAATCAAACCAACAGGAATCCAAACGATAGAATAAACAGCTAGCCAAATTAAGGCCGTTCCCACTTTTCTTAAAGATCCTACAAGCGATCTAACCGCTTGTTTAAGGATAACCTGCGGTCGCCATGTTTCAGAGGGGGCATAAGGTAAAGCTAATTCGTCGGTTGCCAAATAAGCGGTTAACTTAGCCATCTGGGCGCTTTTTTCATAATATTGTTGTTGACCTTTTAAAGCATCGATTTGGGATTGGAGGTTAATAATTTCCCGCTGGACATTTAAAATATCTTGGATTTCCGTGGCTTTATCCATAATTTCTTCAAATTTGGCTTTGGTTTTTAAGAGGGTGGACAAGCGCGCTTCAATATCAACGTATTGGTCGGTCACATCCTGTCCCTGTAGATTTTCCGAGATGACTTTGACGGAAAGCCCGCGAAAATAGTCTAAGGCTTGATCTAATTTTTCTGAAGGAATACGGACGATGACAGTGGCGGTGGCCGCTTCTTGAGGATTGTCCAGATTTGAGTTGACCATGTATCCGCCCAATTCTTCGGCTTTTTTAATAATTTGTTTTTGAGAGTTAACGACATTGTCAACTAAAAGGGAGAGATAGGATTCTCTGATCACCAATCTGTTTTTTACGTCAGTGACTGGCGGTGCTTCTTGAGGTGGTGGCATTATGTCAGACATCATTTCGCCGGCTCCACCAACACCAGGCATAGTTTTGGAGGCATAACCATATTCGGCTCTTTGCAGGGGGGTGGTTGATCTATATCCAATGGGGGAGAAACTGTTTTTTAAAAGCAGATAAAGGACAATGAGAATAAGAAAAGTAGTTAATTTATTATTTTTAATCCAATTGACGACAGAAGACATAAATTAAAGATAGAAAATCTTATTACATTTGTCAATAGGTATGCTATGATTTTTCGTATGAATAAAAGAAAATTAACAATAGAAGAAGTGCAACGATTGGTTTCACAAAATTGCTATCAGGTAGATAAAAAACATTGGTTTTTGTCGCGATGTATTGATGGCCGCTATGTAGGAAACGAACTTGAACCTTTAGCCAAACCAGGGGCGGATATTGGCGATTTGCTGATGGTTTTTGCCGCCAATCTAGAGTATGGGTTGGAGATTGAAAGTGAAAAAATTTTTAAGGCGGTTTTGGAAACGGTGGGAGGATTTAAAAATTTCAGATTTCATACGGACGAACACCATTTAAATGTTAAATGTCAAAGGTCAAATGTTAAATCTTTTTTGGGTTGTGGACACTTTAAACAAGCCTCACAAGACCCATCTGCTTATAGTTTAATTGAAGAGGAAATTAAAGCAGTCAATAAATTTTTAAAAGAAGCTGAAAAAAAAGGCGCAAAACGTGATGTTTTACAAGGCGAGCATTTAGAAGGGGCGGTTTTGATGGTTAACGGTGATAATTGGAGTATCGCTCCACAAATCATTATAAATAATGAGCTGCTTGGAGTATTTGTTTATCATAAAACCTTAGATGACAAACGAAGAAAAATTTTAGTTAAACATCTTTTACCTTATGTTAAAGCCCCTTTTTCCGTTGAGGAAGAATATTTATATGAAATTATGTCTCAAGTTGCTGACAGTCATTTTTTAGAAACAGTCAGTCGGTTAGCCAAAGACTTGCCGGTGTATGAAGTGGGTTTTGAAGAGGGTGGGGGATTTGAGATTAAAGAGTTATGATGTGAGGCTCTCTTTTTGACCGACGCGGTCATAGGCGGATCTTGGCCACGAGGTTTTTTCTTAAAAAACGACAATTTATGATACAATATGGCTCTATATGGCAGGAATTGAACAAAGAATTAGGAGTGAAATACCCGACGAAAAGGTGATCGAATTGTTTTCTAAAATTAATTTGGGATATTTGCGTCCCGGGCTTCCTGCCCGCGCTTATAAACCTCTTAAAAGAAGAGATGGGCCTTACGGAACAACCACAGGTGATTTAATAAAAGTTCTTTCAGAACCTGATTGGGAAGCGTATTTTAGTAATGTTGAACAATTTGGCCCGACAGGATTAAATAATCTTCAGGCATTTTATTCATATATTAAACATATTGATTCAAATTTTCCTGAAGGAGTGCCTCCAAAAACTTTTAAAATTAAGGCTGAAGGTAATGATTTGTCAATTGTCGGTGAGTCTCCTTGTCTTTTGCCCATATTTTAGGAAGACTTTCGCTTGAGGGTTGTTTTTGCCCTTACAAACAAAACAGACTTGGTCTTAGTGAAAAATGAAGAGATGGAACAAGCAAAAGAAGAGGCGGCTTTTTTAAGAAAATATTTCGGATTAAGGTTGGAGCTAAAGGCAAAAGAAGAGCATGATGAAGAGAATTTACATGGTTATTTAAATTTGGGAAAATATCTGTTTCAACAATTAGACTTTTCTTCTCGAGCAACTGACCGGTTCTTAGGTTTAGCGGAAGGTTTGGGCTTTTTTGAGTTCTTTTTCATCAAAGGAGAAGACAAGTCTTTATCGCCTGAAGAAATTGAAATAAGAAATATTGAATTGGTCCTAGGAATCAATGAAATTTTACCCCTAGATGATCGAGGTAAAAGTCTTTTTAAGAAATGGGTTGGTGGAAATAAAACCCTGAGACAGCTGTCGGGAGACTATGAGATTACTAAGGAGAGAATACGACAGGTTTTGTCCAAAAGAATTAGGCAGATTAGAAAACTTTTATATTGGTCAACCAAGAATCGTTTAAGTTATCATTCTCTTCCTGTTGATTGGCCACAAAGGGAAATATTTATTACGGACGAAGAAACAACGGTTGATTTGGGAGATGGCAGAATCGTTCCCGTTTGGTCTCTGTTTAAAAATTCCGACAGGAATAAACCGCCGATTGTTTTATCAGTAGGTCAAAATGGGAAAAAAACACTGGTTTTTGCTGTTGCTCCGCCGGCTGACAAAGTTTCGCTTGAATTAAGATCGGCGGCTTGGTTTTGTGGTCATAAGTGGCCTACTTTGACTAAGATTTTAAAGGGCGTTAATGAAGAAGAGGGATTGTCAATTAGACTTCGCTCCGGTTGGAGCAAGGGATTTGATGAAAGCCTCATTGAGCATTTAGAGAAAAACGGAGTAAGGGTATATGAAGCAAAATCTGGCAGAGGTTTTAGTCATTATATTGATCCTCAAGCGGTAGAAACAGCAAAAAACCTTATAAAAAGCTTTTATTCGCCTTCTTAGTTATTGATTTTCTCTTGTACCCACTGTAGAAATTTATTATACGATCGTGTATAAAAAATCTATAGAAGCTTAATGAAATTTTTATTCGTTGATTTTTTTATTTTGTTAGTTTACATTTAAAGATATGCTAGAAGGAGTAGAAGGTGTTGAACAACAAGTTGTGGTTTCTCCAGAAACCGC
>CAYYYW010000021.1:0-16910 GCA_964476245.1 uncultured Gammaproteobacteria bacterium
ACCGAAAGAGTGCTGAACAACAACCACTTTAGTTCTTGGAGTGACTTTACGCTCTAAATCTTCAATATCCAAGTTCCAGGACCGATCAATATCAATATATAATGGTTTTAAATTATTCCACAAAATTGGATTAATCGCTGCGTTGCAGGTAAAGCCTTGAATGGCTACCTCCGATTGGGGCTTGAGATCTAGGGCCTTTAACAAGATGAAAAATGCTGACCTTCCGGAGTTAGTCAAGAAAAGATAACGAAAACCAAACTTATCTTTTAGTTTATTTTCTAATAACTTAAGGTAATTGTCTTTTTGATGAAGGTGGGGTTGGAAAAATATTTTTTTTATTAGGTTGATGTCGTCTTCTTCAGTATTTGGAGAGATTGAGATGGTAATTGGTTTTTTAATTTTAATGAATCGATTCATTGGATTAAAAATTTAATAATTGATGAGTGAACTTTTCCTTCGATTAAAATTATTGACTTTTCGTTTACGATCGTACACAAAAAGTCAATTGCTTTTTTGGGGTGAGGAAAACAAATAATTTTTTGGCTCTCCCCTGCTCCTTTTTTGATGGCAGTGAAATAGTCAGCAGTAGTAATAACGGCAAAATCAACAAGCTTAGCTAATTTTTCGCCAATTTTATGATGAATAATTAATGATTCTTGACCTAATTCTATGAGACAAGGCATGACCACAATTTTTTTACCTTTTAATTTTTGAAGATACTCAAGCGCTGCGATTGTCCCTTCAAAACTGCTGTTATAAGAATCGTCAATAATGGTGGCGTTACCATAGCCTTTGATTTTTTGCATTGTTTTTTGAGGAAGATTCAAATTTGATAATTTCTTTTCAATTTCTTTATCGTCAATATTATAAAGTTTGGCTAAAATTAAAGCCGGCTCAAGATTGATTTTTAAGAAATCGGGAATTGGGGCGTGATTTATATAAGATTCTTTAGTATAGTTCTTGTTCCAGATTCTGTCGCGGGTTTCCTTCCCTCCAGTGCTCACTTCGTTGCGCGCCACTGTCAAACGTGGCTGGGACGTCGCGTCGAACGCGACTGGCACGTTTGACAGTGCCGTTTGACGTCCCGCTGTTGGGAGCCCTTCCCTGCCTGTCCGGCAGGCAGGCACCCGCGCCACCTGTTCCTTGGGTGGTTTTTTAAGCGGATTTAACACTGTCTCTTCTAAAAATTTTTTATCTTCGTAAAAAATGATTTTTAGCATTTTTTCTTGAGGAATAATAGGTAGGTAGGCTGATTGTTTATTGATGATGGCCAAGCCTCCGCTGGTCAAATTATCAAGTAATTCTGATTTGGCTTTATTAATATTTTCTTGATTGCCAAAAAGAGCTAAATGTTGGTTGGAAATTCCGGTAACAATACCGATTTGAGGATTGACAATCTGACAAAGCTCTTTAATTTCTCCGATTTTATAAGCTCCCATTTCCACAATAAAAAATCGGTGTTTTTTGGTAAGTTTTCTTAAGGTTAAAAGAGCAATTGCCAACGGTGTATTAACGCTTTTAGGCGTGGCTAAAGTATTAAATTTTAATGATAATATTTGGTTAATAAACGACTTTGTGGTTGATTTACCATAGCTGCCGGTGATACCGATGATGGTTAGTTGATTCTTTTGATGAAATGATCGGATTTTTCTTGAAGCAAGGGCGTAGATGAGGACTCTTGTCATTTTTTCAAAAGGATAAATTAAGCAAAGCGAAACTGAAAAAACAAAAGGAGTAAACAAGACTGCTAAAAGAGCGATGAACGGGCTATTAAAAAGGAAAAAGACAGAATTAAAGAGCAAATTAAGAATAAAAATAAGCATTGCCTTAGCACTTTTTTGGGGGAATTTTATCGGAGAAAGAAGCGTTAAGCCCAAAAAGGCTAAGAACTTATTGGGATAGATGCGACCAATATGTTCTGAAAATCGATCAAGACGATATTCTTTTAACTGCCAAAGGTAGAGATTAAAAAGAATTTGTTGAATAATCTTGATCTGAATCAAAAGATAAATAACGGCAGTTACTGTATCGTTATATCGATACATCGATACACCTCCTAGGTTCATTTTTATTGGATAAATTTAATTATTAATTGTGATAATTTTTCCGGGTGGGTTAAATGAATTCCGTGGCGGGCATTGTCGATGATGACTAATTGAGAATTTTTAATTAATTGACGAATTTTCTCCCCCATCCAAAAAGGTGTGTAGGTGTCGTCTTCACCCCAGATAATTAAAGTTTGGGCTTTTATTTTGGCAAATTCTTTGGTTAAATCGGAGGAAAGCATATTGATCATTGTTTTTTTCATAATTGGCGAGGCATTTAAATAATCTGACTCACCAGATAGTTTATATAAGAATTTTTGGGCAGGTAAAGATAGTCTATCGAAATTTAGGATTTTAAAAAATGCCTTTCCAATTTTGGACAGAAATTTAAATAGATATCTTTTTAAAGTATTCTTGGGAGGAATGCCGGCCGCTCCGATAAGGACGAGTTTCTCTATTTTATTTTGGTGTTTTGCGGCAAAATAAGCGGCAATCCTTCCACCATTGGAATGACCAATGATTGTTGGTTTGTTGACCTTCTTTTGATTGATAAATTGAATAAACCATTGTGAGTAGTCTTCTAATGTATAGGATTTGTCGATTGGGTAGTTTTCATCAAAACCAGGAAGATGAGGAATTTCAACTTGGTAGTTTTTCTTTCTAAGTTCTTCAGCGACTTTTTGCCAGTTCTGGGGAGCACTTCCCCAGCCGTGAAGTATAATTATTGTTTGTTTCTTCTCCATGAATATATTTTACCACGTCAAACGTGGTTTTTACCGTGTCAGGCGCAGTTTTATCCTTATGAGAGTTTATAGCCAGTTTGACGAAGAAAAGCCTTTCTTTCCTTTTTGTCTTTCTCATCTTCAACGTCTAAAGGTGAGCCGCCGTCAATTACTCCTAAAATTCCGTTGCCTTGTTTTGATTGGGCAATAATTACCTCAACCGGATTGGCAGTGGCGCAGTAAATATGACAGATTTCTGAAATTTGTTTAAGGCGATTTAAAATGTTAATAGGATAGGCGTTTTTAAGAAAGATAAAAAGACCGTGTCCGGCGCCGACCGCTTTGGCGTTTTTAACAGCCAGTTTGATCATTGTCTCATCCGTCCCTTCTGTTCTTATTTTCCGAGGACCTGAAGATTCGCAAAAAGCCAAGCCGAATTTTATACCCGGTACTGCCTCAACTAATGTTTCGTGAACATCTTCAACGGTTTTGATGAAATGTGATTGGGCTAAAATAAAATTAATGTCGGCTGGTTTTTCAATGGTGATTGTTTTAATTTTCATATGTTGGAGCGGCGGACGAGACTTGAACCCCAAAGAATTCTTGCTTGCTCCCGAGGTTTACATCCTCGCGTCGCAAGCGCGAATCTTCGGGGCAGGCTCTTGACCTTCTCCTTGCCTGCCCGCAATGCCAATATGAGCGGCGGACGAGACTTGAACTCGTGACCTTCTCCTTGGAAGGGAGACATTCTACCACTGAACTACCGCCGCGTTTACAGAATCCTAATCCTGCCCCATTAATGTATTATAATATAAGATACCATTATGTCACAAGAAAAAGAAGATAAATTTTTTGGTATTGAAAAAAAATATTGGAAAGCAGCGGGTGTAGGTATTTTAGCCTTTGCCGTTATGGCGTTACTGTTATAAATCTAGTCCTCCAAATCTTCCTTCAACACTTAAACTCATCGCTATTCGCTTGACGTGTTGAAGGGCGATTATTGGAGGACATAAGCGACTGTAGTTACTCATTCTTCGTAAACAGTCGCTAATGCAGGGTCAGGTGGAGTCGAACCACCATCAAAGGTTTTGGAGACCTCTATTCTACCATTGAACTATGACCCCAAATTTTAAGCGGATTGAAAACCGCTATTAAGTACCTCCGGGCAGAATTGAACTGCCATCAAAGGCTCCGCAAGCCCTTATTCTATCCGTTGAACTACGGAGGCTGATCTGGAAAAATTCCTAGTATATTATATCGTATCTTTGGAAAAAGTATTGGTTTGGTGGAGAGTATCTACACAGTTTTGTATTTTCCTAAGAAAAGGTCATTAAGAAAGCTGTTTAATTGACTAAAATTATCTTCAACTATTTTTTTAATTTTATCTTTATCGCTATCATTTATATTTTGAATTTCAACCGAAACGAGTGACGGTTGATTTACCGGTCGCCCTATTTGGCTGGTTAACCAGACGATATTCTTTTTATTTGTCTTTTTGTAAATATCGTCAGCGATTTTAAAGGATAATAAGTTATAGATTTTTCCTACGTGAGAAACGGAATTTTTACCGGCCCCCGCTTCGGACCCGGCCGGTCTATTTAATGGAATTAAACCGTTGCATCGGTTTCCCCGACCTACCTCTCCTGAGTCACCGGAATCAGCTGAAGTTCCCAAAACCGTAAGATAGCAGCCATCCATGCCTCTTTTTTTATCATCTAAGGCATTAACTAAGATTTTGGCTTTAAGATGGAAAGTTTTCTTTATTAAATCTTCAATTGCCTTTCTCACCTGTTCTTTTTTCTTAAAATAATCTTCCACGCTTAATATATAACGGTCAACAAAAGCAATAGCAATGGTTAAAGTGAAATTTTTTCCTTGTTTTTGTCCCATTACTTTTACGTCCTCGCCTGCTTCCGGGTGTTTGGATTTAAATGAAGACGAATTAATAAATTTCTCAACGGCAAAAACCAAGCGTTCTAATTTGGTTGAGGGGGCAAAACCAACAAGAGCGCTGGTATCATTGGCGGGTAAAAAGGTGCTTTTTCTTTTAAAAATATCCTGCAGCGAAGTTGATCCCGGTTTTATCTCATTTTGGATAATAAAATTTTTTTTGTTAATAAAACGGTAGTTTGATTTAAGAAAAGAATAAATTTCATTATTAATAATTTTTGCAAGGGGGATTTTTTTTCGACCAACCTGGTCTGTGGCTCGATCACCAATGACGAAAAGCATTGGTTTTACTACTTTGCCACCGCCGAATTTATTTTTTGTTATTCCCGCGGCCAAGAATGCTTTGTCAATATTATAATGAGGAATTTCCCCAAATTCTTTTTTATATATTTGTGAAAGTCTAATTGAAAGATGATCTACAACAAGATCGCAAATAGTATCGGGATGACCTAGACCTTTTCGTTCAACGATTTCAATTTCTTCTTCTCTTTCAGGAAGGTTGTTGATGTGTAGATTTAACTTCATGGGTAACCCCGCCTGTGGTGGGGTAAATATTATTACACCATAAATAAGTAAAAAGTCAAGGGGAAGTTTAATTAGATATAATTGGATATAATTTAATCCGCCTTCGCGGAATTCTCTCCGCCAGTTGGCGGATTAGATTGTGGGATAAATAGTTTTTTTCCGCTTCGGCGGATTTCAGCTCCGACGAAGCTACGTCAGACGTGGCGAAGCGTTTGAGAAGATTTCCCGACCGCCGTCCTCCGCAGCAGTAAAGCTACGGAGGGTGGATTAGGTCGTGGGAGCTTCAATAAACATGCTTAAAAAAGGAAAATGAGATCGCTGTTATTCCCTATGCGGCAGAGATTTATGGATTTGACTACAGAAAGTCTTTAAAAGGCAAACGATATTATTTAAAAGATGCAAAGTCTTTTAGAAATCTTACTCTAGAGTATTGGAAAGAATAAGCCAAAAAGTGTATCGTTGTATCGATACATTGACATACATAACTAAGCAATTGTCTGCGTTCTTTAAATAATTTGTTATAATGTTTCCATACTATTTGTTAGTAGTTTATTTTAAACAAGCCTATGACTAAAACAGCTCTAATTACCGGTATTTTAGGACAGGATGGGCCATATCTGGCAAAATTTCTTCTTACGAAAGGTTACAAAGTATATGGAATGATTCGCCGATACTCCAATCCCAATTTTGAGAATTTGAATTACTTAAAAATTACTGATCAGGTGGAATATGTTAACGGCGACATGACCGATGAGGCGTCTTTAAATCAATTAATTCGTACTCTTCGTCCTGATGAAGTTTATAACTTAGCCGCTCAATCCTTTGTTGGCGATTCTTGGACAATGGCGAAATTTACAACAGAGGTTAATGCTTTGGGAGTTCTTTATCTTTTAAACGCCATAAAGTTGTTTTCGCCAACATCTAAATTTTATCAAGCTTCAACTTCGGAAATGTTTGGATTACAACATACTAACGGTTATCAAGACGAAAAAACTCCTTTTCATCCGCGTAGTCCTTATGGCATTTCCAAAGTTTATGCTTATTGGATGACGGTTAATTTTCGTGAGTCTTACGGATTATTTACCTGTAACGGAACTCTTTTTAACCATGAGTCACCGATCCGCGGGTTGCAGTTTGTTACCCGGAAAATCACTGACGGTGTGGCAAAAATTAAACATGGACTAACTAAAGAGTTACGTCTTGGAAATTTAGAGGCAAAACGTGATTGGGGATTTGCCGGGGATTATGTTGAGGCGATGTGGCTTATGCTTCAGCAAAAAAAGACAGATGATTATGTTATTGGGACAGGAGAAAGTCACTCGGTTGGTGAATTTGTCGAACTGGCATTTAAGCATGCTGGTATGTCTAACTGGAAAAAATACTTAGTGATTGATCCCCGTTTTAAAAGGCCGGCGGAAGTGCCGGCTTTGCGAGCAAGATCTGAAAAGGCAAAAAAAATTCTTGGCTGGAAACCGAAAGTAAGTTTTGAAGAGTTAGTGAAAATGATGGTTGAGGCGGATTTAAAGAGAGTTATAAAATTAAAAAGTTTGAAGGTTTGAAAGTTATAAAGTTATAAAGTTAAAAAGAGATGAAGAAAGTTGCTTTGATTGGAGCAAATGGGCAGTTGGGTACGGATATTCATAAAGTTTTTTCTTCTGGTAATTTTTTTAAAATTATTCCCTTAACGACAAAAGAAATTGATATTACCGATTTAAATTTAACCAAAAAAGTCTTTAGCAAAATTAATCCGGATATTGTAGTTAACACCGCCGCTTTTGTTCGGGTTGATGAAGCGGAAGATCATCAGGAAGAGGTTTTTAAGATAAATACATTTGCTCAAAAAAATTTAGCCGAGCTTTGCCAAGAGAAAAACCGGACTTTGGTTTATATCAGCACTGATTATGTTTTTGGCGAAGATAAAAAAAGAAAAACTTCTTACAAAGAAACAGACTCGCCCGGGCCAATCAACGTTTACGGCCTTTCCAAATTGGCGGGTGAATATGCGACTAAATTTATTTGCTCAAAATATTTTATTGTTCGCGTTTGCGGGTTGTTTGGAGCGGCCGGATCATTGGGTAAAGGCGGAAACATTGTTGAAACTTTGATTAAGGCAGGTAAAGAAAAAGACGTCGTAAAAGTGGTTGATGATCAAATATTAACGCCAACGTATACCAAGGATATCGCAGAAAATTTAAAGGAACTTCTAAAAACCGAAAATTATGGTTTATATCATATAACTTCCGAAGGCCAATGCTCCTGGTGGGAATTTGCCAGTGAAATATTTAGACTTTTGAAAATGAATGTGAAATGCCAGCCGGTAACTTCCGATGTATTCAAAACCCGTGCCAAAAGACCTGCCTACTCTGTATTAGAAAATTACAACCTAAAAAAACTCGGCTTAAATAAAATGAGAAATTGGAAAAAAAACCTCAAGTTATATCTTCAGGAAAAAGGATATCTTTGAAAATTTCTAATTTCTAATTACCTAATTAACCTAAATAATATCCAATGACCAATGTCAAACTAGAAATTGAAACTTGGGATTTTTTTAGATCAATTAGAAATTAGGTCAATTAGATCAATTTACTGAAAGTTTGTCAACGGATCATACGCCACAAAAGAAGTATTTTAGACTGCAATGTCAATATTATTTTAACGAAGTCTATAGTTTTCCGTAGATAAAATTTTCCGATCTTTTATCCTTCCTCCACTCCTCCACTGTCAGTTCTCGTCTGTCTTTTTCAGAAACAGCCGCTCCTTTTTTAACCAATTCATCAAACTGATTTTTTATTTTTTTATCACACAGCGACCAATCGATATCGTCAGTCAAAGGTGAAATACCCGCTTCACAACCAGGACTGTATTCGCCGGTGCAAAGGTATTCAATGGTTGATTCCTCAAGACAAACAATTCCGTGGGCAAAGCCGACGGGTATCCAGATCCAATGATTCAACTCATCGTTGAGGGCGGATTTTAATTCATAGCCGCCGATTTTGCCAAAGGTAGGCGAGTTTTTTCGGATATCCAAAAATAAGTCAATGATGTGACCGGAAATTACCCGAACTAATTTTCCCATATAGGGATTCCACTGGAAATGAAGACCACGAATTACTCCCTTTTTAGAGTAACTCTCATTGATTTGGACAAATTTTATACCTTTGATAAATTGATACATTCGACGGCGTCTAACGCCGCTCAGTATCAACCCTGAGCAGAGTCGAATGGGTTGATTTTCAAAATCGGAATAACGGTAAGTTTCCGTAAAATATCCCCGGTTGTCAGAAAAACGGGTGAATTTAATTACTTTGATTTCAGGAAAGACAAGGGATTTTATTTCAAGAATTTTCATATATATAAATTTTACAATATTTCTCTACTCTTTCAAGTAAGATTTTTTTGATAATCCATATGCACCTCCGAGGTGTTTTTTTATTTTTTGCTTATATTTCCCTAAGGTATTTTTGATATAATTTGACTATATGTATAACTGGTCAGTAGATACAAAAAGGCTCAAAAAAGACAAACAGAAATATGAGATTTGGAAGCTTGAACAGATGATTAACTATGGGTTAAGAGGGAAAAAGTTAGATAAAAAAATTTTAGTAAAGCATATTAACAATATCTCAATTGATTCAAACAAAAAACAATATTTAAAGATGATTTTATGACCCAAGTAATCCTTTCTTCTAACCAAAAAAATTATCTTAAAGAAATTGAGATTTTCTTTAAAGATATTTCAAGTAGTTTTAAAGATAAAATAATAAAATAACAATGACTTCGGGCGAGCCAAATGTTTACGGCTGGCGCGGTTTGAGAAGTGGGCGAACTTATTCTTCTAGTTGCAGAATGATCAAGCTTCTATTAGAATATAATCAAATCAGAAGTCATTTATATGAAAAAAGATGCTCAGGTTTGGTTTAATTTGGCAGAAAGCGATTGTAAAGACGCTTTTTTGTTATGGGAAAGTCATCGTTATGGTAGTTCTGTTTTCTTTTTTCAACAGGCGGTTGAAAAGATTTTGAAAGCTTATATCGTTGAGCGGCAAGAAAAGATACCTTTAAAAACTCATCGGATAGAATTATTAATAAAAGAAGCAGGTTTGAATCCTAATGAGATAGATAGTCCTCAAATTGAAGAACTATCAAAAGCTTACATTCGCGTTCGATATCCAGACTTAAATAAACAGTATTACACTTCTAAGGAAAGAGTTGAGCCATTAGTAATTATTGCCAAGAAAGTCTACTTATGGGTAAAAAACAAGTTGAAAAATCAATAAAAAATTTTCTAAAAAGAGTGAAAGAAAATTTTGAACCTCAAAAGATAATCTTGTTTGGGTCTTTTGCTCGTCAAGACACTAATGAGTATAGTGACGTTGACTTTATTGTGATCTCAAAAAAATTTGCTAAGATTTCGCAAGATAAAAGGCTTGACCATCTTTACGAATTGACAAAGGATTTGTATCCTGATTTTCATGTTTTTGGTTACACCCCCTATGAATTCAGAACAGCAAGCAAATTATCTACTCTTGAAGAAATAAAAAGAACAGGTAAAGTGATTTATTCAGCCTAATTTTAAATCATGAAATACTTATTGCTCTTATCTTCGATGGCTTTGGCGGTTGTGGGACAGATATTTTTAAAAAGAGGTATTTTATCTTCTTCCCTCTCCCCTACTTTTTCCTCAATTGCAAAAACCCTTTTTTCGCCGATGGTATTTTTTGGATTTCTTCTTTACGGAATTTCAGCGATTATTTGGTTATTTGTTCTTCGGGAATTTCCTTTGTCGATAGCGGCGCCAACTCTTAGCCTGTCTTATATTTTTATTTTTGCCTACTCAATTTTATTTTTAAAAGAACCCGTGGCCATATTTAATTATTTTGGTCTTTTGTTAATAATTTTAGGGGTAGTGTTTATTAATATTAAATAGTTGATGAATACTACTAAAAAAATCAATTACAAAATCTTAAACATCGCTAAAAACGAAATCCCCTATCAATCTCTTGATTATTCAAAGATTAATAAGACGCTTGGTTGGGAGCCAAAAGAACGTCGATATTTAAAGGAGTTTTTAATTGAGATTATTTATTTGCTCAATAAAAAATAAAAACCTATTAATGAGTTCCGTTTTAAATTGAGTTTTAATAAAATTTTTCTGCTTTTCGTCAATTAATTCTCCGATTGATTGAAGTACTGATTGATTAGAAACTTTTTTTTCAATTAAAGATTTTAAATCTTTTAAGTAATCCCCTAAATCTTTATTGGTAATTTTTTTAATAATTTCTTGATTGGGGATGGTTCCTTTTTTAAGATAAAAAAGAACATCGTAAAAATCTCGATAGGCGATTTTGTTTCTTGTGGTGCAGGCTAAAAGCTTGGTGGCAAAAGCATCTTCAATTTTTTGAATTTTAACATCAACGCCATAAAAATTACTGATAATATAGGAGGATAAAGTATTTCTTTTTGAAATCTCTATTTTAATTTGTCTTTGCCCCCTTTTATAACTTAAAAGGTAAAAATACGTATAAAATTTATCTCTCTTTTCGATTATTTCTCCATATTTTTTTAAAATTGAAGGCATAAGATGGGATATCAAAGTTTTTTTTGTTTCATCTAACAAATCAAAGTCTAAATCAACAGAGAAACGGTCGAGTTCATAAAAAAAATAAGCCATTGTGCCACCTTTAAAACCAAGATATAAACCTAATTTAGATTGATAAATATCTTTTATCAGATTAAATAAAATAAGGCGGTGTTTTATTTGGCTAAGCACTTTTTTTTATATTATTATAAACTTGCTGATTGTAATTTTTTCCAATAGATAACAAAAGTTTTTTATTAATATTTTCAAGATTATCAAAATAAAAATCTTTGAAAAGATATATTGTATCGGCGATTGCTCTTTCCGGTATTGCTATTCTTACCTGATTTTCGGTAACAACGCCCGTTGGATTGGTTAATATCTCGTTTTTTATTTTATGATAGAAATAATTTTTTTCCTTGATTTTTAAAGAAACAGTATTATTGGAAACAGAAGTAACAGTGTCAGAAAAATCTTGAAAAATAATACCATGTTTAAAAAGCACCGTTTGTAAGCTTACATAAGACGGAATTTTTATTTTATTAGCTAATTCTAATTCATCATATCCATTACTTAGAGCATAAATACCCTTTTTAATCATAACAATTACTCCTCTTTTTTTCAGGCGATTTATGTGGACCAAGAGATAATTAGCATTAGTAATATCCAAAATTTTTCCTATATCATTGACTCGAAAGACGGTTTTTTTTGATTGCAATAATAGATTAAGACTCATATATCACTCGTTTATTATCAAAAATGATAATGTTTTAATGATAGTTAACTATTTTTTAAATGTCAAGAAGTGTAATTTTTATGGAAACGGTTGTATAAAAATATACAGTTTATTAAAATACTACTTAAACACCGCCAAAAATGAGATTCCTTATCAATCGTTTGATTAGTTAAAAATAAAAAAAACCCTTGATTGGAAACCAAAAGAAAACATTAAATCAACTTGCTTGTCCTTAGTAAGCTTAGGTTACAAAAAAGCTATAAAAAACTCAGTAGTGGCGCGAAGAAAAAAATATTTGATGTAATTTAACCATGAATAATGCTTTTTGGTTACTTGGATTATCTAATATTGACAAATAGTCTGGTTTAGATTAGACTATTTATAATTAGACTATGAAATTTATCAATAGAACGAGTGAATTAATTTTTTTAGATAAGGAATTTTCTGCAAAAAAATCATCATTTATCATTATTTACGGTAAGCGTCGTATCGGGAAAACCGAACTAATAAAAGAAAGCGCCAAAAATAAAAAATTACTTTATTTTTTGGGCCGGCAGGTTAATAATAAAGACAATCTTGAGCAAATATCGCGGATATGTTCAGTTTTTTTTAATGAACTAATACTTACTGGTCAACCCTTTCTTAACTGGGACCAATTTTTTTCATATCTTATTTCGCATTTAACTGAAAATACTTTTATAGTATTTGATGAATATCCGTATTTTGTATCTTCTCAATCAGGTTTAAGCACGATTTTCCAAAAATGGTGGGATGAATCGCTAAAAAAAGTACCTTTTTGCAAATTAATAGTTTGCGGATCAAGTTTTGGCATGATGATAGAAGAAACACTTTCAGAAAAAGCTCCGCTTTATGGAAGAAGAACAGGGCAGATTCATGTAAAACCGCTGGAATTTTATAACTCTTGGCAGTTTTTTCCAAATTTATCTTTCTCGCAGTTTTTAGAATTTTATTCGGTGACTGGCGGCAACCCAGAATATCTTACTCGTTTTTCAACGTACAAGACTGTAAATGAAGCAATAAAGCAAGAAGTTTTCAGTACCCACTCCCCTCTTTATGAAGAGATAGATTTTTTACTTAAAGAAGAGCTTCGTGAGCCAAAAAATTACTACAGTATTTTAAAGTCCTTGGCTCTGAAAAGAAATAAAATCAGCGATCTTATAGAGCAAACAGGTATAGAAAAAAGCTCGCTTCATACATATCTTTATTATTTAGAAAATCTAGGTTTAATAGAAAAAGAAGTTACCGTTACTGAACCTCGTCCGGAAAAATCAAGAAAAGGAATTTATAGAATCAAGGATCAATTTGTTAATTTTTGGTTTCAGTTTGTTCTTCCTTATAGACGTGAAATAGAAATAGGAGAACTAAATTTTTTAATGAAAAGAATGAAAGATCAGCTGCCCAAAATAATCCAGGAGAATTATCAAAGAATCGCACCTGAAATAATTGCCAAATATTTTAATATAATCGGGCCGATTGAACGGGCAGGACGCTATTGGAATAATGAGTATGAAATAGACAATATTGGGTTTAACGAGAGCACTAAAGAAATATTTTTTGTTGAATGCAAATGGTCGCGTAAATTGATCGGTATCAATATTTTAGAAGAATTAATTTCAAAGGCGCGAACAATTGATTGGAATAAAGAAAATCGAAAAGAAAAATACATTTTGTTATCTAAATCCGGATTCACTCAAGGACTTATAAAAGCATCAAAAAAAGATAGTAATATTTTCCTCATTCACGAAGACAAACTTATTTAATTATGAACTTAGATTAAACCGCCGCGGTTTGAGAAGTATGCGGATTTAATATTATGAAAATAATTGGTATACTTTGATGATTTTAGGAGTTTATTTTTTGTTTAGAGAAAAAATTTAAATGATAAGAACAAAAACATTTATTAAAAAGCTTCCCGATTATACTCAAAGAGAAAGAGCCACGATTATTACCCAGACTCCGATGAGGATAACGTTGGCCGGTGGTGGAACCGATGTTTTATGGTACAGTCGGTTAAGAGGCGGCGCCTGGATAAGCGGAGCGATTAATAAATTTGTATTTATTTTTTTAAACAAAACGGAAGATCCTAAGCTTATAAAAGCATCCCACGGATTTGAAGCGACGATGAGTTACGATTATAAAGATATTAAGAACCCAATCATCAGGGAATGTTTGCGTTTGACCAAAGTGACAAAAGGAGTAGAAATTTCCACCGCGGCTGATGCCTCGGCTAAATCGGGATTAGGTGGATCCGGTGCTTTTGAAGTTGGATTACTTCATGCTCTTTATGTGTATAAACGCGAACCGGTATCCCAGCTTAAATTAGGTGAGGAGGCTTGTTATGTTGAGATTGATAGGTTAAAAAAACCAGTCGGTCCCCAAGATCAATACATAGCCGCTTTAGGGGGGATAAATTACTTCGAAATCAGCAAGCAAGGAGAGATAATGATTGAGTCACTAAATTTATCTCTTCATACCGTGGCAAAATTGGAGAGCAACCTTCTTTTTTTTAGAACAGGTATTCAGCGAGATGCGGAAAGTGTCCTGGCTGATGAAAAAAAGAAAGCTGAAGAGAAAAACATTCATTCAGAAAAACTTATTAAAGCATTAGATGATATTAAAGCTTTGGGACAGGAGGTCAAAAAATATCTTTTAAAGGGGCACGTTGATGATTTTGGTAGAAGTCTTCATGAACATTGGCTTATCAAAAAACGATTGTCTTCAAAAGTTTCTAGTCCTCAAATCGATACTTGGTATGAGGAAGCAAGAAAAGCTGGTGCGTTAGGGGGTAAAATTATGGGAGCGGGCGGCGGCGGTTGGTTTGTTTTCTATGTCAATAAAAATAGAGCCCGTTTTAGAGAAAGAATGGCCAAGATTGGACTTGATGAAAGGCGGGTTCGTTTTGATTGGGAAGGCACAAAGTTATTAGTTAATTTATCTTAATACGATTAAAAGTTTAAAAGTTAGAACGTGAAAACGTGTGAAAGTGTGAACGTGAGAACGTGTGAACGTTTAAATGTTTTAACGAAAGAAAGGAAACTATGTCAGATAAATATATTAACAATTACTTAAAAGGGGCGGTTGAGATTATTCAAAAATTGAATCGTCAGGAGATTGAGAGAACTATTAAGCTGCTTTTAAAAGTTAAGAAAAGCAAAGGAAGGCTTTTTTTAATTGGGGTTGGGGGAGGAGCGGCCAATTGTTCCCACGCGGTTAATGATTTTAGAAAAATCTGCAATATTGAAACTTATACACCAGTAGATAATGTGTCTGAACTGACCGCCAGGACTAACGATGACGGATGGGAAACGATATTTGTAAATTGGTTAAAAGGAAGCCGTCTGACAAAAAAAGACGCCGTTATGGTTTTTTCTGTCGGTGGAGGCAATTTGGAAAAAAACATTAGCAGCAATATTGTTATGGCCCTTAAATACGCCAAAAAAATTGGTTCAACAATTCTTGGTATTGTTAGTCGTGATGGTGGATATACTAAAAAATTAGCAGATTCTTGTATTTTAGTACCGGTGGTGGCTGATGATAAAATTACACCCTACGCCGAAGCTTTTCAGGCAGTGATATGGCACGCAATTGTGTTTCATCCGAGATTAAGAAGCATTAAGCCTTATTAAATCGTTATGACGTTAGAAGGTTTGAACGTTTAAACGTTTGAACGTATGAATGTTAGAAGGTTTGAATGTTGGAATGTTAGAACGTTTGAACGTGTGAAAGTGTGAACGTTCTTTTTGCTGTTTTTAGTTTTTTTAGGTTGCCAATGTCGACAAAATAACCGGACGAAGGGTAAACAAAAATCGGTTTACCAGCGGCTAAAATTTTTGGGAAAATATCTTTACCAAAATCAGAAGGTTTATCTTTCGGAATAAAATCAAAAATCTCCGGTTCAAAAATATAAAAAGAACCATTAGCCCAAACAAAATCGCTCCTCAAGTCTTGCGGTTTTGGTCGTTCAATAAACTTCTCCACTCTCCCCTCTTTATTAAAAACAACCATGCTTTTTGGATCGGGACCAAATCGTTTGTAAACATTTATTGTGACAAAAGCCTTTTTCTTTTTATGTTGTTTTATCATTTCTTTGATATTTAATTCTCTTAAAATATCTCCATAAGTAACAATAAAGGCATTGTTGATATATTTTTTAGCAAAAGTAATTGCTCCGGCTGTTCCCATTGGAACATTTTCTTTTTCAAAAGTATAAGTGATTCTTATTCCAAATTTTGAACCGTCGCCAAAATATAAAGTGATAACGTGTGAAAGGTAGCAAAGTGAGAAAAGGAAATCTATAATATCATATTTTTTGAAGAGATTAACTATATGTTCAAGAATCGGCTTCCCGGCAACTTCAATCATTGGCTTAGGAATGATATCGGTTAACGGTCGAAGTCTCTCCCCTTTTCCACCGGCCACAATTATTGCTTTCATAAATACGTGTGAACGTTAGAACGTGTGAACGTATAAATGTACAAAAGTATAAATGTAAAAAGTATGAATGTTGGTCAACGTTTTAAAGATTTAATCAAATTCATAATCATGCCAGAAATTTTTCGGCACTTAGTATCGATAATAATATAATCATTACCGCAAAGGTACTCTAATTTTAGGGCAATGTAAGCTTGGGTTCTTAATTCTCCGCATGATCCTTTAGCAATAAATAGGGACCTTATAAATTCTGGTTTTGTTCCCTTTTCAAAACCTTCAGCGATATTAGATGGGATTGATACAGCTGATCTTTGCATCTGGTTTTTTAATCCAAAGTCGTTAGAAAATTTTCTATTCTTATTTATCATCTGATATATAGTTGTTACTAAGTTTATTGATTCCTGCCAAGCTATTATTTCTTCGATCTTTTTAAAAAGCATATACGTTTGAACGTGCGAACGTTTGAACGTGCGAACGTTTGAACGTTTTCACGATTGTTTGTGCTTCGCGTAGATTTTTTACTAAATAGTTGGGTTTTATTCCTTGAAGTTTTTGTTCAACAATTCTTAAATATTCAGTTTCCAGAAGATTGGCAATTAATATCGTTTTACATCCCGCTCGATGTCCGGCAATAACATCATTAACTCCATCCCCTATCATCCAGGATTTTTTTAAATCTATATTATGATCTTTTGCCGCCTGAAGAATTAAACCAGCTTCCGGTTTTCGGCAATCACACTTTTTTTCATATTGTTTTAATTTGGCGAAAGGATGATGAAAACAATAATAATCTCCGTCCAGTTTGATGCCTTCTTTTTTTAATCGTTGCAACATTATACTTCTTACTTTCTCAAAATTAGTTTTGCTGATTCTTTTTAGTCCAATGTCCGGCTGGTTTGAGAT
>CAYYYW010000022.1:0-14484 GCA_964476245.1 uncultured Gammaproteobacteria bacterium
GTAAAGGTAGGAAAGCCGCGCTCTGCCACATCAACCTCAACCTTAATCAAAACGCCATCAAGCCCAACCGTCGCGGCAGATAAAATTGTTGAAAGCATAACACAATATAACTGGGTCATCTGTCCTTTTTTGTCATTTCGACCGAGTCTCGACGGAGTTTATCCCGAGCACAGTCGAGAGACTCGGAATGATAATTATGTCCCAGTCATAATAAGCACTCTATACCATATATTCAATTTAGTCTACCGCATATAGTCATCAAAACAAGTTGTTTGGGGCTTTGGAAAAGGAGATTATTAACAAAAACAACATTAATCTCCCTCGACTTCATCCCGCTAGGCGGGACTTCGCTCGGGACTCTTAGCCTGTGGGGTTTGAATGAAGAGATTATTTTGAGGGCAAAATTATATTAATAAAATAAAACAATTCAAGAAATTTATACAGATTATTCTTTAAACATTTCCAGTAGGCGTTTAACTTTAACATAATATGGTTCTATGAATTTCTTATCTTCTCTGGGCTCCATGGGAAGAAAAACAAATTTAAGTTGCTCCATAACACCATCAAGATTTCCTACTTCTTTAACATGAAATAAACAATCTATAATAGCGTGTCTGAGGGTAGTTAAATCATCATAAGGCACGCCTAGACGTTGTTGACAAAATGTTCTAAAGCACTGTATAGTAAGGCTATGGAAGAATTTTGTTCAACTAGACAAATTGATAAATTATTTTGAAAAATTTATTAGAGATAAAAAATACCATGCGTGAACCTATGGGTCGCGAAAGACAAACTCAAGTTAACTTAATAGTAGGACGAGATAAGGCTGCTTTTGATGATTGGATTAACGCAACAAAACCAGAAAGAGATGCGATTATTCCTCAAAGAGCTTTGCGTTTTCTTATTCCGGTCCCAGCACTGCAATTGGCTCAAGACCCTTTTAGGGTGGATGTATTTGCGGCACAACCGTACTTGAGCCCTGTTAATCAAGTTCGTTTTGTAGTTTTTGAAAGAAGAAATGATCCTTTATCTGACCCGGCCAAACTTAAAGCCTATATAGCAGGACAACAAGCATACTATGAAAGATTATCTATCTTGTCGTTGGAAGAAGGAAGTAGAGAAACAAGACCACAAATTCCTCTTGAAGTAGATCCTCAGCATGTTCGTAATTGTGACTTAATTGGGTCTGGCTTGTTAAAAGTTCACGATTTCATAACAAACAATATTTTTTTAGCATCGATTGGCCGTCAATTAAGAGTAGAGGGCTACGATGATAGACCCGAATTGCATGGTTTTGGGTTTGCAACGTCTTTTTATGCAAAACTACGACACGCTGCAAAAGCCATGAAATATAGATTTATTACAGGAGTAAACGTTGAACCGGGTTATTTTGTAGAAAAATTAGGAAGAAGTACCTTAAGGCAAGTTAAACCAGAACTTCGAAAAGAGTTTGTTAGAGGACCCGAAGCAATCAATCAAGATAAATTTACTATTAATTTTCTTTATTTAGAAGATAGAGAAAAATATCTTATATGAAAATTGCCGTATCTGCTCGTGTTTCATCTGAAAAGCAGGAGGAAGAAAAAACAATGTCTGTCTTTATAGATGTGGGCTTACATTAGGGATAAACCCATTTATATTAATTTATCCCTTTGGGAAGCCTCTTTACTATCTCAATTCTGCTGAAGGATGTGTTGCGTTCCTACCTCTGTGCGGCTGAAGTAATCTCGTAAGGAGATTTACCTGCTATTTCTCGTTGCGTTCCCAGAGGAAGAGCATTATAAAGAGCTTGGGCGATTTATTGAAGCCCAACAAGATCCACCTCCGGTTCAATCGATTCAATCCTTCCTTCTTGCGCTTGAACAAGAAATTGGATAAAACTTTCATAGGTTTTTTTTATAGCACTTGCTTCTTTGTTCTTTCCAAAGTCTTGGGGTTTTGTGATAGAACAAACCCATCCATCCTTTCCCAACGGCATAATTACTAGCCAGCCGCCTTCTTCCTTTAACATTTCTCTAGTGTTTTTTGCATACCAAAAACAATGGCGAACTGGGGGTCTGTTAAAATTGCTCTTGTTACTAAAACTGAAGGTAGTCCAAACGATATTCTGTCAGAGCGCAGTCCTTCAAACCACTCATACATCACGCGCCATGCCCCAGACATCAAGTTTTCGAGCCCGTCTCCCACCGCCTGATTACCTTCTTTTATTGTTGACATCGTTGTAATCAGTAATTAGTAACGTTATATATTTTACCAAAAAACACACGTATAAACAGCGTTTATAACGAATGGACAATCTGTTAAAATATAAGTATTTTTATGGCCAACCAAACAACGGCTTATTTTGTATCAATTATAAACGCGTCAGCAAAACTAAAGAAAAAAGAGAGGGAAATTTTAATCAACAGACTTAGAAGAAAAACTCTCAAAAAAATCGGTAGAAAACATAAGATTAGTGGAGAAAGAATTCGGCAGATCGAACAAACCGCTTTGATTAAGTTTAAAAAAACAATTTATCAGCCTTTTCTTTTTAATAAAAAACAAGACAGCTCATAAAACTATTTTTTTATGTTAAAACAGGCCCATGTTTATATTAAAGGAGACGTCATTGGGGTTGGTTTTCGCGCCTGGACAAAAATTCAGGCAAAAATAATTGGAGTTTCCGGCTGGGTAAAAAATTCACACGATGGGCTTGGTGTTTTTAAAATTGGAGGGGAGGTTGAAGTGGTTATTCAGGGTGAAGAAGAAAAGGTGAACAAAATAATAGGACTTTTTAAAAAAGGACCACCTGTTTCTCGGGTTGATGAAATAGAACTTTATTGGCAGGACCCTAAGGAAATTTTTGAAGGCTTCAAAGTAAAAAAATAACTCAACAATTCTTCGTCTTATAGTAATTGTGTGGTTGACATGTGGATAACTATTAATTATTATTTGTGGACAAGTTGTCCACATTTTATTCTTTGTTTTACTAAGCTATGAATCATAACAATTGGAAAAAATTTGTCTCTGTTTTTGAAAAAACAAACAGTTCTCCCGTCTTGATTCCTCTTCTTAAAAAAACCACCTTGTCTCACCTTGCCGAAAACCAAGTTTTTGTCGCCTGCGAAAACTTAGGGAGTAAAATTATTTTAGAAACAAAGAAAAACCAGATAGAGAAAGAATTTTCCCGTTTTTCAGGAAAACAAATGGTTCTGGTTTTTTTTATAAAAGAAAAGGTAAAAAAACCAACAGAGGACGAAACTCCCTTACTAAAATATAAACAAAGCAAAGAAACCGCCATTAAAAGCTCCGGCCTCCAACTAAAATTTGCCTTTGATAATTTTGCCGTATCTTCATCAAACCAATTTGCTTATGCGGCCGCTCTTGCCGTTGCCAAAAGCCCCAGCAATTTCTATAACCCCTTGTTTGTTTATGGCAATGTTGGAGTGGGAAAAACCCATCTAATTCAAGCCATTGCCAACAAGATCCTTAAAGACAACCCTAATAAGAAGATTTTTTATTGTCCAAGCGAAGAGTTTGTTAATGACCTGGTTGAATTGATCAGAATAAAAAACACCGCCCACTTTCGCCAAAAATATCGCTTTCTTGATGTTTTTTTGGTTGATGATGTCCAGTTTATTGCCGGAAAAAACACCGCCCAGGAAGAATTTTTTCACACCTTTAATTCTATTATTAGAAGAGGAGGACAGATAATTATGTCGTCAGACAAACCCCCCCAAGAAATTAAAAAGCTTGAAGACCGACTACGATCCCGCTTTTCTGGCGGACTAACCGTTGATATTCAAAAACCAGGCCATGAACTGCGCACCGCCATCCTGCTAATTAAGGCAAAGGAAAGAAACATCGACATTGATAACGAAGCGGCCGGCCTAATGGCTGAAAAAATTACCGATACCCGAGAACTTGAGGGAAAGCTCTTGGAAATCTATGCCCGCTCTCTTCGAGAGGACGGAAAAATAACCGGCGATATTATTAAAAACGAACTGTCTAAAAAAGATAAACAAACAGCCTCTCGACTCTCTCCTCATGAAGTAATGAGGGGTGTTTGTTCTTATTATCAGGTGAGGCCATCTCAAATAAAAGACAAGGATCGAAGAGAAAGGATCGTTCTTCCAAGACAAATTATCATGTTTATATTAAGAAACGTTTTAAAAATAAACCTGGAAGAAATCGCTTTTCTTCTAAAAAGAAAAGATCACACCACCATAATCCACGGAGTTAATAAAATTTCTACCCTTATCTTTAAAAACCCCACCTTTAAAGAAGAGGTTAATAGAATTATTAGTTCTCTTTCTTTATCAACATAGTGTCCTCTTTTAATCCACGAAGAAAAAATTCTTTTTAGCTTGTTGTTGATTTTAAATCCTAGATGTTATAAACTAATCCACAACCTTACTACTACTATTAATTATGTTTACTATACGAAAGGACTTATTTCAAGAAAAACTTTCCACTGCTTCACGTTTTTCTTTATCAAAAATATCTTCAATTCCTTCACTTCAGGGAGGAATGCTTAAAATATCAAAAAATAAGCTGGAAATAATTACCACAAATCTAAACGAATTCTTTTATACCAAAATTGGAATTGAGACAGACAAAGAAAACGAAGTCGTGGTTGACATTAAAAAAATAGTTGATTTTTTAAGCTTTCTTTCCTCGGATAAAATAAACATCCACACAGACGACAAAAAATTAGTGATTGAAAACGGTAAGACAAAAGCCTCCTTCAACCTAATTTCTACGGCAGACTTTCCTTCTTTGCCTAAAATTGATGGAAAAGAAAGCAAACTTGACAAAAACTTTATTAAAGAAAAGCTTCCGCTGGTTTTGTTTGCGGCGGCCAAAGACGAAGCCAGGCCAATTCTAACAGGCGTTAATTTCCTAACGAAGGAAGGACAAAGACAGGTAGTGGCAACAGACGGATTTAGACTTTCTTTGATTTCCGAGAAAAAAAAAGACCTTTTCCCATCAATTATAATATCGGCCAGCGTTTTAACAGAGGCGTTGAGACTGGTTGGAGAAAATGAAGAAATTAAAATTTTATTTTCCGACGAAAAAAAAATAATAAAACTAACAATAGGAGATGCTGACATTTATTCTAGAACAATAGAGGGAGATTTTCCTCCGTTTGAGAAGGTTGTTCCCACGGATTATAAAACGAGAGCAGTCCTTAACAAAGAGGAGTTTTTGAGAAACATTAAAATGGCTTCGGTTTTTGCCAGAGACCATTCTAATATTGTGGTCTTTGATATAAAAAAAGACGGTTTTTATATCAGCCCAAAAACAAAAGACGAAAAAGAAACAGTTATTTATCAAGAGGGAGAAGTTGAAGGAGACCAACAAAAAATCGCCTTCAATTATAAGTTTGTTTTAGATTTTTTAACCAACATTAAGGGAGAGATGGTGGTTTTTGAAATGGGACAACCAAACGATCCTGGAGTTTTTAAGGGAAAAGATCAAAAAGACTTTTTTCACATTATTATGCCGATACGAACAGAAGAGGACTCTTCTTAGATCTGGGTGATTGTTTTGTTTTCTTCTTCCGAAGCGATTATTTTTATAGCTACGTGAGATTGTCCGGCAAAAAAAAGCCCTTCCCCAACTCCGCCGGAGAGAAGAAAGTGTTTTTCACCGCCGGTAAGATTAAACACCTCGGCTACTTTGTCTACAGCGGCGGTTGATTGTTTTAAAAGGACCTGGAGACTTGAGTTGGTTATGATTGCTTTTCCTTCGTCGGTGACCAAAAAATCTTCCACGTCTTGAGTGATGGTGGTGAGGCCCAGGAGGTATTTTCTGGCTCTTTTGGCAAGGCTATGAAGGTGGCGGGCAGAATCCTTATGTTTTATAAGATACCAAGCCTCATCAACAATCAGAACTCTTTTTTTTCGATCTTTTCTTATTCTGTTCCAAACATAATCAAGAATGATGTACATGGCGATCGGACGAAGCTCTTCTTCCAGGTCTCGCACTCCAAACACGGTAAAACTGTTTTTTATATCAAAACTTGACTGCTGATTAAATACGCCGCTGGCAGATCCTTTTATAAATTTTTCTAATCTATTGGCAAGCTCTGCCGCCTCAGGGCTTTCCATTCCTAAAAGAATTTTGTACAAATCTTCAAGAAGAGGGGGTTCGTTTTTGTGGGTTTCTGCGTCTTCGGTGATTCCTCTTTGTTTGTAGGTTAAAACCAAGGACCTGTCTAAAATTGCGTCCTGAGACGGGGTAATTTCACCCATAATAATTTTCATCAGGGAGTGCAGCCCCAAAATCTTATTGGCTAGTTCGTCGGGCTCCGGGCTTTCGCGGTGTAAATCAAAAGGATTAATTTTATATGGCGAAGAAATAGAAAAAGAGACAAACTCACCCCCAACCACCTCGGCAATCTTTTTATATTCATTTTCCGGGTCAATAATAAGAACATCAACTCCCATCATTAACAGCCTTAGGGCCTCAAGCTTTACTAAAAAGCTTTTTCCACCGCCAGACTTACCCAAAATAACAGAGTTGGCATTTTCTAAAGTAAAGCGATCAAAAATAACCAAACTACCGTCATGCTGATTAACGCCGTAAAGGACTCCTTCGTTGGCGGTGAGAGAGGCGGTGGAAAAGGGAAAGGTGGTGGCGAGTGAGGTGGTGTCCATGTTTCGCCAAATTGTCAACCGATCGTAAAACATAGGAAGAGTTGATTTAAAGCCCTCTTCCATCTCAAGGGTTGCCTGTTTGGCAATAATCAAAAGAGAAGATAGCGAAGAGTCAATCTCTTTTGTAATTTGATTAAGTTCGTCCAGGCTGTCGGCGGGGATGGTTACGTAGAGTCCAAATTGAAAAAACCTTTCCGAACCCCTAGCCAATTCTGTTTGTAAAACCAAAGCGTCATCCAAGGCTACCTGAACAGAAGGATCAACCACTTTTCCGGCCTTTATGTCTCCCTCAAGAGTTGCTTCCATTTCGGCAATTTTTCTTTTAAGATCTTTTAAAATGTCTTTTGACTCGGTAGGATAAATAAACATGGAAATATAAAGTGGGTGATCAAAAGTAATTAGGGGATAAAGCCAATTTGAAGAGACAAAACGAGGGTAACCAACAACAAAAAGAGTGCGGTAATATTTCTCATCAATTTTTATACTATTAAAATCAACTTCAACATAAGAAGGAGAAATGACATCCTTTACGGACACCATTCCTCGAGCTAAGGTTTGACCAGCGCTGGTTTTTTTTATTTCTGGCTGTTTGTTTTTTGTTTGTTTTTTTCCGCCAAAGAACATAGTTTACGACATTAAGACAAGGTCGGTGTAACTAGTAATAGGAGCCAATTTTTTTCCGGAAGGAGAAGGATTATATAGGTTGTAAAAAAGTTCAACAATTTCTTGTTCAAACAAGACTCTTCCTCCTAGTCCGGCTCGGTTTAAAAGCCTGAGAAGATGATCTCTTTTGGGGTAAAGAGATGTTTTGGCTCGGGCCAAAACATATTCTTTGTTTAAGGAGCTTTTAGATGCTCCACTCACTCCCATTTCCAACGGGGAGAAAGGAACAACAAAATAAAACTTTTTTTCTAAAATAGTATTTTTTTTAACGATGTTTTTAATAAAATCTTTGTACTGTAGTAGTCTGTCCTTAACTATCGGGTTTGTTTGTTCTTTAATCTTTATATCAAGATAATCAAAATAGGAGGAAACATCCATTCTTTTAGAGAGAATTAGAATTTGGATAGGAAAGGAAAGAGAGTTTAATAGAGAAGCATACGAATAAATCATTGAATTCTGTTCTTCTTGGGAGAGGAGGCCGAAGTTGGTGGTTCCCGAACTAAGAATTGCACAACAGGAATAGTCTTTTAACATAACAACGTCATCTTTGACTGCTTCTATTTCAATAAATTCTTGAGTTGATGTTTTTATTGGTGAGGTTGGTTTTTTTGAACTCATAAGGTTTCTTTTGAAATAAAATTAAACGGTCCGCCGCCCTCTTTAGTTACGGCAACTTTCATTGTATCAAAATAATATTTTCCTCCCAAGTCTTTAATTTCAAATAAATAATCATCGGGAGGAAGAGGGTGAAAGCTGGCAAACATGCCGTGGCTGTTAGTTTTTAATATTCTTGCGTTTTGGCCGGACTTGTTTTTTATATATATTAATGAATTGGGTAAGGGAAAATCTTTATTGTTTTTAACCACGCCAAAAAGAAAGGGTTTTTTTGGCGATGCTGAGGTTGTGGTTTTTGGGGGCTGGGCGGCCGAGCCTACTTGTTGAGGAGGGGGTGGATCAGCCTCGGGAGGTGTTTGGGGTGGGATGGCTGCGCCAGAACGAATCAGTTGGTGAAGTTGATTTTTACGAATGCTTTCTTTCGGGGGCGGGCTTTTTTTTGAGAGGTAATTGGAAAGTTTTTGTTTGGCCTCAAGGTGGGTTTGAACAACTTGCGGAGTTGAATAAATAAAAATATCCTTTAAGAAAGCCGGGGGCTGGTTTTTTTTAAAATAATAATATTGAGACGAGGAGAAAAGTTTCTTGACAAAATTCTTTATCCAAACGTCAAGGGGGCGTTCGTTATAAGGAACAAAAGCAAAGGCAATTCCCAAAATAACAGGGACAAGAGCAAAAAGAATATTTAATAAAGGAATAGGAAAAAGATAAAAAACAACAACTCCTAAAGGAAAAAAAACCGCCAAATAAATAAACTGTCGCAACGTTAAAAAACCAATTAATTTAAACTCAAAAGTTGTGATTTGTCTTGGAATGGGATGAGGTTCCATGTAAATAAGTATAGTATAAAACGAGAGCGCTTGATATAATTAAAAAATGGAAAAATTTGTAATTGACGTTAACTTTTTTGTTAATCTTGAAATAAAATCGGGATTTGGTAACGCCTCAAAAGACGTGATTGTCGGTTTTACCAGTCTGGCCAAAAAGCTAAAAAAGGAAAACAGAGCTGAGTTTTTTATGCCGCCGCGGATTGTTGACGAGTTGGTTGGTTTTTTTAACCAGGAAAACTTTATAAAAGATTTTTTTAGCGTTATTACAATTAAATCACCTGATTTATCCAAGGTTCAATTTTCTGCCGGGGTTTTTTATCAACTTGTTAATGAAATGCGCGAACGCTCGTATCGCGGATTAAAAGTTGCGGAGGAATCAGTGATAAAGGGAGGAAAAGAAATGATTGGGGGAAAAGAGTTAAACAAAATAGAGTTTGAAAAGAAAATAGGCGGCACGATTAAAACTCTAAGAGAGCGCCATCGACAGGCCACCCGGTTTAATTTTCTTGACAGTGTGGCGGATTTAGACCTGATTGTTTTAACAAAAGAGATAGATGGTTTTTTAGTTTCTTCGGACGGAGGATTGATTCGTTGGGGTCGGGTTTTTGGAATTAAAGAGGTGACTCCATCGCTTTTTCGAGAGAGACTTTTTTCTCTTCTAACGGTGAAGGGGTAGGGTCGGGCATTAGTTTGGTAAGCCACTCGGTGGCCCTATCAGTAAATGTTTTTTGCGGCTGTTCTTGATAGATTAAATGTTCGGAAAGAATTTTAATCAAGTCGGAGAGATTTTCTTCTTCTTTTAAAACGAGATATAAATGATAATGAAAAGGACTAACGCTGACCATGACCAAGACGTAGTAATCAAACTTTTTTATGAAATAAAAATGGGAGAGAAAATCCCAGCGAAAAGTATTTCCGGCGGTTTCAATGCCAAACTTGGTGATTTTGTTTTCCACCTCAGGCGGCGGGGTGATGGTTAGAACGTAAAAAAGGAACATCACCGCCCAGATGGGAAGAACCAAAATCTTATCGCCAAAGAAAAAAACAATCAGAGAAAGAAGAAGAGAGACAGCAATATAAAATCTTAAAACACCTGCCGATCTTTTCTTATAAGCCCGCAAGGGTGCCTTCCAGGAATAAATTAATTGAGGGTTAGCAATTTTCTGATTATTTAACTGATCCATTTGATATAATTTTGACTAATTTTAGAACAATTGTCAACATGAAAAAACCAACAAAGCGATTTTTTAAAGTTCTTTTTGTTTTTGTCTTGCTGATTGGGGTTTTTAGTTTTATTCAAAAACTTCCTGATTTATTTAAAAAAGACAAGAGAATTTTTGAAATATTGAATAAAGAGTCGGTTAAACAAGTTATGATCGTTGATGGTGAAGACAAAACCACCACGGACAAGAAAAACAAACAATGGTTAATAAATGATTTTCCTGCAGACAAAGAAAGAATAGAAAAAATTATTGAAACAATATTAGAACTAAAAAAAGAAGAGATGGTTTCGCGCAATAAAAATAAATACGCGGATTTTGAAGTAAATGGAAAACAAAAGATTGAATTTAACAACCACGTTGTTTATATAGGAAAAATTTATTCTTATGGGAAAAGCTATTTTCGGGTTGACAACGATCCAAACGTTTACGTGGCCGACGAAGACTTGTCCGGCTTTTTTTATCCTAAAGACTTTCGCGATACAAGGGTGTATTTTATCAACGATGAAAACAAGGTTAATAGGATTGAAGAACAGTGGGAAGAAAAGTTTTTAAAACTGACAAAGAAAGAGAGCAAGTGGTTTGTTGTTTCGGAGGGTAAGCCCTCCTCCGCTAAAGCTACGGAGGGTAAGAAAGACCGGGTTGATTTTTTTATCAACGACATTAAAACCCTAAAGGGCGACGATGCTTTTGATAAAAAAAGCGTTAATTTGTCAAATTACCAACCCGATCTGTCTATAACCGTTGATGAGGGGGGCAAAGAGAAAAAGGGAGTTTTTTATAAAATAGATAATGAAAAATATTATTTTTATCAAGAGGGTTCAAACTACGTTTATCAAATCCCCGCCGCCTATGTGGCCTCGTTGAAAAAAGAGGAAAAAGACTTGGTTCAGCAGACACAGAACTAATCACGAATTTCGCAGTTTTCTGTCATTCTGGAGCGAATGAAATGAGCGATAAAATCCTTTTGGGATCCTATCAGTCGTTTCGCTCCTTCCAGGATGACAAAAATGTTTTTAATTAATCAAAGTGCGAAACTCGTGAAGATTTTTTATTTCCCTTTTTTAATAACAAATCTTCTCCGAAAAAAGTCGAACTTATTTCTAAATCCCAAAAGTATTTTTTTGGCGCGTGATTTTTGCTCACCTTCGGAGAGAAATTTAGGCTCCACTTTTTATCGGTTGAGTTTGTTTTGTAAGTTTTAGGTTTCCCGTTAAAACTGACTCAACTACTTTTTCTAAATTTACCCCTCCAGGGTTCCTCCTCTTGTGCCTTCTTGAACGCCTAATTCTCTTGCAATTGCTTCACTTCTTGCCAATTTCGCCATGTCATGGCGAGTCCTTCGATTGCGTTCAGGACAAGCCTGACGAACCATGACAAAAACTATTACAACAGTGTCATCCTTCGTCAGGCTCGGAATGACACTTGAGACAATTTGATACACTTTTGTCAAAGACCGTGAACTCTTACCAGTTTTTGTCTAATGAGTAAACCTACAGTTTAGGTGTTGTTTTCTAATGTGCAACTCTCCATTTCGTTTCGGGAGCGCAATTATTCTGTATTAATTAATAATAAATTGGGTTTGACAAGTATCCTAATTTAGGTATAATAAGACCAGATGTATATCAAAAGAAGGCTAGAAAAGGTAATAAAAACCAATTTGTTTAAAGGCAAGGCAATTATTTTATATGGAGCAAGACAGGTAGGAAAAACAACCCTTGTCAAGAAAATTGCTGAAGATTTTAACAAACCATACAATTATTTAAACTGCGACGAACTTGATATTTTAAGCAGGCTACAAAATGCAAATAATTCTGAAGGCTTAAACCGGATTATTGGTAATTATAGATTAGTCGTAATTGATGAAGCCCAAAGAGTTAAAAATATTGGTCTAAAAATTAAATTATTAGTTGAAAACTTTCCGGAAAAACAAATTATTGCCACCGGTTCTTCTTCTTTTGAGCTTTCAAATATAATAAATGAACCGCTTACCGGAAGAAATCTGGAGTTTTGGCTATTTCCTCTTTCTTTAAACGAGCTGTTTAATAAAAATCAGACGATTGAAGCGCAAAGGAGTCTTGAAAGTTTTTTAGTATATGGGAGTTATCCTGAAATATTTCAGCTTGAATCTTTTGAACAAAAATCGCAAAAAATTAAATATTTAGCCTCAAACTATCTTTATAAAGACATTCTTAAATTTGATAATATCAAAAGTTCTGAAGTTGTTATAAAACTTCTTCAAGCTTTAGCGCTACAGATTGGCGGCGAAGTTTCTTACAACGAGTTGGCAAACTTTGTCGGGATAAACAAACGGACAATTGCCAATTATATAGGTCTTCTGGAAAAGGCCTTTATTATTTTTAGACTGTCTCCTTATTCGGGCAATTTAAGAAAAGCTATCGGCAAAATGAGAAAAATTTATTTTCTTGATTTAGGGATAAGGAATGCCATTATTAATAATCAAAACCCACTTACTATAAGAGATGACATTGGTAAGTTGTGGGAAAATTTTATCATTGCTGAAAAATATAAACAACAGCTGGGCCTAGGTTTTAAAACGAACTATTATTTTTGGAGAACATATGATAAGCAAGAAATTGATTTAGTCGAAGATAAGGGAGGAAAACTCCATGGTTGGAAAATAAAATGGTCGGGAAAAAATAAAAAATCGCCCAAAGCCTGGAGAGATTATAAGAATTCATCTTGGCAAGAGATAAATAGGGATAATTATTTGGACATTTTATTGAGCGATGCTTAAAATAAAAAAGTAAAAAAGAAGTTTTTGAAAAATTAGGTTTGTCAACGAGACCTATTTTAGGTAATTTTAAAATCTGTTTTTTATGAACCACCCCCACAATCATAAACCCCGTTTTTTAATTATTAAGGTTATTGGTCCTCACGAACACAGGGATGAGCGGCTTAGCTCTTTTTGGGAAGAGGAATCATTAATTAAAACCTTAAGAGGAGAGGTGGTTTTAAAGATGATTCAGCACCGGGAAAGACCCCATGGTGCAACCTATATTGGCTTGGGAAAAGTTGAGGAGGTAAAAGAATTAATAAAAAAACACTTTCTCAATTATATTATTCTTAATGACATTGTTTCTCCGGGACAAATTTTTCGCTTAGAAAAGTTATTGTGGGAGGTTGATTTAAAAATTACTGTTTGGGACAGGGTTGATTTAATTTTGGCCATTTTTGACAGACACGCTCTTTCTTCAGAGGCCAAACTTCAGATAGAATTGGCTAAACTGCGTCATTTGGGGCCGCGGATTTATGGACTGGGAGGAACGCTTCTTTCGCGGCAAAGAGGTGGAATCGGCGGCCGGGGAATTGGAGAAACTAACATTGAGAGAATGAAAAGACATATTAAAGACAGAATAAGATTAATTGAAGACAAAATTACTAAAACCATCGCTCAAAAAAAAGAAAAACTCCTAACAAGAAAAAATAATCTAATAAAAACGGTAGCTTTAGTTGGCTATACCAACGCCGGCAAAACAAGGTTTTTTAATTTTTTAACCGGGAAAGACAAAAAAGTAGCTGACGCCGCCTTTACTACTTTAGATAGTTATTTGGGTAAGATAAAAAAATTTAACCGCCAGTCGGTTTTGATGGCCGATACCATTGGTTTTATAAAAAATCTTCCTCCCTCTTTGATTGACGCTTTTAAATCAACCTTGATGGAGTCGATTTATGGTGAGGTTGTGTTTCATGTGATTGATGCTGCCGACGTCAACTTTAAAGAAAAAGCCGCGGCCGTTGATGTCATACTGGCAAAATTAGGGGTGGACAGAAAAAAAATAGTTTATATATTTAATAAATTAGACTTGATTAGCGAACAGAAAAAACAAGAGATTGAAAAAGAGTTTTTTGATACGAGTCATTATTTTGTTTCGGCGGCCACCGGGGAGGGTGTTGACAAACTATTGGAAATCACCAAAGGTCTTCTGGTCTAAAAAATCATAGGCCATGCCCGCGGTTTTTTATTATCCATTTTTAACGGCTTCAAGTATTTTTTTAGCTACTCTTTCCATTTCTTCTTTTGAAATGTTTTTTACAGCGCTTAAGCGAATCCCGTCAATATGACCGTCATTTTCAAATCGGGGGATAATTCTGATGTGAGCATGAGGAATTTGGTAGCCCAAGGTTAAGAAATTTACTGAATGCGAGTTTAAAATTTTTTGAGTCACTAAAGCCACTTTTTTTGCTATTTCCCAATATTGGCCGAAATTAGGCACGTCACTTACCCAACGATAATGAATTTTGGGAACAAGGAGAGAATTTCCGGGATTTAAGGGATGAATATCTAAAAACCCCAAAAACATGTCATCTTCATAAACCTTAAAACAAGGTTTTTTTTCCTCAACAATCTGGCAAAAAAAACAACCTTTCATATTTTGAATTATGGTTGGGACATAAATCATAAATCATAATTTGTCATTTCGACCGAGTCCCGACGTACTGTCGGGACGAGTGGAGAAATCCCTTAAAAGAGATTCCTCGACGGAGTTTATCCCG
>CAYYYW010000023.1:0-14301 GCA_964476245.1 uncultured Gammaproteobacteria bacterium
AGTTTAAGCAAGATCTAATATTTAAGAAGTTAAGCTCACTTTTTCCTTAGGAAAGTAGGAATATCAAATTCGCCTTCTTCTTCAAGAAGATCGTCTTCCGGTAATTCCTCTTTTTTTTCTTTACCCGCCGTAGCTTTGGCGAAGGTGGACACCTTTTGCTTATCAGATTGACCTGGTTTATTCTTCATTTTAAAAAGCCGCAACCTGCCTTCATCAAATTTAGTCGCAATCAAAGTCAATCTTACCTGATCCATCATTTTTTGATCAATAACCGCTCCAAAGATTATATCGGCATCCGGGTCAACGGTTTTAGCAATAATTGAAGCGGCCTCATTGATTTCAAGCATTGACAAATCCGGACCACCAACAATATTAAAAAGTACTCCCTTGGCACCTTCAATTGAAATATCCAAAAGCGGAGAAGAAATTGCCTGTTTTATGGCCATTAAGGCCCTTTTATCACCACTACCTGTTCCTATACCCATCAGAGCTGTTCCGGCATTCGTCATAACTGTTCTTACATCGGCAAAATCAACATTAATTAGACCGGGCATAGTAATAAGTTCGGCAATTCCTTTTACCCCCTGGTGTAAAATTGAGTCAATTTTATTAAATGCTTCAAGAATACTTACTTTATTATCAATAATTTCTAAAACCCTTTGATTGGGTATAACAATTAAAGTATCAACTTTTTCTCTTAATTTTTGAATTCCTTCTTCCGCTACTAATTTTCTCCTCGTGCCTTCAAAATCAAAAGGTTTTGTCACAACCGCTACCGTAAGCGCCCCTGTTTCTTTTCCAATCTCAGCGACTATCGGTGATGCTCCTGTTCCGGTTCCCCCACCTTCACCACAGGTAATAAAAATCATATCTGCTCCCATCAAGTGTTCTTTTATTTTTTCTTTTGATTCTTCCGCCGCTTTTAAACCTATTTCCGGATCACCCCCCGAACCTAAACCCCTGGTTAAGTCTTCGCCAATTTCAACTTTAACATCGGCCTTGTGGTTAAGAAGAGCTTGAAGATCAGTATTTAAGGCAATAAATTCCACTCCGGCAATATCTTCTCCCGTAATCATGGAAGCAACCGCATTGCCTCCCCCTCCCCCAATACCAACAACTTTTATTTTTGCCGGTTGACCTGCTTTTGGTTTTATTAACATAGTTTTTTAGTTTAATTAGTTAATAATTATAACTAAAATTACGGCATAAATGATTTAAACAAATCAGCCACCCTTTTAAAAGAACCTTTAAAAGAAAAATCTCTGAATATTGAACGAAAATCTTTTAAAGAACTTTTTTCATTTTTTATAAGATAATTTTTCCCATATAAAATAATACCAACAACCGTAGCATATTGCGGATACAAAACTTCATCTACTAAACCAACAACTCCCTGAGGAATGGCAATTCTTGCGGATAAATCAGTAATTCTACGAGCTGATTCCACTGCCCCAACTGTTAAAGCTCCTCCGCCCGTGACCACTAAACCTGATGGAATCATCGTTGAAAAGCCACTTTTTTGAATCTCTTCATAAACCTTTTCAAAAATCTCATCAAGCCGTGGTCTTATAATACCATTGACCACCGTCTTATAAGAAATAGATGTTAATCCCTCAGCTAAATTAAGTTCTTTTACATCCACTTCATCCGCCCCACTACCTTTTTTATTACGACTCAACTTTTCCATAAGAAACAGCTTTATCTGTTCAGCCGAAGCAAGAGAAATTCGAAGGCCAACGGCTATATCATTAGTAATGTGTCTTGCTCCTATTGCAATTGAAGAGGAATAAGAAAGAGCGCCGTCAACATATATACATACGTCGGTTTTTCCGCCGCCAATATCTACCAAAGCGGCACCTAATTCTTTTTCTGTTTCAGAAAGTGTCGCCAAAGACGAGGCTAATCCAGAAAAAACATAGGCTTCTTTTTCTATCCCCAAATCTGAAAGGCTTCTTTCAATATTTCTTAAATTAGTTAAACTGGCGGTAATAATATGAGTATTAATTTCAAGCCGTACCCCGGTCATTCCCAATGCGTTTTTAATTCCCGATTGACCATCCACAACGTATTCTCTTGGGACTACCTCAATTACTTCCCGAGCGGAAGAAATTGAAATTGCTTTAGCCGCTTCCGTTGCTCTTGCAACATCCCCATCACCAATCTCAACTTCTGGTTGACTAACAGCCACTACTCCATGAGAATTCAAAGAAGCAATATGCGGCCCCCCAACGGAAACAAAAGCTCTTTCAACCCTTGTTGCCGCCATCCTCTCTACCTTCTCAATACATTCTTCGATCGCACTGGTTACCTGATTAATATCAACAATTTGTCCTTTTCTGACACCTTTCGAATTCACACTGTCAAAACCCATAACTCGAGGCTCTTCCTCATTCTCTGAAATCTTAGCAACAATTGCCGCTATCTTGCTTGTTCCAATATCAATACCGGTTATGGTTTGGTCAGCCATGTTAAAATATCAAATATTAAATATAAAAAATCAAATATACATATCAAAAATTAAAAATATTTGATATTTAATATGTATATTTTATATTTACTATTTGATTTTTGATATTATCTAAGTTTTATAATTGGTTTCTCAAATCTCAAATCAATGCTTTCATGCTCGGTTTTCTCTATGTTAAATCTTTCGATAATAGTTTTAAATTCTTGATACTGCAATTCCTTCTTTTTATTAGTGGTAAAAAGATACTTTTTATCTCCTGATTTAAATATTAACATATCTAAACTATTAATATCAATGTTATTAATTTTTATTCCTAAGTAATTAAATTTGTCAACAAAAAATAGACTAAACAATATATCTTTATATTGTAATTTATCTCCTGTGTTGTATTCGTCAAAATGAAATTTTTGATAATAGTTAATAACGGGTAAATTATCTTTTCGTTCTGCTTTTTTTTCTAAAATTCTTCCATCCTCTGATAAGAAAAAAAAACCTTTGTCAACCTCAAAAATCGCTCTGGCCGTATATTTTTCAACACTCACATGAATTTTATTGGGATACATTTTAACCAAACTAGCCGACTTAACTCCCGGATTTAAATCATATAATCGTTTCTCTGATTCTTTAGGAAAAACAAGAAAGATAAGTTGTCCTCTAAAAGTTTCTAAGCCTTTTATATCTTTGGTACCGGAAATTTCAATTATTGAAACGGAGAATATAATTTTGATAATAAAAAAAACAAGCAAAAATACAAAGAAAAATATAAAAAATATAATTAAATTATTAATCTTTCGCCAGAATATAGTTAACGATTTTTTGAGCTGCATTTTCTTTGTAATAATCTTCCAAATGGATAAAATTTCTTTGGTATTTGGCTAAATTATCGGCCATATTTATAATTAATTTGTAGAGACGACCCGACGGGTCGTCTCTATTATTGCCTTTACCGTTATTTTGGTAAAGTATTTCTGCCACTCCATTTGCTTTTAAAAACTTAGCCTGAGCTTTTTGTTCTCCGGAAGCTGACCAAGGAAGAGGAATTAGTACGGCCGGTTTTCGCAAGGCGATTAATTCAAAAGTAGTATTGGCCCCTGCTCGACAAATAATCAAATCGGCCAATGAGTATATAAAGCCTATTTCAGTATCATAAAAATGCCGCCTAACAAAATAATGCTTGTTTTTTATCTTTGACAATCTGTCAAAATCTTGATATTCCTCCGTGTCTCCTGTCTGATGAATGATAACAAATTTGTCTAAAAGTCGATTTAAGATACGCTCAATAAGAACATTTAGACTATGAGCGCCTAAAGAACCGCCGGTAATGTAGATTATCTTTTTATTATGTTGGGAAATTGCATAAACTTTTTTTATTGTCTGAAAAATAGACACTCTTAAGGGATTGCCTGTGAGGATAGTTTTGCTTTTTTTAAAATATTTCTTCGTTTCCGGAAAAGAAACAAAAACTTTTTTGGCAAAAAGGGAAATAGCTCTGTTGGTTAAACCCGGAATTAAAGTCTGTTCGTGAATAAAAATAGGTATTTTAACCAACCTGCCGACAACAGCAATTGGCAAAGCCAAATATCCTCCAAAAGAAATAATAATGTCTGGTTTTTCTTTATTTAAAATCTGAGAGGCATGATAAAATCCAAAAGGGAAGCGCAAAAAGTTGATTATACTTCGCCAAGAGAGAATTCTTGTCAGACGACCGGTCTTAAGCTCAATAAATTTTAGACCAAGATTTTTTATTGATTGGTATTCAAAAGAAAGAGTTTTTTCAAAATCAAGGGCGTATTTCTTGCCAACAAAAACAATCTCTATATTTTTATGCTTTCTTAACTCATCAATCACCGCTAACGCCGGCGTCACGTGCCCACCGGTAATTAGAATCTTCATTCAAACATTATATCAATTCTTGTCATCTCTTCCCAATATTAATCAAAATCCCCATTAACGCAAAAAAGAGTAAAAGACTTGAGCCACCATAGGAAATAAATGGTAAAGGTATACCGGTCAAAGGAAGTAAGTTAACCATACCGCCCAAATTAATAATAAGATGCAATGCAATGAGAGAAAAAATACTTCCGGCCAGAAGTTGACCAAATCGATCTTTAGCATTTTGGGCTACTTTGAAAGTTTTATAAATTAAAAAAAATAATAAACCGATCAAAATAACACCTCCTAAAAATCCAAGCTCTTCCCCGATGATGGCAAAAATAGAGTCCGTGTGAGCTTCCGGGAGGAATTGATACTTCTGTCGTGATTCCGAAAAACCACGACCAAAAAGACCACCGGACGACAGAGAAATAAGAATTTGATTTGCGTGATATGTAATTCCTAAAGGATCAAGCTGGGGAGATAAGAATGCCAAAAACCTCCTCATCCTATAAGGAGAAAGTTTAATTAGTAAAAAAAAAGCAATTAATGACGTTGGAATAATAAACAATAAGTAATGCAATTCAAAACCGGCCATAAAATAAACAATCACGAATAAAGCAAAAACAATAATCGCTGTCCCCATGTTAGGTTGTAACATGATTAGAAAAATAAGAAAAGACAAAAGCAAAACAAATGAAAAAAACCTTTTTCTTTCTTTATATAAAAACCAGGAGCAAAGATATAAAATCACTGAAAATTTAGCCAATTCTGTCGGTTGAAAATTGATAATACCCAAATCAATCCAGCGCCGAGCTCCCGAAACAGAATGCCCAATCCCAGGAATTAAAACTATGATTAATAAAATAATACTTACTAAAAGTGCCGGAAAGGAAAGATAATACAATTTACGATAATCAAAAAGTGAAAAAAAAACCATCACCGCAACTCCGATAATAAACCATAACGATTGAAATTTAAGATAATAGAAGCTATCGTTAAAATTTCTAAAGGCAGAAATAGAAGAAGCTTCAAAGATAAAATAAAGCCCAATAATAGTTAAAATGATTGGTAAAACAAATATAATCGTCAGGTTTTCTTTTTTCTCTTTTTTCTTAATCGCCATAATTTATTTCTAATTACGAATTACAAATTACTTAATTATTTCTTCAACTATTCTATTAAATTCCTGCCCTCGGTGAAACTCATTATTAAACATGGCGAAAGAAGTGGCTGCCGGCGAAAAAAGGACGTAAACACCAAAACTGTCATTCCCGCGTAGGCGGGAATCTATTTTGTCTGGATTCCTGATTAAATCAGGAATGACAAGTTGTTTAGTTAACCGATAAGCTTCTTTTACCGCCTTTTCTAGATCATCAAAAACCGGTGTAATTTTCTCTGAATATTTTTCTTTAAGAATCGGCAAAATCTCATCAGTAAACGAACCAGCCAATAAAACAATTTTTTCTGTTTTAATTAATCGATTAATTAAGTCATTAAACGGCAGATTTTTAGAATTGCCACCTAAAATTAAAACTATACTACGATCTTGAAAGGTTTCAATCGCCCGAATCGTAGCAATAGGTGTAGTAGATGTTGTATCGTTAATAAAAATAACATTGTTTTTTTTACCAACAACTTGTTGACGAAAAGGAAGACCGACAAACTCGGAAATAATTTTAAGGGATTTTTTATGATCTAAGTTCAATATTTTTGCCACAGACAATGCCGCGGCCGCATTTTCCTTATTGTGTTCTCCGTTTAAATATTTTAATGGATAAGAAAAATCCTTCGCGCTGTATCTAATCATCTTTGATTTCGATACATTAATATCTCGGGACAGCGACTGATGAATGATTAAATAGTCGTTTGAGGTTTGATAAAGATAGATTGCTTTTTTATCGTATAGATAATCGTCTATTTTTTTGTAAAAATTTAAGTGATCGGGGTAGAAATTAGTAAACACAGCAATATGAGGACTAATTTTCTTTTGATGAAAACCTGAAAGATCCCAAGATGAAAGTTCTAGAACGATAAAATCAGAAGGTTTTGTTTTTTTTAATAAATGAATTGTGGAAATTCCTGGTAAACGACCACCGAGATAAGCATTAAAACCAGCCTTTTTAATCACTTGATAAACTAAATTCGTTGTCGTTGACTTTCCTCTTGTTCCTGTAATTCCAATTATTTTTGAAGGACAATGGGAAGCAAAAAAGGATAATTCCATCTCTATCGGAATTCCTTTTTTTTGCGCTGCCACAATCTCTGGCAAATCCCAGGGAACAGACGGACCTTTTAAAATAATATCTGCCTTTACAAAATCCTCAAGTCTATGTCCACCTAAATGAAATTTAACCGGTAATTGTTTCAATTGATTAATCGATTGAAACAATTGAGCTTTATTTTTTTTATCGGTAACAGTAACCTTTGCTCCAAGTTCGCAAAAGAATTTTACCAAACCAACTCCCCCACCCAAAAGCCCTAAACCCACAATAAGAACTTTTTTACCTGCAAAATTTTTTTTTAATTCCATAAATACATCTATTATTTCATAAACGCCACCATCAATCCAAAAACAGCAAGCATTACCGAAATGAGCCAAGCTCTCATGACAATTTTTGGTTCTTCCCAACCACGAAGCTGAAGCCAAAGATGAAATGGAGCGACGGCAAAGGCTTTTTTCTTTAAAAATTTCTTGCTTAAAAGTTGAATAAGGGAAGTAAAAATCTCAATCACAAAAATACCGCCAATTATCGGCAAGGAAAAATTTTTCCCCAAAAGAAGTCCTATTACCGCGAGCGTCGCTCCAAAAGATAGGGCACCCGTATCGCCTAAAAACAATCTGGCCGGATAAATATTAAAGTACAAAAAAGCAATCAGTCCTCCCAACCAAACAGCAATAAATACCAACAGAGGAGTATCTAAAATCGCTCTTGATATCACCCAAAAACTCAACAAAGCAATCATTAAAACCCCGGTTGCCAACCCATCTAAACCATCAGTAATATTGACCGCATTAGCAAAAGCAATAATTATAAAAGTAGAAAAAAGAATATAAAAAAATGAAATTTTATATACTCCAAAAAAGGGAATGTTTATAATATCCACTTTAAGCTCTCTATAAATCCAAAAAGAAATAATTAAGGCTAACAACGACTCAATAATTAACTTATGTCTTAGTCGCAGACCAAAAAAAGAATCGTCTTTCCACAAAAAAATTTTACTTAAATCATCATAAAGTCCCAAAAAGGCAAAAGAAACAAAGGTAAATAATAAAATTTTTACTTCCGAGATAATGGATTGATAATTAGAAGTGATTTCCTTACCCAAAACAACGAATAAAAACAGAAAAAAAACAAACATAAAAAGAGTTGTTAATATGAGTAGAATACCCCCTCCAACCGGTATCCCTACTTTCTTTTTATGGAAACGGTCAAAGATTAGTGTTCGTTTATCAAAAGCGTCTCTTGTTATTTGAGACGCTCTTTGAAATTTCAGTTGGTAAAGAAGGTTGATAAAAGGAATAATTAAAGTGAAATTAAAAACAAATGATGTAAAAAGCGCAAATAGATAAATGGCCATATTATTTTCAAGTTAAAACAGTACTTACGCACTCGCTTGTCATCCTGAGCGTTAGCGAAGGATCTAGTCCCGACATTACGTCGGGACGTAATACGCTTACGCTAGATTCTTCACTTCGCTACGCTCCGTTCAGAATGATAGTGCGTAAGTCTAGTTAAAAATTAAAAGTATTTTAGGGACAAAAATAATAATTGCGATTACAAAAGAACCAAAAGCAAAAATCAACATAGCCGCGGCGGAAACATCTTTAGCCGTCTTAATATCCTGCCGCCATCTTGTATCAATCGCGTCTGTGGTCACCTCAAGAGCGGTATTAATTGTTTCAATAACCAATCCCATTGTTATTAGTATAGCAATTGTTAACCATTCAACATAAACTAACCGGTAATAAATCCCTCCGATAATTACTAATAAAGAAATAACTAAATGTATTTTATAATTCGGTTGTGTTTGTAATACCCATATTAGTCCGGTAAAGGCATTTTTAAAAGAGATCGTATGACGCTTTAAAATATGTTTCATATTTTTACTATTTTCCAAATTATCTCACCAACTTTGTCTGGATCGTGGCGAAGAATACTCCTAAATAACTTATCGGCCTTAGATTTATTATAAGTTGTTTTAGAAATCAAATCCAGACGCATTACTTTTCTGCTGTTTGATAAACCCCGATTAAAACGGGGTAAATCATCCTCCACCGGCATTTCCTTAAATTGTCGGTAGTATGATAATATTTTTGGTGGAATGGAAGCTTGGTTTAACATAATAAAATCAATTTTTCTCCCTAAATATTTTTCTAAATCAAAAACATGATCTGAAACTTTATAATTCGTTGCTTGACCCCTTTTGGTCATTAAATTCATTATGTTGATAATTTTCGCTTTTGATTTTTTGATGGCGCTGTTTACCCCGTTAACAATTAAATTGGGAATAAGACTCGTATATAAATCTCCCGGACCAATAATTATGTAATCCGCCTGCGAAATAGCTTCTATCACGTTTGTGTTTGATTTTGCTTTTGGTTTTAAATAGGCTTTTTTTATTTTTGAGGTTTTATAATTCGCTGTGTCAATTTTTCCCTCTGTTTCAATAATCTCCCCGTCTTCGTATTCAACGCAAAGATGGACCTTGTCAAATGTCACGGGCATTACTCTTCCCTTTGTTTTCAAAATAAATGAAGCGGTGTCAACTACTTCCTGATAATTCAACGAGTTTTTTTCCAGGGCGGAAATAAAAATATTGCCAAAATTATGTCCTTTCAAATCACCCGCCTCAAATCGGTAAAGAAATAGTTTACGCCAAAGTTGAGATGTCTCAGACAATGCTACTAAACATTGTCTCAAATCACCAGGCGGCAGAACACCTAGTTGATCACGCAACCGACCGGTACTACCACCGCTGTCCATCATGGAAACAATGACAGAGACATCTACCGGATATTTTTTTAATCCTGATAAAACCACAAATGTTCCTACTCCGCCGCCAATAACCACAATTTTTTTCATGATTAATTTTAGTTTTAAGGTCTGTCCTTATTTAAGGACAGACCTTTTTATATCCTTCAACACTATTGAATTAGGCATAACAATTGAGTTCGCGACTATTTTTATACCGGGCATTAACGAAGAGTTAACCCCGATTTTAACATTTGATCCGATAATTGCTCCTAGTTTATTTCTTTGACAGTTTATCATGTCTCCATTCACTGATGAATGTATTTCTTTCTCGTCAAACCGAAAATTAGCGCAAACTGCCCCGGCGCCAAACAAAACATTATTCTCAATTACCGAATCGCCCAAATAGTTTCGGTGTAAATAAACTTTATTTCCTAAATAACTTCTCGTTACCTCTGAATATCCACCAATTAAACAATTCTCTCCAATCATGCTCTCTTTGATAAGAGAATAATTCCCAACAATAGTATTTTTACCAATATAGCATGGTCCAACAATTTTAGAATGTTCATAAATTTTTACTCCGTCTTCTAAATAAACATCGCCTTCTATTTTTGCCGTTTTATCAAGGAAAACATTTTTTCCTACATGTTTTTTTACCTGTGATAAAAAGAAATATTTCAGCGAAAGAACATGCCAAGGGTATTTTAGAAAATACCAATAATCTTGGTAATTAATAAAAATCGCCTTAACTTTTTTAAGATAAATATTTAAGCCTTCCTCAAAAGCACCGTCTTTTGCAGGATTTTTTAGACTTTTTAGAACATCAATAAATTCACTAAAGTTAGCAAAATAATCAACCACTAAACTTACCATATTTGAAGGTCTTTTTTCAGGTTTTGGTTTCTCTATTAATTCTAAAACTTGATTTTTTTTATATCTTAAATAACCTCCGGGAAAATATTTTTTCATTTCTTTGGCGGTTAAAATAAGTTCGTATTTATCTCTCTGCTTAAAAATTTGGGTGAAAATCACCTTCTCGTTGAAAACATCAATATTATTGACGACTAAAGTTTCACCAAGAGCTTCATCATTAACCGATAACAATGCCGACGCTTGTCCATCACCTTTCTGCAATATTATGTGAATATTCTGGAATGAGCTGACGGCTTTTGTTATTGAGTCAATATTTTTTTTACTTACAATGATCAATACTTTTTTTGTGTACGGTTTAAGTTTCTCAATCTGATAAAGAAGCAGTGGCTTTCCCAGAAATTTAACCATGTTTTTATCATCCAACGGCCAAAATCTAGTACTTCTTCCGGCGGCTAAAATAATTATATTTTCAAATTTTTTCATAAAGTCACACTTTTTTAATTTTTAATCCCAAAATTTTTAATTTTTTATCAATCTCCTCGTAACCGCGCTCGATCACCGACGCTCCGTAAATCACCGACTCTCCGGAAGCAAGAGAAGCAGCAATCAATAAACTTGCTCCAGCGCGCAGATCGGCAACATTGAGAACGCCGTTATGAAACCCGGCTTTACCAAAAATTTTAATCGCTTGAGGTGATTTTGGTCGTTTTGGCGGCCAATTAAATTGATAATATTTTTCTGGCTTTTCTACTTCTGGTTGAAAATACTCAATCTTTGCTCCAAGTTTTTTAAGTTCCTCAACATACAAAAATCTATTTTCAAAAATTGTTTCATGGATTGTCGAAATACCCTTCACCTGCGTCATAAGAACAGCCCAGGGAGCTTGCCAATCAGTCATAAACCCCGGATAAGGTTTAGTAACAATATGCGACGCTTTTAATTCTTGATCGTAATAAAACCTTATTTTATTTTCCTCTAAAGTTATTTTCCCACCCATTTCTCGGGTTTTTTTAATAAAACTATCAATAATAGCTGGCTCTATCCCTAAAAGAGTTACATCCCCTTTTGTTGCCAAGCCAAAAATAGCGTAAGTAACGGCTTCGTTTCTATCGTTTTTGATCGAGTATTCTCTTCTTGAAATTAATTTATTAACCCCCAAGATATATATTTTATTTCCGCTTCTTTTTATTTTCGCCCCCGCTCCGTTTAAAAAAAGAATTAGATCATCAATTTCGGGCTCTTGCGATGCATTTTCTATTATTGTTTCTCCATCAGCGAGACATCCTAACATAATCCCAAATTCTGTTCCTGTGTGTGATGGTTTTTCAAAAATATAACGATTCCCCTTAATTTTTGTACCATTTAATTTGGCTTTATAATAACCATCTTTAGAATTGTAATCTACACTCATGCCTAAGCTTTTCATCAATTTTATTTGCCGATCTATGGGGCGTAATCCAATTCGACAACCACCTGGATTAGGAACCTTGGCATAACCAAACAAATTAAGAAGTGGCGCAAACAACATAAATGATACTCTTATTTTTGAGGCATGAAGAAAATCAAATGTCGCTTTATTAATCCCCCGACTATCAATGATGACTTTATTTTTGTCAATAAACTTCGCCGTACCTCCTAAATTTTTTATTAAAAGCAACAGTTCTTCTATGTCTTTAATTTTAGGGATGTTGGATAAATAAACTTCGCTTTTGAATAACAACGAAGCAATAATTACCTTTAAAGCCACGTTTTTGGCGCCGGAAAGCTGCACCTCACCTTTTAATGGATTTCCTCCTCGAACGATATAAGCATCCTCCATAAATTTAGTTGAAACTAGTTAAAATTTATTGAATTAGTTAGAATTGGCTTTTGGTTATTGCTAATTACAACTAACTATGACTAACTATTGACCAATTCTAACTAATCATTATCACTTCCTCTTCCAGCCTCACGCCAAATTTCGTCTTTACCTTTTCTTTAATTAATTTAACTAATCTTAGCAAATCCTCACTTTTCCCATTTCCGCGATTTATAATAAAGTTGGCATGTTTTTCGGAAACATAAAAATCACCGGCAGAATATCCTTTAAGGCCGCATTGATCTATTAAATACCCGGCTGATTTCCCGTTAATGTTTTTAAAAAAACAGCCCGAGGAAAAAACTCCCAAAGGCTGAGTTTTTTTTCGGTAGTTTAAGACTTTTTGTGCTCGTTTCTCTAAGATATTTTTATTTTCTCTCTTTAATAAAAACGTTGCGGTTAGCAATATTTCCTTGGTTTTTTGTAAAATACTAAAATCATAGGCAAATTGAAAATAATTTTTATCAACTATTTTTATTTTGCCTTTCCCGTCAGTAATTTCCGCCGATAATAAATTATCGCCAATATAGGAAGCCGGCTTTATCCATTTGGAATTCATACATATAGCTCCTCCTAAGGTTCCTGGAAGTCCCAAATGATACTCAAATCCAGAAAATCCTTCGTCAATGGTATCTTTAACCAACTTATTCATAGGATAACCCGAAGAAACCTGCAACCAAACATCTTTGTTTCTCTTCTCTATAATTTTTTTCTCTACGTAAAGATTTCTTACTACCAGACCTTCTATTTTTTTATCGGTAATGATTGTATTTGAACCACCAGCGAGAAGTAAAAAGGGTAAATTTAGTTTCTTGGCAATTTGATAAGCTTTGATTAAATCATCTTTATTATATGCCTCAAAATAAAATTCAGCCCACCCACCCATTTTAAAAGTGGTATAAGAAGCAAGAATAAGATTCTTTTTAATTCGTCCTTTACCTAAGCTCTTTTCGAACTGCTTAAATTGGTCAATAACCATATAACAATTTAACAATGAAACCGCGTCATGACGCGGTGAAACAATTAAACAATTTTTTTCATCACCTCAATTATATCATCTTTTAGCTTATAAACATCACCCGCGCCCATAGTAAAAACAACATCGCCTTTTTTTAAATTTTTAGCTAAAAAATTCAACAATTTATTTTTTCTGATGTATGCGACATTATTTTTGTTATACTCTTTCGCTATTTTCTCAATATCTAAAGAATTAACTTTAAAATCTTCTTTTCTCTCTCGAGCCGAAGAAAAAATATCAAGCACTATTGACAAATCAGCCAAAGAAAGGCTTAAGGCAAATTCTGACTTTAAAACCTGCGTGCGAGAAAAAGTATGAGGTTGAAAGATAACAACTATTCTTCTTTGAGGAAAACGAGAACGAGCAGCTTGAATGGTAGCTTCAATTTCAGCTGGATGATGACCATAATCGTCGAATAAATAAATATCATTAATAAAAGCTATCTTTTCAAATCTTCTTTTTGCCCCGGTAAAACCAACTAAGGCTTTCTTAATCTTTTCAAAAGAAAAACCTAAATTTAGAAGAGTTAAAACCACACCGGTGGTATTGAGAATATTTTTTTTACCAAAAAGGGGGAGTAAACATTCTCCAAGATGTTTCGTCTTATAACAAAGGTCAAAACTTGAGCCCAGCTCATTGATCCGAATATTTCCTATTTTCAGATCAGCATCTTTATTAAACCCGTATGTTTGAATCTTTTTTGTGTCCAATCGTTTAATCAATTGAACATTAAGCAAGTCGTCAGTGCAAAGAATAAGCTTATGTCCATTAAAAAAATTAAAAAAAGCCTTCTTAACTTCCTCAATATTTCTGTACACATCTGGGTGATCAAAATCAATATTGGTGCAGACTATGTAATCAGGATGTAAAAAATGAAATTTCGGTGTCTTATCAAGAGGAGGATTTACTCCATATTCATCTGCCTCCACAACAAAATAACTACCATGCACTGTAGTGTGGTAATTACCACCATCATAACCATCTAAGCTTGGGGAGCCGACCAAATAGCTTGGTTTAACTCCTAATTTTATTAACGAATAAGCTAAAAGCGAAGTGGTAGTTGTCTTTCCATGACAACCGCAAACAGCAATGGTTGTTTTAAACTGTTTTGATAGTTGTCCTAAAACTTCAGGCTGTGATTGAATTTTAATTCCTCTTCTTTGTCCTTCTTTTGTTTGAGGATTATCCGTACCTCGATGAGCGGCAGAATAAATTATCGTATCTGTGTTTTTCG
>CAYYYW010000024.1:0-13850 GCA_964476245.1 uncultured Gammaproteobacteria bacterium
TAAGAAAAACTATGTCTGAAAGAAAAAGAATTTCAATAATTATTCCGGTTTACAATGAGCAAGAAAATATTCCTTTGATCTATGAACGGTTGATTGGGGTTATCGGGGGCTTGGCAGAGCAATACCAAGCAGAGATTATTTTTGTTGACGACGGCAGTGCCGACAAAAGCTTGCAAGTTTTAGAGGGTTTGGCTGATAAAGATCAAAAGGTTAAACTGATTCAATTCTCACGCAATTTCGGCAAAGAAATAGCTGTTTCAGCCGGGCTTTCCGCGGCTCAAGGCGAAGCGGTCATTATGATTGACGCTGACTTACAGCATCCGCCGGAATTGTTAGGGCAGTTTTTGAAAAAATGGGAAGATGGGGCGGAAGTGGTTATCGGTATCAGAGAAAAAAATAAAAATGAGGGCTTGGTTAAGAAGATTGGTTCATTTTGTTTCTATAAAATAATGAACATTATCGGTGAAACCAAGATTATTCCCCGCGCCACCGACTATCGTTTGTTAGACAAAAAAGTGGTTAATGAGTTTAACCGTTTTACCGAAAGAAATCGTATTAGCCGGGGGTTGATTGATTGGCTGGGCTTTAAGAAGGGCTTTGTTTATTTTGAGGCCGATGAAAGGCAAAACGGCAAAGCGAAGTATAGCTTTTTTAAGCTTGTGAAGCTGGCTTTATCGGGATTTGTAACTCACAGTTTGTTTCCGCTAAAGTTAGCCGGTTATTTGGGCGTTGTTATTACTACGATTTCGGGACTGTTTGGCTTGTTCATAATTATTGAAAAATACATTTTGCCCAACCCTTTGCGCCTGAATTTTTCCGGCCCGTTTTTGGTTGGCGTTTTTCTTTTGTTTATGGTGGGCATTATTTTGAGTTGTTTGGGTTTAATTGCTTTATACGTTGCCAGCATTCATAGCGAGGTTGTTAATCGCCCCCTTTATGTGATTAGAAAAAAGAAAAACTTTGATAATTATGAAAAATCCGCCTAAGGTATCAATCATTATTCCGGTAAAGGAAATTAACGATTATATAAAAGAATCAATTCCTAAAATTTTGGAATTGGATTATTTTGATTTTGAGATTTTGATTTTTCCTGATTTTGAAAGCTTGCAGGCCTTCCCTAAGACAAAAATTATTCCCACAGGCCAGGTTGGTCCCTCGCAAAAAAGAAACATGGCTTTGCAATACGCCACAGGCGAAATTTTAGCGTTTTTAGATGACGACGCTTATCCCGACAAGAACTGGCTCGCGAGAGCTGTTTTGTATTTTGAAAGTTCGGAGGCGTCCGCGGTGGGCGGGCCAGCCATAACTCCCGAAAGCGACAGTTTTTGGCAAAAAGTTTCCGGAGCTGTTTTTTTGAGCAAGATTTCTGGTGGCAATCCTGAAAGATACTGGCCAATTGGCGATATTAAAGAAGTTGATGATTGGCCTTCGGTTAATCTTTTGGTTAGAAAATCTGATTTCGCCGCGGTTGGCGGATTTAACAGCGACTTTTGGCCGGGCGAGGACACGAAATTATGTTTTGATTTGACTAAAAAGTTAGGCAAAAAAATTATTTACGACCCGTCTGTTTTGGTTTATCACCACCGAAGGGCTGGCTTAAAAAAGCACTTAAAACAGGTAGGGGGCTATGGCTTGCATCGCGGATTTTTCGCCAAAAAATATCCAGAAAATTCCCGCAAACTAAAATACTTTATACCGTCTTTGTTTTTTATCTTCGCGGCCTTCGGCTGGTTGATGATTTTTTTGCCGTTGTTCTTCAATTGGCTTTATCTCGGGCTTTGGCTGGTTTATGGCTTGGCTTTGCTTGTGGCTTTTTTTGACATCAATAAAAAGATTAAAAGCGTTCAAATCTCTCTGGCCGCCTTGCCCTGTGTCTTACTAACCCATTTAACTTATGGCTATAAGTTTTTGCAGGGTTTTATTTTCACGAAAAATTTTAAGAGTAAGTTACCAATATGAAAATCGCAATTTCGTATCCGCCAATAAAATCGGAAAAGGGCACGCCGCTGTTGGCCCAGAACCGGCAATTCCAGTGGTTTCACAGCCCTACTTATATTTATCCGATGGTGCCTGCCTCGGCCGCTACCTTGTTAAAAGCCAACGGTTATGATGTTTTTTGGGATGACGCTATTGCCCAGGAGTTGAGTTATCAGGAGTGGCTGGAAAGAATTATTAAAGAAAAACCGGATATTATCGCCATTGAAACCAAAACGCCCGTGATAAAAAGGCATTGGCAGATAATAAACGAGCTAAAAGCCCGTCCCGAGCTCGCTAAAGGGTTGATGATTGTCTTGATGGGCGACCATGTTACTGCTTTGCCCGAGGAATCGTTGCGAAACAGCCAAGTTGATTATGTTTTAACGGGCGGGGATTACGATTTTATGCTTTTGAATTTGGCCAATCACTTGGCCAAAGGGGCGGCCATGGAGCCGGGCTGGTGGTTTCGCGACCAAAACGGCGCTATACAAAACACCGGGCCATTTCAGTTAAAGCACAATTTGGATATTTTGCCGTTTATTGACCGCGAGCTCACCAAATGGCAATTATACGCTTACAAAAACGGCAATTTCAAGAGAACGCCCGGCAGTTATATTATGTCGGCCCGTGATTGCTGGTGGGGAAAGTGTTCCTTTTGTTCCTGGACAACCATTTTTCCCGGCGGCCATTTTAGAACTCGTTCAGCTAACTTAGCTTTAGACGAGGTTGGCGAGCTGATTAAATTGGGCGTGAAAGAAATTTTCGAGGATTCAGGCAGCTTGCCCATTGGCTCGTGGCTGGCAGAATTTTGCCAAGGAATGATTGCTCGGGGCTACAACAAAAAAGTTACGGTGAGCTGTAATATGCGCATTAATGGCATTAAAGACTCGGCTGTCTGGCAATTGATGAAAAAAGCCGGTTTTCGGATGATTTTATTTGGTTTGGAATCAGCCAGCCAGGAAACATTAAACAAAATTAACAAAAATTTGAAGGTTGAAGAAATAGAGCCGGGCTTAAAAATGTGCAAAAGAGCCGGGCTTGAGCCCCATATCACAGCGATGATTGGCTATCCTTGGGAAACAAAAGCCGACGCCCAACGCACCATTGATTTGGCCAAGGACTTATTCAAAAAGGGCTATGTTGACACTTTGCAAGCCACGGTTTTAATTCCGTATCCCGGCACCCCGCTTTATAAATACTGCCAAGAAAACAATTTGTTAAACTTTAACGATTATGATAGGTTTGACCAAAGAGAGCAAGTGATGAAAAGCGAATTGACCAGCGAAGATGTTAAGGCCCTCACGCGCGACCTCTACAAATCATTCGCCAGCCCGCAGTTCATTATGAGGAAGATTTTGGCGATTAGAAGCTTATCTGACATCAAATTTTTAGCTAAGTCAGCCGCCAAACTGTTCGGCCATTTAACGGATTTTGGCAAGAGATGATTATGGTAAAAAGTTTTGTCGAAATTAAAAGAATATGCCATTTGTATTCAAAAAATTGGAAATCCCGGGTTTAATTTTAATAGAGCCAAAAGTTTTTAAAGATGAACGGGGATTCTTTCTGGAGACATACAAATATTCGGAGTTTTTTAGCGCTGGGATAAAAGAGCATTTTATTCAAGATAATCATTCAAAATCAAAAAGAGGTGTCTTGCGAGGCCTTCATTTCCAGAAAAATCCCAAAGCCCAAGCAAAGGTAGTAGGATGTATTAGGGGAGAGATTTTTGATGTTGTTGTAGATATTAGAGAGGGGTCGCCTTTTTATGGTAAATGGGTTGGCACAATTTTATCCGATGAGAATAAGAAACAGCTTTATACGCCGATTGGTTTTGCCCATGGTTTTTGTGTTTTAAGCGAGGAAGCGGAGATTATCTATAAGTGTTCTCGGGATTATTCTCCAGAAAATGAACGAGGGATTATTTGGAATGATCCATGTCTAAATATAGATTGGCCATTCAATAATCCAATGGTTTCCGAAAAAGATTCCAAAAATCCCTTACTTAAAGAAGTAGATAATAATTTTGTCTATGAGAAATAATGTAAAAATTATAGTAACCGGTGCTGATGGACAGTTAGGAAAAGAATTTGCCAGGGAGCTGAATAAAAGTGACATTAACCATTTAGCTTTTGATAAGGATAGTTTAGACATTACTGATTTTAAGAAAGTAAATGAAGTGATAGAAAAAATTAAGCCAGATTTTGTGATTAATTGCGCCGCTTTTAATGATGTAGATGGGGCGGAAAAAGAGTGGCAGAAGGCGTTTTTAGTTAACGGGGTAGCAGCCAGGAATTTGGTCTTGGCTTGCAACAGAAACAACTCTGTGTTTGTGCATTACAGTAGCGATTATGTGTTTGACGGTAAAAAAGGAGCGCCCTATACCATAGCAGACGCTCCCGGCCCTATCAATAAATATGGGGAAAGCAAACGTTTGGGAGAAAGGAACGTGGAGCATTTGAGCGAGAGGTATTATTTAATAAGATTGAGTTGGGTGTTCGGCGAAAACCCCAAAGCGAGTTTTCCTTTGAAATTAATGGAGCGCGCCAAGACCAATAAGACCTTAAAGATAGTGAACGATCAAATTTCTTCGCCGGCCTTTGTGGAAGATATCACTAAAGCAACCCTTGATTTAATAGGATCCGGTCAGTATGGATTATATCACCTTGCTAATGAAGGTTTTTGCTCAAGATATGAATGGGCGAAATATGTTTTAGAAAAGCTAAAATGGCAAGGCGAACTTTTGCCTGCTGAAAGCGGTGATTTTGAGACACCCGCTCAACGGCCAAGATTTTCAGCGCTTGATAATTTTCCGTTGAAGAGTATTATAAGTTATAAATTACCTGCTTGGCAGGAAGCCACTGATAAATTTTTAAAAAGGATTCAGAAAAATTTATGAAACTATTAATCACGGGCGGACTTGGTTTTATCGGCAGTAATTTTGTTCGCTACATTCTCAATAAATATCCGGACGATAAGGTTGTTAACCTTGACATTGTCACTTACTGCGCTAATTTTGATAATCTCAAGGACATTGAAGACAATCCTCGTTATGTTTTTGTAAAAGGGGATATTGGCGATAAAGATTTGGTTGATAAAATTTTCCGAGAAGAAAAACCTAATTTTGTAGTTAATTTCGCCGCCGCCAGCCATGTAGACCGTTCAATTCTTGAGCCGGAACTTTTTGTTAAAACCAATGTTGTGGGAACTCAAACCTTGCTTGAGGCCGCCAGGAAATATGGCATTGAAAAATTTGAGCAAATATCAACTGACGAAGTTTATGGAACTATTGAACAAGGACAATCCAAAGAAGGAGACAATCTATTGCCCAATAGTCCTTATGCCGCCTCAAAAGCAGCAGCTGATTTATTGGTTCGGTCTTATTATAAAACCTTTGGTTTACCTGTTTTAACCACTCGTTCTTCAAATAATTTTGGACCATATCAATACCCGGAAAAAGTAATTCCCCTTTTTATTACCAATCTTTTAGAGAATAAAAAAGTGCCTCTTTATGGCACAGGGAAAAATGTTCGCGATTGGATTTATGTTGGCGACAATTGCTCGGGAATTGATATTGTTTTGCGTAAAGGCAGGATTGGGGAGATATATAACATCGGCGGCGGGAATCAAATAACTAATTTGGAGCTTACAAAAACTATTCTTAATGAATTAGGTAGGGGTGATGATTGCATTGAGTATGTTAAAGACAGGCCGGGCCATGATTTTCGTTATGCTTTGGATACAAGCAAAGTGGGGGAGCTGGGCTGGCAGGCGCGATATCCGTTTAATGATGCCGTAAAAGAAACAATAAAGTGGTATCAGAAAAATTCAGAGTGGTGGCAGAGAATCAAGTCGGGGGAGTATTCAGAGTATTATAAAAAGCAATATTTGGAAAGGTCATAGAATTTAAATTTTAATCTAACTTTTTAACTATGAAAGGAATTATATTAGCCGGAGGATTGGGAACGCGTCTTTTGCCTTGCACTCGCGTTACTAACAAACATCTTTTGCCCGTCTACGACAAGCCAATGATTTATTATCCTTTGGGAACCTTGGTGCACGCGGGCATTAAAGATATATTAGTTGTGTCTGGGAAAGGGCATGCCGGGCATTTTCTTGAACTCTTGGGGGATGGCCGTGATTTTAGAGTGAGGCTGTCTTACGCGGTGCAGGAAGAGCCGGGGGGCATCGCCCAGGCCTTATTGTTGGCGGAAGATTTTGCGGATGGGGGCAGAATTGCGGTGATTTTGGGTGATAATATTATAGAAGATAACATTAGAGATTATGTTGATGATTTTAGACATCAGGCAAAGGGCGCGAAACTTTTTTTGAAAGAAGTGCCGGACGCCAATCGTTTCGGCGTGGCTGAGGTTAAGGACGGCAAGGTTGTGGGCATTGAAGAAAAACCAAGCCAACCCAAGTCCAATTTGGCGGTGGTGGGGTTATATATGTACGATAGTCAGGTTTTTGACATAATCAAAACTTTGAAGCCCTCCAATAGGGGAGAATTGGAGATTACCGATGTTAATAATTTTTACATCCAGCAGGGCACAGCCGCCTCTGAAATTCTAAAGGGTTTTTGGAGTGACGCGGGCAAGTTTGAGTCATTATTCAGGGCATCTGAATTTATAAAAAATTATGGCAAAAAATAAAAAAAATTTAATTATCGGGGGAGCCGGCTTTATCGGTTGCAATTTGACAGCTTATCTTTTGGAAAAGGGCGAAGACGTTTGCGTGTTTGATAATTTTTCCCGTGGCGGCTCTTTTGATAACGTCGTTTGGCTGAAAGAACGGTATCCTAATCTTAGGGTGGTTGCTGGAGATATTCGCACCGACAAGCATTTACTCAAAAAAGAAATGGAGCTTTGTGATGTTGTTTTCCATTTAGCCGGACAAGTGGCGGTAACTACTTCTTTTATTAATCCGCAACTTGATTTTATGGTTAATGTCGTGGGCACTTTTAACATTTTGGAGATTTTGCGTCTTTCAGAAAGAAAGCCAATCCTTGTTTATGCTTCAACTAATAAAGTTTATGGGGGGATGGAGGATGTGGTTGTTGAAGAAAGAGACAGGCGCTATTGTTACCGTGATTTTCCTTGGGGTATTTCTGAAACAAGAGGATTGAATTTTCATTCGCCCTATGGTTGTTCCAAAGGGGCGGCCGAGCAATATGTTAGGGATTATGCCAGAATGTATGACTTGAAAACAGTTGTTTTTCGCCAATCCTGCATCTACGGCACGCGGCAGTTTGGTGTTGAAGACCAGGGTTGGGTTGCATGGATGGTGATTGCCGCTGTTTTAGGCAAGCCAATAACCGTTTATGGAGACGGTAAGCAAGTAAGAGATGTTTTGTGGGTTGACGATTTATGTTTGGCCCTTGAAAAAGCAGTGGCCAATATCGATATCAGCAAAGGCCAGATTTACAATATCGGGGGCGGGCCCGACAAAACCCTTTCCTTGTTGGAGTTGTTTGATTATCTGGGTAGTTTTTTAGGCGCGCCTGTTGTTTATTCTAATGCTGATTGGCGGCCTGGCGACCAAAAGGTATATGTTTCCGACATCAAAAAAGCGCAACAAGATTTGTCTTGGCAGCCACAAATTACGCCCCAAGAAGGGGTTAAAAGGTTGTTTGAATGGGTAAATAACAATAAAGAGCTTTTCAAGGAGAGAACATAATTTATTTTATTGAATATGGTATACAAAAAATTTATAGAATCATTTGTTAGAGCGCCCTGTAAGCCAATTGTTAAACTTTTACACCGTTTTGGCGTTACCCCTAACCAAGTAACAATTACCAGTAATATTATTTCAATTTCTATTTTTTCTTTTTGTTTTAGCCGGGGCCAGTATCAATTCAATTTATTAGGGCTGTTAGTTTTAGTGGTTCAATCTTACTTTGACCATGTTGATGGACAATTGGCAAGATTGTCTGGCAAGAGTTCAAAAGTAGGTTGGTGGATGGATTGTTCGTTTGATCATATAACTTTGTACGCTTTAATATTAAGTGTCGGTTATGGCGTTTGGCGCAACACGGGCAGTATTTTATCTTTATGGGCAGTTATTTTTATGCTTGTTGGTTATTTATTAATATCTCTTATGATGGTTGTTTATAGCCAAAATTTTGTTGGATTTAAGGGCATTATAGCTTCTGAAGAACTATATAATAGATTTGTTAAACTTCAAAATAAAACTATTCCTGATTGGTTAATCGGAAATTTAATTGGTTTTTGGTCATCAGCAACTCATTTTTTATTTAGCTTTACTTACGTTTTTTTAATTGGCGTGCTTATTAATAAAGTTTTTTTGTGCTTATTAATAATCACCATTTTAATATATATTAGATTTATTGCTATGTATTTTGTTTTCATTGTTTTTTTGTCAGGCAAACCAACCAAATCTGTTCTGCTTAATTTTTTAAGGGATATTACCCGCGATAAATTGACCGATAAAGGTTAAATTGTTATGAGCAATGATTTGTTTTTTAGCATTATAATTATAAATTATAATGGGCATGAGTTTATAGAGAATTGTTTGAGGTCTGTTTTATCATCATCTTATGCAAATTTTGAAGTTATTGTTTTTGATAATGCTTCTGCTGACGATAGTTTAAAGATTGTTAGCCAGTATTTTAATAATTGTCAAAACTTAAAAATAATAAAAAGCAAAACAAATTTAGGATTTGCCCGGGCTAATAATGAAGCAGCTAAATTGGCAAAAGGCAGTATACTGGTATTTTTAAATGTTGATACAAAAGTTGACAAGGATTGGCTTTTTTATATTTTTGAAGCTATAGAAACAGACCAATTAATTGGCGCAGGGCAGTGTAAATTAAAAAATTATTATAATCCAGAAATTATTGACAGCGCCGGTCATTATATTGATAAATTTGGCTTGGTTCATGTTCTGGGAGACAGCGAAATTGATATTGGACAGTTTGATAAAAATAAATGCATTTTTGCGGCTACCGGCGCTGCTTTTGTTTGTAAAAAGTCGGTTTTTGAGAAAGTTAACGGTTTTGACAACGATTTTTTTATGTTTTTTGAGGAAACGGACTTATGCTGGCGGATTTGGTTAGCCGGGTACAAAATTATTTTTATTCCCCAAGCTGTCGTTTATCATGCTCGGGGCGGCATAAGAAAGGCATGCAAGAAGGATAAGATTGCATTTGATTTTAATTATTTCTTTATTAGAAATAGAATATCTTCATTAATAAAAAATTATGGATTGAAAAACTTATTTTTTTTCTTGCCAATGAATATTCTGATTTCCTTAATTTGGATAGCGCCAATGGTATTGATAAGATTTGATTTTAAATCTGCTAAATCAATTATTCATGGAGTAGCTTGGAACCTTCTGAATTTTAAAAAAAATCTTAAAAAAAGAATGATTGTTCAAAAACAAAGGAAAGTAACTGATAAATATCTTTTTGATAACGATTTGATAAAAAATTTTAGCATAGCTTCATTACTTCAAAAAATATAATGCCGCCAACGATTTCAATAATAATACCAACTTATAATTCAGAAAAAGTAATCGGACTCTATTTAAAAAAGGTTATTTTATGAAAGCGAAATTTCCCACAATATCGGTAGTGATTGCTACTTTTAATTCTGGAAGAACTATTGAGCAGTGTCTTTTTTCCCTTAAAGCTCAGGATTATCCAAAAGAAAAGATTGACCTTATAGTTGCTGATGGCGGTTCGACAGATAAAACTAAAGAGATAGTGAAAAAGTTTAAAGGAAAGATTGTTGAGGTGCCAAAAGAGAAACAAGGGGCTGAGTATAACAAGGGATATGGTTTGCAATATGTAACCGGTGAGTTTATTTTGCTAATTGACCATGACAATATTTTGCCTCATCAGGATTGGCTCAATAGAATGCTTGCCCCCCTTTTAAAAGATTGTGATGTGGTCGCTGTTGAACCTTTTAGGTATCATTACAGTAAAGAATTTTCTTTGCTTGACAGATACTTTGCTCTTTTCGGCGTTAATGATCCTTTACCTTACTATTTAGGAAAAGCCGACCGGCTTGATTATATTCATAACTACTACAATCTGCTGGGTAAAGCAGAAGATATGGGAGATTATTATTTAGTGGAATTTAACCAGAATAATCCAAGGAAAATACCAACATTAGGAGCGAATGGCTTCCTTATTAGAAGGTCGTTTTTTCAAAAATCCGAACATTCGCCTGACCGCTATTTCCATATTGACATTAATGTTGACTTAGTAAAACAAGGTTACACAAGGTATGCTTTTATAAAGGATGATATTATCCATTTAACTAATAGCAAGTTATTCAACTTTCTGAGGCGGAGAAAAAGCTTTATGGACAGGTATTACTTAGAAAGTTTTTCTGTTAGACGTTATAGCGTTTATCATTCCAGTGACGATAAATTGAAACTTTTGTTTTTTATTATTTTAACCTTAACATTGATAAAACCGATGATAGATAGCGTCAGGGGCTGGTTGAAAATTCATGATATTGCTTGGTTTATACATCCTTTTATGTGTTTGGTTGTTCTTCATATTTACAGTTCGACGGTGGTTAAAGGATTTTTCAGGAAAAAAGTCAGTAATTTAGCTTATGAATAATTTTTGGAGCAATAAAAGAGTTTTGGTTACCGGGGGAGGGGGATTCATAGGAAGTCATTTAGCAAAACGTCTGATTGATTTAGGAGCTGAGGTTTTTATTTTGGAAAAATCAAGCTTTGGGCCAACAGTTATATTAAATGAACGATCGCTTTCTCGGGTTAAAGAAATCATTATCGGCGACATATCCGATGGGCAATTTGTTTTGGATGTTTTTAAAAATCAGAGTTTTGAAATCTGTTTTCATTTAGCCGCGCAACCATTAGTTGAAAAAGGAAATCAAAACCCCTCGTTAACTTTTGAGGTGAATATAATTGGCACAGTTAATATGTTAGAAGCAGTTAGGCAGGATAAGTTGGGCGGATTAGTTTTGGCTTCAACTACCCATGTTTACGGCGAAAACAATCCTCCGATGGTAGAGGAATATTCTCCCAATCCTTCAGGACCTTATGAAACGTCTAAGGTTTGCGCAGATATCATAACTCAGACATATGCTAAATATTATGAAATTCCAGTTGCTATAGCGCGTTTTGCCAATATATATGGGCCCGGTGATCAAAATCAAAGGATTATTCCTCGAACTATTAAGCTGTTGTTAAAAAATCAAAGTCCGGAAATTTTTAACCCTCGGATAGTCAGAGATTACTTATTCATAGAAGATGCCGTAGACGCCTACCTTGTTTTAGGGGAGAAGATAAGAGGACTTGCGAAGCAAACGTTTAATATTGTTTATAACTTTGGTGCAGGCAAACACTATTCCGTGAAGGCCTTAATAGAAGAAATTATCACCTTGATGGGTAAAACAGAGATTGCGCCGATTATGGTTGATAAGCCAAGAGAACAAGAAGTTTTGAGCCAGTATATTTCTATTAAAAAAGCTAAGACAGTTCTTGATTGGCAGCCGCGTTATTCTTTAAAAAAGGGATTGCAAAAAACTATTGCTTGGTATGCCGAAAATGATAAGCAATAAAAGTAAATAAAGTCAAACCACTCTGGCCGGGAAAGGTTAATGCAGGTATGCGATTTTGAGTTGGAATAGCTCATTTTTTTCCTAAGACTTTACGCCCGGCGCGTATTTAATTTGACGAGTGTTTATAAGAATCTTGGATAATATGATAAATGTTACAAAAACAAAATTGCCCGATATTAAAGAATATATTAAATACTTAAAAAAGATATGGTCTAATGGGTGGGTAACGAATAATGGCGAATTTGTCCAGTTATTAGAAAAGAAATTGCAGGAGTATTTAAAAGTGAAAAATTTGTTAGTTGTTTCAAATGGCACGTTGGCTCTGCAATTAGTTTTAAAAGCATTGGGTTTAAAAGGCGAGGTCATTACCACGCCCTTCACTTTTGCTGCGACAACAAATGTAATTTTATGGGAAAATCTTAAACCGGTATTCGCCGATATTGATCCTGAAACTTTTAATCTTAATCCTGAGGAGGCAGAGAAAAAGATAACCAAAGAAACCAGCGCCATAATGCCAGTGCATGTTTACGGTAATCCTTGCGATGTTGAAACATTTCAAGGGATAGCTGATAAATATAATTTGAAATTAATTTATGATGCAGCTCATGCTTTTAGTGTTCAGTATAGGAAAAAATCTATTTTAACCTATGGTGATATTTCAATATTGAGTTTTCATGCCACTAAGGTTTTTAACACAATTGAAGGTGGAGCTATTATTACTAAAGATGAGGATTTATTTGAAAAACTAAAGTTATTGAGAGATTTTGGTATTAAATCGGATGAAAAAGTAGTTCTTCCCGGTATTAATGCCAAGATGAATGAATTCCAGGCCGCGATGGGGCTTTGTAATCTTGAGGGGATTAATAAAGAAATTCAACTTAGAAAAAAAGTTTATGAGCGGTACAAGAAAATGTTAGGCGGCAATAAAGACATAAAGTTTCAGGAACTGATTGCCTCCAAATATAATTATGCTTACATGCCTGTATTATTTATGGATATTAAGAAAAGAGATGAAATTTATGCAGAGCTCATCAAGAATGGAATTAAGCCCAGAAAATACTTTTTTCCTTTAACTGTGAATTTTGATTACTTTAAGAAAAAAGGTATGAATTTAGTTGAAAAGTATAATTTAAGGATAGCCTCTGATATTGCAGAGAGGGTATTATGTTTGCCTCTTTATCCTGATTTGGATATTAAAACAGTAGACAAAATTATTGATATAATCAAAAAAAATGCTAAAAAATCGAAAGTCAGTCTTAATAATCACCCCCGCCTTTCGTCCTAATGTAGGAGGGGCAGAGACGTATGTTAATGAGTTATGCGAGCATCTAAGAACCCATAACCATTATGTTTATGTTCTGACTTACCAACCCATAACTACTCCTGATGTAAAAGGTGAGAACTTAGAAAGATTGGAAAACATGGAAGTAAGAAGGTTCTGGTGGATGGGCTGTAACTTATTCCACAAAACAGAAAAATATCCCGTTCTAAATTTTTTGTATGTTACCCCTTATTTATTTTTAAGGTGTTTTTGGTGGATGTTATGGAACTATAAAAAAATTGATGTTATTGATGCCCAGGGATTTAATAGTGCTTTTATTGGGAGGATATTGAAAAAGATATTTAAAAAGAGAACCATAGCCAGTATTATGTCTTTGTATGATTTTGTTCCAGAATCAAGATTAGCCAAAAATGTTGCCTGGATTCTTAAGGGAGTGGACCATATCATAGCGGAGAGTGCGGTTTCAAAAAAAGAGATGATGAGTATAGGAGTTCCCGCTGAGAAAATAACACCCTATGTGGAATGGGTGGATTTAGAAAAATTTAAACCAAGCGATAAAGAAAAACTAAAAGAAAAATTAGGATTTTCTAAGGTTTTTATCGTTTTGTTTGTAGCCAGAGCGATTAAAATTAAGGGAGCGGATCTTTTATTGGGAGTGGCGGAAAGAATGAAGGGGGAGGCCGTTACCTTTCTTTTTATTTCTACAGGCGGCCCTATGGTTAAAGTGTTAAAGGAGGCCGCGGAAAATATGGAGAACGTCATATTTATTGAAGGAGTTGATTATAAGAATCTGCCTGATTATTATGCCGCCGCCGATGTTTTTGTAATACCCTCAAGGTATTCTGAGAATGCCGCCAGAACAGTGGTAGAAGCAATAGCTTGCGGCACCCCTGTGATTGGTTCCAATATGGGAGCGATACCTTCTTTAATGGATATTTCTGTGGGAATTTTAGTTGAGCCGGAAGTTGAGGATATAGAAAAGGCAGTAAGAAGATTATTTGACAATAAAGATATATTAAAAAAATTAACAGATA
>CAYYYW010000025.1:0-12006 GCA_964476245.1 uncultured Gammaproteobacteria bacterium
AAAAACCCCGCCGGTTGGCGGGGTAAATAGTCCAAAATTAATTACAGCAAAACCACGTTAGACGTGGCAGGCTACCCCGCCTCAAGCGGGGTATGATGACTAGAATTTAATTTAATCTTATTATTCTGCTCCATAATTAAACACTTCAATTTATTAATATAATATAGTGACAAATTTATTGAATATATTGAATATTCACGTGTTAGCATATTAACATAGTAATATTTATTTGTCAAGAGATAATTTTTAATGGTATAATAACAGAGTAAAACTTAATTAATTGATTAATTAAGTTTTACTTGAAAATTTTATTTAATCAATATGCTAAAAATAAAAAGGTCGAAAGAAATATCTTTTGTTAAAAATGAATCTTATACACCACGTAACGGAAAGGAGAAAGCACTAGTCAGCGCCTTCTTAAAATTAAAAACAGAAAAAGAAGTGGCTGATTTCTTAAGGGATATCTTAACCTTGCCTGAAATTGAGGAATTTGCCAATCGTTTGGAAATTGCTAAATTATTGATAAAAGGACTATCTTACAAAAAAATCGCCGAGCAAACCGGCGTCTCAACTACCACCGTCACCCGTACGGCTCATTGGTTATTTAAAGGATGTGGAGGATATTGGAAGACTCTACGCTAATCCCATTTTTACTTTCACTTCCCGCATAGTCTGCTTAGCAATCGCTCTAGCTTTTTCTGCTCCTTCTTTAATAACGCGGTCAACATAACATTGGTCTTTTTCAACTTCTTTTCTTTTTTCTTGAAAAGTCTGCAGCTGTTTATAAATAATATCCGCTAAATTATTCTTAATTGTGTTATATCTTATTATTCCTTCTTTATATGGTTTCTCAAAATCTTTTTCAAATTTTTCTGGCGCTAATAATTTATACAAGACATATAAACTTCTTACTCCACCGATTTCTGGTATTGCCCCTCCAGTTTTTCCACTATCTGTAGGAGTTTTAGCCAATTTTTTTCTAATAGTTTCAGAATCATCTGTTAAATTTATATAACTTCCTTCCACCGATTTACTCATTTTTCCTTCCCCTTTTAAAGAAGGAATATATTCACCTTTTGCGACAAAACGTTTTGGCTCAGGAAAATTCATGTCATATATTTGATTCATCTTTCGAGCAACTTCTCTGGCAACTTCCAAATGAGGTTCTTGATCTATACCAACCGGTACTAATTCTGCTTTATAAAGCAAAATGTCAGCTGCCATAAGAACTGGATAATTCAACAGAGCCATAGTAACATTCTTTGGGTATTGTTTGACTTTATCTTTAAATGTAGGTAAATGCTGCATGCGAGCAACTGACGCCACTGTTGAAAAATAAAAGGCCAATTCTGTATGCTCGGGGACATTTGATTGATAAGCAATGATGCTTTTTGTTGGATCAAGTCCGGCAGCAAGATAATCAATAATAATTTCACGCTTGTTTTTTGGCAATTCTTGCACATTGTATGGGGTGGTAATTGTATGAACATCAACCACCATATAGATAGTTTCATACTCTGGATTATTTTGTAATTCAAGCATGCCTTTAACCGCCCCTAAATAGTTACCTAGGTGCAATCTCCCCGTTGCTCTAATTCCAGAGAATACGCGTTTTTTCATATCTTTAGTTTATCAAAAAATCATATATCATGTTGGGGAATGCATATTCTTTCGATTATTTAAATAATCGAAAACAAGTGATTCTTTATCTCATTTTAATTTTCCCTGTAAATAATCTTCATAACCTTTAAGGTCCAAAAATCCATGTCCAGAAAGATTAAAAACAATCACTTTCCCTTTACCTTCTTTTTTGCACAAAATTGCTTCATCTATCACGGCTTTGATTGCGTGAGCCGATTCTGGCGCAACAATTATCCCTTCAGTTTTAGCAAAATCGCTGGCGGCTTTAAAAATAGAAATCTGATTATAAGCCCTTGCCTCAATAATTTTCTCCCTATGTAAAAAGGAAAGCAATGGCGCCATTCCATGATATCTTAATCCGCCGGCGTGGATCGGCAACGGAATAAAATCACATCCCAAGGTCTCCATTTTCAAAAGCGGCGTTTTTTTGGCGGTATCGCCAAAATCATAGCGATATTCACCTTTAGTCATTGACGAACAAGACTCTGGCTCAACACCAATACAACGTAAATTCTTCTTTTTTCCAGAAAGTTTATCAACTAAAAATGGAAAAATAAGACCGCTAAAATTACTTCCACCTCCACAGCAACCAATTAGAATGTCTGGGTATTCTCCTGCTTTTTCCATTTGTTTCTTTGTCTCTTGCCCAAGGATAGTCTGATGAAGCAAAACATGATTTAATACGCTTCCTAAAGCGTATTTTGCGTTTTTAGTCTTGCTTACCATCTCAAGCGCCTCACTAATAGCAATCCCCAAACTTCCTGGGTGATTATGATTGTTTCTAAGAATTTCCCGACCAAACTCTGTTTTTTCCGACGGGCTGGGATTTACCTCGGCCCCAAAAATTTGCATAACTACTCGCCGGTATGGTTTTTGCTCATAAGAAACCCTAACCATAAAAACCTGGCATTTCAGCCTAAAAAAATTACAGGCCATACTTAAGGCTGACCCCCACTGTCCCGCACCTGTTTCAGTTATCAATGTCTTTACTCCTTCGCTTTTGTTGTAATAAGCCTGTACTAACGCCGTATTTAATTTATGACTTCCCATGGGACTTACCCCCTCGTATTTATAATAAATATGGGCCGGAGTGCTCAAAAATTTCTCCAGTCTTTTTGCTCTAAAAAGAGGCGTTGGTCTATATAATTTATATAGTTCTCTTGCTTCCTCGGGAATTTCTATTTTCTTTTCCAAAGAAACTTCTTGTTTGATCAGTTCCAATGGAAATATTGGCATTAAATCTCTTGCCTTAATCGGTCTATTCGTAGCCGGATGAAGCGGTGCATCAGGCAATTTACCTAAATATTTTTTTAGATAATAATTTATGTTTAAAAAATGCGTGGGAATTTCCTTTTCTGATAATGTTATTTTTGTGTTTTTCATATGTCTCCTCCTGTCATCCTGAGGGCGAAGCCCGAAGGATCTAGTGAAACGCTTCGCTAGATTCTTCACATCGACCCGCTAATCGGGTCTTCGTTCAGAATGACAACTGAACTAATAAAAAAAGCCGCTCGGGCGAGCGGCGTAAGTTAAAGATATTTTTTCATTAAAAACGCCACTCGCTTCGCGGGTAAACTTTTCTCCACCAATTGTTTTCAAAAATCATAATTTCCATTTTTACTCTCATGTTAAAAATTTTATATATTTTTAAATCTCCCTCTTTTTAATTCGTTTGAACCGCGAGTTACAGTACCAATACCAACTTTTAATTCCTTGGCAATTTTTTCTTGCGTTATTCCTTTTTTTAGCATTTTGACGATCTTCAATCTTGTTGGTAATTCTTCTAATTCTTTAGGTGTCAATATCCCTCTTAAAAAATCCAACATTTCTTTTCGGGTTTTTATCTTCAGTAAAACAGTTATTAATTCAGACAACCTTTTTGAATTCATAAATTTTATTTACTATTATACTAGTAGAATATTATTTGTCAAGAGGTAATTTATTTCCAATCCGGTATATAATATTTCCTTCCTCGTAAATTATTGGGTAGATATTCTTGGATTATTTTTTTACCTGTTTGTTTCTCTACTAACCACGGATAGCGGACATGTCCTTTGCCATAATTCAATTTTTTCATGACAATATTTTCCGGATTGCGAAGATGTAAGGGTATGGGGTCAAGGTTTTTTTCATCTATATCAGCTAACGCCTTCATTAATCCAACCGTTGAGGCAATCGACTTTCTAGCGGTGGCTAAATAAGTGACCGTTTGGGCTAAAATTAAACCGGCCTCGGGCATACCGATCATATGAACCGCCTGCATACAGGAAGTAGCTAAAACCATGGCGGTTGGCTGGGCATTACCGATATCTTCGGAGGCAAATATCAGCATTCTTCTGGCAATAAAAACCGGATCTTCACCCGCCTTAATCATCCGAGCTAAATAATGAAGAGTCGCATCAGGATCGCCGCCGCGCATGCTTTTGATGAAGGCTGAAATAGTATCATAATGCCAATCGCCTTTTTTGTCGTAATAAATGGCTTTTCGCTGAACCGTTTCCTCCGCTACTTTTAAAGTTATTTTTTTACTTAAAGAAGCAGCCAATTCAACTGCGTTTATGGCTGTTCGAGCATCCCCGTTGGCATGTTTTATAATATGTTTAAAAGCGTCTTTGTCCCATTTGTGTTTTGGGTAAAAAGAAATAGCTGTCTGAATAATCACCTCAATTTCTTTCTCAGAAAGAGCATATAAAACATAAACTTGACTGCGAGAAATAAGAGGCGCTATCACTTCAAAACCAGGATTTTCCGTCGTTGCTCCAATTAAAACAATCGTTCCATCTTCAACGTGAGGTAAAAAAGCATCTTGCTGAGCTTTGTTAAAACGGTGAATTTCGTCGACAAAAAGGATTGTGTCTTTTTGAAAATATTTTTTATTTTCTTTAGCCTTAGCAATAATCTTTCTAACTTCAGCCACACCACTTGACACAGCTGAAAAAGCGATAAAATCTGCCTTGACATAATGAGCAATTAATTTAGCTAAAGTAGTTTTACCACAACCGGGAGGTCCCCAAAGAATCATCGAAGCAATCTTTCCCGACTCAAGCATTTTCCTAATCGGTTTCTCTTTCCCCACTAAATGTTCCTGTCCAACAAATTCTTCAAGTCTTTTTGGTCTTATTTGATCAGCTAATGGAGCATTCATACTCAATATTTTACCGCGTCAGACGCGGTTTTACAATATTTTTGAATCAACAATAATTGTCACCGGACCGTCATTTACAATTTGCACCTCCATATATTCGCCAAACCTGCCTGTTTTTACTGGAATATTTTTCTCCTGAAGTTTTTGGACAAAAAAATCATATAATTTTTTGGCTTCATCGGGCTTTTTTGCTTTAATAAATGATGGCCTTCTGCCGCCGGAAACATCGGCGCAGAGGGTAAATTGGGAAACTAAAAGAATTTCTCCTTTTGTTTTTATAATTGATTTATTCATCTTTCCTTCTTCATCACTCATAATTCGTAAGTTAGTAATTTTTTCAGTTAACTTAACTAAGTCAATTTCATTATCGTCTTCAAAAATCCCCAAAAGAATCACATAGCCGTGATTAATCTGCGAAAAAATTTTATCTTCGATTTTTACCGACCCCTTTTTTACCCGTTGAATAATTGCTATCATAATTACAAATTTTAACACACCAGGGAGTCTTGACAAAACAAAAATTATAATCTATAGTGTATGAACTTTTATGGCAAGTAAAGCACTCCCCGACCTTACGGTCGGGGCATCAACCACTTCGGGCATTCAGAGTGCGAAACCCCGCACCGAATGCCCGCTTGAAAACCATTCATCCCACGTGCTAACGCACGGAACATTCTGGTGCTGGGGTAAAAAAACTGACGAATTAATTTATTCGGCCATTTTTGCCTCGAAGGAAGAGGTAAAGAAAAAAGCTCGTCAACAGATTTACAGAATTTCTTCCGGTTTAAAAATTTTCCCCGCCTCTGTTCATAATTTATACCAAGCTTTTGGAAAAGGCAAAATATCTGGTTTTACTGTTCCCGCCATTAATATTAGAACACTTACCTATGACATTGCGCGGATAATCTTTAAAATCGCTATCGAGAAAAAAATTGGCCCCATCATATTTGAGATTGCCCGATCGGAGGTTAAATACACAGAACAACGACCAGAAGAATACACCATTGCTCTTTTAGCGGCCGCTATTGCCGAAGGCTATAAAGGCCCGGTTTTTATCCAGGGAGACCACTATCAATTTAAAACATCAGTCTATCTAAAAACACCGGAGGCGGAAATTAAAAAAATTAAAGATCTAATTAAAGAATCCATCCAGGCCGGTTTTTATAACATTGATATTGATGCCTCAACTTTAGTTGATCTTAATCAGCCGAAATTAAACGACCAGCAAAAAGAAAATTATCAAATGACCGCCTTAATAACAAAGTATATCCGAGAAATTGAGCCAAAAAATATTACCGTTTCCGTTGGTGGTGAGATTGGCCATATTGGTGGAAAAAACAGCACTGTCACAGAATTTGAGGCCTTTATGAAAGGCTATTTAAAACTAATTCAAAATAAAAAGATACAAGGAATTAGTAAAGTAAGTGTGCAAACCGGCACCAGTCATGGTGGGATTCCTCTACCTGATGGAACAATCGCCGATGTTAAGTTGGATTTTAATGTTTTAAAAGACATAAGTAAAGTCGCCCGAAAAAAATATCATCTTGGCGGACCAGTTCAACATGGAGCTTCAACCCTACCCAACGAGCTATTTGATCGGTTTCCCGAAACCGGAACGTTGGAGATCCATTTAGCTACCGGATTCCAGAACATTGTCTACGACTATATGCCAAAAAAACTAAAAGAAGAAATGTATTGCTGGATAAAAACTAATTTAAAAGACGAGTGGAAAGAAGGAGCAACCGAAGAACAGTTTATTTATAAAATAAGAAAAAAAGCTTTAGGACAATTCAAAAAACAACTCTGGTCTTTGTCGGAAAAAGAGAAAAAGCCGATATTGAAGAATTTAGAAAAACAATTTCTATTTTTGTTTGAAAAATTAAACGTTTTCAATACAAAAAAAATTACTGACCCATATGTTTAGGAAAGTAACTACTTTAACCGAATTTATTTTAAAAGAAGAACGATGTTTCAGAAAAGCCACTGGCAGCTTTACTCTCCTCTTAACCCAAATAGAAAACGCCGCCAAAATCATTGCCAGTCATATCAAAAAAACCGGCTTGGTTGATATTTTGGGACAAACAGGAGAAAAAAATATCTATCAAGAAGAGGTGCAAAAGCTTGATAAATTCAGCAACGAACTCTTAGTCGACATTCTGTCAGAAAGCGGGCAAGTTTATGCCATTGCTTCAGAGGAATTGGAAAAACCAATTTTTGTTAAGAAAAATAGTGGCGACTATGTTGTTTTTTTGGATCCCTTAGATGGCTCGTCAAATATTGACGTAAACATAAACGTTGGCACAATTTTTTCCATTTATCATAAAAGTTCTAATCTTCTACAACCAGGCAGTAAACAAGTAGCGGCTGGTTATATTATTTATGGTTCAAGCGTTATGTTCGTCTACAGTTGTGGTCATGGAGTAAATGGATTTACATTGGATCCAAGTATGGGCGCTTTCCTACTTTCCCATCCCCAAATTAAAATCCCCCAAAAAGGCGGTATTTATTCTATTAATGAAGGATATTATAACTTGTACGACGATTCTCTTAAAAAATACCTTAACCATCTAAAAAATCTAGAGAAACCGGCTAAATTAAGATATGTGGGTTCTATGGTTGCGGATGTTCACCGAACTCTATTAAAAGGCGGTAGCTTCCTTTATCCCGCCAATAAAAAAAACCCTCAAGGCAAATTGCGTTTGATGTTTGAGATTAACCCCTTTGCTTTTATTATCCAACAGGCAGGGGGCTTAGCTTACAGTGGAAAAATTAATCCACTGCAAATAAAACCTAACAGTCTAAGTCAAAAAGCTCCTATCGTCTTAGGCAGCGTTGATAATGTTAATGAATATTTAAAATTTTATAAATAAAAATAAATTATGGTTAAAAACGGATTTAATATCAAAACGATTGACGATAATAAAATTTTCGGTAAAAGAGTTATTTTACGGGCGGATTTTGATGTATCGCTAAATCCCAATTTCACTATCGCCGATGATGTTCGAATTAGAAACAACTTGCCAACGATTAATCTTTTGTTAAAAAATAAAAACAAATTAATTTGTATTGCCAAGCTTGACCGTCCTAAAGCTCGTAATCCTAAATATTCTTTAAAAATTGTTGTTGATAAATTACAAGATTATTTGCCTAATTATAAAATTAAACTTGTTGATGATTTTTTGACCGCGGATAGGCGCATTTTTGACGATCAGAAAGAAAATGAAATTTTAGTTTTAGAAAATATCCGTTTTTATAAAGAAGAGAAAAAAAACGATCCGCAGTTTGCACAAAAACTGGCTGCTTTAGGAGATGTTTATGTTAATGATGCCTTTGCCGTAAGTCATCGACCTGAAGCATCTGTTGTTGGAATTCCAGAATATCTACCCTCATACGCCGGACTACTTCTAAAAAAAGAAGTGGAAATGATTTCCCAGGCGATAAAAAAACCTCGAAAACCAGTGGTCGCTATTTTAGGTGGCGCTAAAATCTCAACAAAAATTATCATTATTGATAAACTGATGGAAATTGCTGATTATCTTTTAATCGGAGGAGGCCTCGCTAATACCTTTTTGTTGGCGGAAGGAAATGAAATAGGAAAAAGTTTTTATGAGTACGAAGAAATTGAAAAAGCTCGACGACTTTTATTTATGGCGGCAAAAAAACACACGGCCATAATTCTTCCATCCGATGTAATTATCGGAGATCTGAAAAACACCAAACATGGCGGAATAGTCAAAAAAATTGGCGAAATACTAAGTAACGCTAATATTTTAGACATTGGACCGGAAACTCAAGCGAAATTTGGGTCAATAATCGCTCAAGCTAAAACAATTATTTGGAATGGTCCGGTTGGTTACTTTGAAAATTCTGAATATCGACGGGGAACGGACTTTATCTATTATTCAATTACCCAAAACCAACAAGCAACTTCAATTGTCGGCGGCGGTGATACTCTGTCCGCAATATCTAAAAAGGAATATTTAGACAAAATCACTCACATCTCAACCGGCGGCGGAGCTATGCTGGAATTTATTGAAAAAGGCACACTACCTGGACTAGAAGTTTTAAAAGCTTAAACAGCTCTTAAAGTACAAGGCTAAAGTCTGATTGTGACGTATCCTTCTCCCTCATGATTACAATCTAGACAATAAGTTGAAAACATGTCTCTAATAATTATTTTTTCTTTCATCTCAATATTTTGATCGCCCGACTTAGCTAATTGATCATTATCACGGTTGACGGCAATTATCTGTTTTGTGGCTCCGTCTGCCATTACCTCGGTCCCTTTTATAAAATATTCAAATCGCGACTGACAACTTTCGTTACCTTCGGGATTTTTAACCATCAACATTCCACTATCCCAACAAACTTGTTTACCTACTACTTCTTCAGGTTTGCGCGGCCAAAGATCGGGCTGGTCCTTTAACACTTCCTGCATAACTTTGTTCCAAACCGGTGAGGCACCGGTTAATCCTGAGGCAATATATGGATTCATGGGCGAATTATCATTATTGCCCACCCAAACCGAAACCATAAAATTAGGCGTATAACCTATCGTCCAATTGTCCCGTTTGTCATTGGTTGTTCCTGTTTTAACCGAAACGGCGTGTTTAGGGACAACCAAATAACTTGATAGGCCAAAAGCAGCCGAACGAGCGTTATTATCTAACAAAATATGGGAAATAAGAAAGGCTGTCTCGGAAGAAATAGCTTTTTTGCCAGGAATGGCTAAATAATTTGGATAATTTAATGGTTTTTTAATATCTTTTACGAAATTTGTGTCTTTATACTCATATAAAATATTTCCTTTTTTATCAATGACTTTCAAAACTGCGACTAATTTTTTCGAGGTCCCTTGATTGGCAAAAGTGGAAAATGCTTGATTCATCTCAATCATTTTTGTTTCTCCCCCGCCTAAAGTTAAAGACAATCCGTATCTTTTAGAATCAGCAAACGTCGTCATTAAAAAAGCGGAAGAGGAAGCAACAAAATTTTCTACTCCATTAAAAGCCAGCATTTTAACCGCCGGAATATTATATGAATTGCCCAAGGCAAAACGGAGTTGGGTTGGTCCATGAAATTGGCCATCGTAATTATGCGGACAATAGGCTTTCGGTTGCCCAGGAGCACTAAAACAAGTAGGAATATCTAAAAAAACTGTCGCTGGCGTGACTAGTTTTCGTTCTAAACCAATGGCATAGTTTATCGGTTTTATAGCGGAACCGGGTTGACGCAAAGCTGTAGTTACATTAAAGGCTCCCGATCCCGTGGCAAAATAATCCTTTGCTCCAACCATAGCTAATATTTCTCCCGTTGGAGGTCGCGTCACTAAAACAGCCCCATTTGAAACATTCAGTTTTTTTATTTTTTCCAACTCTTCCCTTACGATTGTTTCAGATTTTTCCTGAAGCTCTAAGTCTAAACTGGTAAAAACCTTAAGACCACCTTCTTCTACCATCTGAACGCCGTATTCCTCCTCAAGTAAAGGTTTAACAAAAAAAACAAAGTGCGGCGCCTTGATGGCTGTCCTCAAAGGAGTAACTTTTAAATCTGATTTTTGAGCTTTAAGTTTTGAACTTTCGTCAATATATTTCTGTTCTTTCATTCTCTTTAATACTTCGTTGCGTCGAGCCTTGGCTAAATCAGGATTGGCATAAGGAGAATAAAGACTTGGCGCCTGGGGTAAGCCGGCTAAAAAAGCCGCCTCAGACAAAGTCAAATCTTTAGCTTTTTTATTAAAATATGTTCTGGCTGCCTCTTCAATGCCGTAAGCTGAACCACCGTAGGGAACCTGGTTTAGATACATCTCTAAAATTTCATCTTTGGCAAAAATTCTCTCCGCCCATAAAGCTAGGACCATTTCTTTTATTTTGCGCTGGATTGTTCGCTCTGGAGTCAAAAGAGCTGATTTTACCAGCTGTTGAGTAATAGTAGAACCACCCTGAAGACCTTTTTGAAAAGCCATATCCTTTAAGGCACGAATAATTCCTCCAAAGACAGAAACTCCCTGATGTTTATAAAAATCTTTATCTTCTGTAGCAATAGTTGCCTGCTTTATAAAAGAAGGCAACTCGGAAAACTTAATTGGCGTCCTGTTTTGATCATTATAAATTTCATATAAAAGCTTTCCGTTACGATCTAAAATATGACTAGAAACTGGAATTGCCTGATAATTTTTTAAACTATTGGGGTTGGGAAGATCTTTAAAAATAAACCAATAAAATAAAAAAAGGGTCAATAAGAAAGAAACCAAAATTGTTATAATTTTTTTGTGTTTGAATTGCCAGTTTAATGCCATAATTTACTATTTTAACAAAACCATGATTGACTATCTACTTTCAAAACATACTCTTTGCGGTAACTGGGTGGATTTAATTTTTGTTCTTTTAATCATCTATTATATTTTAACTAATAAAGGATTTGTCTCGTCATTTTTAGATCTTCTCGGTTTTGCCTTTTCTTTCATTTTTTCCTTTAAAACTTATAATTTATTGTCAAAAATATTGATTACTAACTTTTCTCTTTCAAAAGGCTTTGGCAATGCCCTTGGTTTTGCTTCTGCCTGGTTTTCTGCTGAAATTATCTTCTTTTTTTTAATTAAGTTTTTTCTTAAAAAAATATCAATCAATGTTTTTAAATCTAAAATCAACATTGTTTTAGGATTTATACCGGCCATATTCCAAGCAGGTCTTTTTTTTGCCTTCATCTTAACATTGGTCATTAGCCTTCCCTTAAGGGGCAATATTAAGATTGATGTTCTAAGTTCAAAAATAGGACCAATTCTCGTCAATTTCTCCCAAAAGATTGAGTCAAATTTAAAGCCGGTTTTTAATGAAGCCATTATTGAAACGCTGAATTTCTTAACTATTAAACAAAACTCTGAAGAAAGAGTTAATTTACAATTTAAATTGGCTAAAAAAGATTTAAAGATTGATCCCGTTTCTGAAACCGCTATGTTTGACTTAATCAACAACGAAAGGCAATCAAGAAGAATAAGATCATTAATTTTTAGTGAACAACTGACCGAGGCGGCCCAAGAATATGGAGAAGAAATGTTTATTAACGGCTTTTTTTCTCACCACTCGGAGGTTGATGATTTTTCACCTGCTCAAAGACTTGACCGAAAAAAAATTGACTATTCTATTACCGGTGAAAATCTTGCTTATGCTCCGGATGTCCAGATTGCCCATCAAGGCCTTATGAATTCTCAAGGCCATCGA
>CAYYYW010000026.1:0-11972 GCA_964476245.1 uncultured Gammaproteobacteria bacterium
AATTACCCGAAATTCTCACCCTGAAACAAGCGTGTGAGATTTTGAATTGTCATCCAAATACTTTACGGAATTGGGATAATCAGGGGATTCTTAAAGCTATTCGGTTCGGGAAGCGCGGTGATAGGCGTTATAAAAAAGAAGACATAATGAATTTTATAAAACACAAAAGATAACTTATGCAGGAAAAAGCAAAAGTGCGAATTAGAATAAATAAACTCCAAAAATATGGCACAAGTATTTAAGGCAACAAATTACGATATAGGCAGGATTACAGACGATATTGAGATTGGAGATTTAGCTTTGCCAGACATTCAGAGACCATTTGTTTGGTATAAAAAAATCAAAAAAGTTAGAGACCTGTTTGATAGTATTTATAAGGGCTACCCTATCGGCTATTTATTGTTTTGGGAGAACGCAAACAGAAGCGACTACAAAAATATCGGCTTTGACGAAAAGAAAAGGAAAATTCCCCGTTTTCTTATAATTGACGGACAGCAAAGGCTTACGGCTCTTTTTGCCGTATTAAAAGATCAAGAGATATTAACTCCCGATTTTGAAAAAGAAAAAATAAAAATTGCTTTCAAGCCCGTAGATGGGACATTTCAAGTTGGAGGCGCCGCAACCGACAGAGACCCAGAATACATACCAAACATTTCAATCCTCTGGTCGGGAGAGGGAGATTACTTTTTTATAAATAAATTTTTAACCGGGCTTAAAGAAAAAAGGGAGCTTTCTAAAAATGAGGAAAAAATAATTTCAACAAACATACAAAATTTAATAAACATACTCAAATATCCATTAACAGCCCTTGAAATATCGCCAGATATTGACGAGGAGACCGTTTCTGATATTTTTGTTAGGATAAATAGTCAAGGCGTAAGCCTTACACAGGCAGATTTTATTTTAACCCTGCTTTCTGTCTTTTGGCAGGATGGCAGAAAAGAAATTGAGCAGTTTTGTATTGATAGCCGAAAAGCACCAGACGGAAACACAAAATACTCCTCATTTAACCATATTATCAAACCAGATCCAGACGATATACTCCGCACACTCGTAGGATTTACATTCAGCAGAGCAAAAATGAGAGATGTATATTCTATTTTAAGAGGTAGGAGTGGCGATAATGAATTTTCTGAAAAATTAAGAGAGGAACAATTTGCATTATTGAAAGGCGACCTGCCAAAGATTACTAATAATACCAACTGGCAGAGTTTTCTAAAAACCCTAATCGGAATTGGCTACAAAAACGAAGAACTTATCTCATCAAAAAATGCTGTTTTGTTTAGTTATGTAATTTATCTGATAGGAAAAGAAAAATTAAACATTGAAAATCATAAATTGCAAAAAATAGTAGCGAAATGGTTTTCGATGTCCTCTCTAACTGGTCGTTATTCGTCCTCCCCAGAAACTATTTTTGAGAGCGACTTACACAAACTTGGAACTACTGAAAACAATTTTATGTTTTGGACTGAAAAAGTAATTGGCGACAACTTAACTGCCGATTTTTGGGATATAACCCTAATAAACGAATTGGAAACTTCCTCTGCCAGAAACCCAATGTCTAACGCTTACTTTGCGGCACTTAACTTTTTAGGTGCTCCCGTTTTATTTTCCAAAAGAATGGTAAGTGACTTATACGACCCATCAATAAAAGTTAAAAAGAAAAGGTTAGAAAAACACCATATTTTTCCAAGAAACTACCTCATTAAAAATTATGGCTTTGATAAAGATAAAGATAAATCAAAAATAAACCAGATTGCCAATTTTACTTTTTTAGAGTTTGAGGAAAACATAGAAATAGGCGACATGTCTCCCAAAGAGTATTTTGACATATTGAAAAAAAGATTTAACGAGCAAGAAATAAATGAGATGTTAAAATTCCACGCCTTGCCAGACAATTTTTACGAGCTTAAATACGACGACTTTTTGGCGGAAAGGAGAAAAAGAATGGCAGGTATAATTAAAAAAGCATTTTATAAAATATGACAGACAAAAATTATAAATTAAATTAAAAAATTATGAAAAGAATTATAATAAGCAAAAAATTTTGGGTTATCTTGGGTGGGGTAGCCATTATTTTGGTTGGTAGTTTGATATTCTTATTTTCTTATACTTATTCTGTATCAGGTAAAATAACTGATATAACGAACCAGCAAGCAGTTAAGGGAGTAAAAGTTGCGGTGGCTGGAAATAGTCAAGAAACAAACGAGCAAGGTAATTATAAGATTAGTGGCATTAAGATTTATCAGAAAAAAGCTATGGTTATTAGTGTGCCAAGCCAATATACAAAACAGGGCGATATTCAAATGGATTATAAAACCCGAAAATTCGTAAAGGATTTTACTATTGAACCGACACTTGAGGAATTGGTTAGTAGAATTTTAATCGGCTATAAAAATGGGCAATATGATTATCTTTGGGATTTAATGCACGCAGACGACAAAGTTTATTGGGAAAGTAAAGATAACTATAAAAATTTGTTATCACAAAGAGATACGATATACAAAAAGAATAGTTATTCAATAAAATCATCAACCATTGGACAAAACATAAGACAACTTGACATTTGGAAGTCTCCAATCACAGACAAAGAATATAGGGGGGTTAGTGAAGTGCCAACAAATAATATAATGGTTGAGCAGGGAAAAGAACAACCCCAAACAGAATTAACCTACTACCAAAGAACAGACGGCTTTTATCATTATTTTACTTCTGTCAACAAAGACGCCCTTAAAAAAGCTATGGACGCCTACAACGCTCTTTATAAGTAAAAAGATATAGCTTTCAAAGTTAATGCTATTCAATTTATGGGCATACCAAAGCTAAAAAAATAACTATGCAGAAAGAAGTAGGAGTGTGAATTAGAATAAATAAACTTCAAAAATATGGCAAGAATAAATTTACAAACAGGCCAAATAATTAAACCCCAAGAATTTACAGGCGGGGATCCAGAACGCCAACTACAACGATATACTGAAAAACATTTAAAACAATTTTTTCAATGTTTTTATTTAAGAAGTTTTTATAAGATACCAAGCGGAGAAATTGACACGCTTGCAATTACTGAGGACGGCAATCCTTGTATTATTGAGTATAAGCATAGACAGGAAGATACAATAATAAATCAAATAGTTTTTTACTATGACTGGCTAATGCAAAGGCCTACAAAGTTTGAATTTGAAAGGGTTGTTAAAGAAAACGAAGCTACAAAAAACCTTGAAGTTGACTGGTCTAAAATTCGCTTAATTTGTGTAGCAAAACAATACTCTCAATGGGATATTAGCTTGATTAAGCATTTGGATACCGAAATTGAATGTTATAGCTATACTTACCACGAAAACGAATTGGACATTTACCATGACCATATTGTTAATCAATTTAAGAAGCAGAAAAGTTATACGGGAGATCAAGTAAATAAAGTTATTACATTAGAAGACCACAGGAATAGGGCAGATAAAGAGAGTAAAGAGCTTTTAGATAAATTAAGAAATGAAGTATTAAAAATTGGTGATGATATTAAAGAGGGCTACGCTCCAAATTACATAAAATACTATGTTAATACCACTTTTTTAGCTGTCCATGTAAGGAAAAAATGGTTAATAATTGACCTACATAGCCTACATAGCTTTGAAGATCCCAAAAAGTTAGCCAAAGATATTTCCGATAGAAACTGGAGGGAGATGAAAATTGATAATATGGACAAATTAAATTATGCTTTGGATTTAATAAAACAAGCATACAAAAATCAACATTAAATAACTATGCCAAGAATAAAGGATATACCAAAAGTAGATCGCCCAAGGGAAAGATTCCTCAAAAAAGGGGCGGAAGCTCTTTCTAAAAGTGATCTTTTGGCTATTTTACTTGGAAGTGGCATCAAAGGGAAAAATGTTCAAAAACTTGCTCAACAAATAATTCAAAAATTTAGTAAAGATTTTTTAAATATAACCGTTGATGATTTGCAAGGAATTTCGGGAATTGGACAGGCGAAAGCCCTCCAAGTTGCATCGGCAATTTCTTTAGTAAAAAGATATTATCAAGACGAGAAAACGAATGAAATTATCATCAAAAATTCTCAGGATGTTTTATCGCTCACCCATGATATTAGGGATAAAAAAAAGGAACATTTGCTTTGTCTATATCTTAATGCAAGGAATCTCTTACTTAAAAAAGAAATTATTAGCATAGGGTTGCTTGATAAAACACTACTCCACCCAAGAGAAATATTCTATCCTGCAACAGAGCTAAATGCTGCGAGTGTTATTTTGGTGCATAACCATCCGTCAGGAAATTTTTCACCAAGCGAAAAAGATACTCAAATTGTTGAAAAGATAGCTCAAGCAGGAGAAATAATGGGGATTCCTGTTATTGATTTTATTATTGTTTCCGAAAATGGTCATTATAGTTTTTATGAAAAATTAAAAAATCAAAATAAAAGCATTGATTATGTTGTTGACGGTGTTCAAGTGGCACTCTTTGCTTTGTTAGAAGTTGAAAAACCAACTTATGAGATAAGTGCTGAAAAAATCAAAGAAAATTATTTTTATATTCCGCAAGTAAAAGAAAATCATATTCAATTACATAATCGCAGATATATTGGAAATAAACACAAACTAATTGAATGGATTTTTTCTATTATTAGCAAAGAATGTAGCGGAAATTCTTTTGCGGATATTTTTGCAGGAACGGGGGTTATATCGGCCGTGGCTACAAAACATTTCGGGAAAGTGTTACTAAATGATTTTTTACATTCTAATTATGTAATATATCGTGCCTTTTTCGGGAATGAAGTATGGGATAAAAATAAGATAGATAACATTATTAAAAGCTATAATAATATTTATAGTGGTGATTTAGAAGATAATTATTTTTCAAAAAACTTTGGCGGTAAATTTTTCAGTAATAATTCAGCTAAAATTATCGGCTTTATCAGGGAAAACATTGAAGAAAACAAAAACAATTTAACGGAGAGAGAATATTTTATGTTGCTTGCATCATTGCTTTATACGGCTGATAAAATCGCTAATACCGTTGGGCATTTTGATGCTTATTTTAAAAAAGATTTTGTAAATGATAGTTTCTTTATGAAACCGATTGATCCGATTAATACTCAAGAGATATCTATTTTTCAAGAAGACACAAATGTTCTGGCAAAAAAGATAAAGGCAGATGTGGTCTATATTGATCCGCCCTATAATTCCAGACAATACAGTCGTTTTTATCATGTACTTGAAACATTGACCAAATGGGATAAGCCAAAACTTTATGGAGTTGCGCTAAAACCAGATCCAGAAAATATGAGCGATTACTGCCGAGCTAATGCCAAAGAAAAATTTGCAGAACTTGTGAGAGATATTGATGCTCAATTTTTGGTTGTTTCGTATAATAATACATACGATTCAAAAAGTAATTCATCAAAAAATAAAATTACACTTCAAGAAATTGAAAAAATCTTACAAGCAAAAGGTAAAACAAAAGTTTTTGAAAAAAACTATAGACATTTTAATGCCGGGAATACAAATTTTAATAATCACAAAGAGTATTTGTTCGTAACTAATAACCAACATGAATAACAAAATCAAAAGATCCCCGTTATTTTATGTCGGGGATAAATACAAACTAATGAAGCAACTGGTAAATTTATTTCCCAAAGAAGTGAATAATTTTTATGAACCTTTTGTTGGTGGAGGCACTGTATTTTTAAACATTGAAGCAAAGAAGTATTTTTTAAATGATATAAACAAACACCTCATTAACATACATAAGTTTTTAATGAAAAATGCGAATAATCCAAACCCGTTTTTTAAAAACATTGAAAAAGTAATATCAAAATATAAATTATCTAAATCTTATAAAGAAGATTTAATCCCCGATTCACTAAAAAAAGAATGGAAAAAAACTTATTTTGCCCGATTTAACAAAGAGGGATACGAAAAATTGAGAGCGTGCGTGAATAATAACGAAAAAAATGACCCTCTGATTTTATATATTTTGCTTATATATGGGTTTAACAGAATGTTGAGATTTAATGGTGGTGGCAAATTCAATCTTCCTGTGGGGAATGTTGATTTTAATAAAAACGTAGTTAATGCCCTAAACGGCTATTTTGATTTTGTAAATGATAAGAAAATCACAATTACATCAAATGATTTTAAGAAGTTTTTTTCAGAGAAACAATATTTTAAAAATGATTTTGTTTATTTAGATCCTCCCTATTTAATAACCGCTAGCGAATATAATAAGTTTTGGGATTCAAGGTCTGAGTCTGACTTGTTAAGCTTAATTGATAATTTAGACAAAAAGGGCGTTAAATTTGCCTTATCAAATGTTACGCATTACAACGGAAGCAAAAATGACCTTTTAATAGAGTGGATAAAAAAATACAAAGTACATAAAATTGAAAGCAACTACATTAATTACCACAATAATGGGAAAAAAATAATCAAAGAGGTCTTAGTCACTAACTATTAAAATTATGAAAAAAAGACAACCCGAATATAAACCGTTACTATTTACGACAACAATGAGAAATCCTGAACGACTGAAGGATTTCTTAGCCGTGCTTGGTGAGTACGATGACAAAATTTTAACAAACGAAATTATTGATAAAGTGGCTAAAATTTTAATTCAAAAAGGGCTATATCAGCCTATGAAAATATCGCAAGTAATAAAAGATAAATGGAAAAACGAAATAGAACTAAGCGAGACTGAAACCGAAGAAGTATTTGCTGACAATCCACAAAGTCACAAAGAAGCAGGTTTTGAGAGAGGTTGGCCATCAAGATTTGACACTTGGTTTAAAATTGCCAAGGAACTTGGTTTTGTTTGGTATTGGCCAAACGAAGAAATAAAATTTTCCGAAAGCGGGAAAATGTTGTTAGACAAAGAAAAACCAGAAAATGAATTAATGGTTTTTGCTAATGCTTTCGCAAAATACCAGCGACAAAATCCGTTTCGTAGAGTTTTAAATAAAAATGTACCATTGATCTTACTAATACAAACAATAAAACTCCTAGATAATGACCCTGCTTATAATGGCACGGGTATTTCAAGGTTAGAAATTCCGTTATTGCTCTGTTGGCAAAATAATAATGCAGAAAGTTTGTATCGTGAAATAAAAAAGTTGCGCAAAAAACATGGCTATTCGCCAAGCAACGAGATAGTTTTAGATCTTTGCTATGAATTATTAAACGAAACCAAAAGAGACGATAATTCTATCTTAGGGGATTATCCTGATGATTTTATTCGTAAAATGCGTTTGACTGGTTTATTTTCTTTGCGTGGGGGTGGACGTTTCATTGACATCAACACAAAAGAAATGTCGACGGTAAATTACATTTTAAAAAATTATATTTCTTACCCAACATTTGAGGCTGAAAAAGATTATTTTAATTATATTGGCAAAGTTGATACTAATTTGATTGCAACGCTTTCCGTCTATAAAACTCCTATTAGAACGACCAAGGCGGAGTTGGAAAAATGGGTAAATCATTATGCGTGGGAATCAATTAAAACCGAAATGCTTAATTTAGCACAGAAAAAATCTTCCGAGGACGATATTCTAAGAGTAATAGAACAGCCTTTGCGCTTGGAGTTTTTAACCTCTTTAGCTATTCTCAAAAAATTACCAAATGTAATAGTAAAGCCAAATTTTGTCTCAGATGATGAGGGCTTGCCAACGAGTTTTGCATCGGGTGGAAATCCTGATATTGAATGTATAGAAAACAGCGAAACGGCTTTAGTAGAGGTTACTTTACTAACAGGTACACAACAACATATCAGAGAATCTTTTTCAGTGCAAAGACATCTTGAAGAATACATGAAAAAAGGTACTAAATCGTATTCTGTGTTTATTTCGCCAAAATCTTTTATTGATACTGAACGCTACTTTAAATTTATCAAAAATGATGGTTTTGAAGTAAGAATTTCTGATATTGATAAATTTGTCCACAGTCTTGAAGAAAAGACAACATTGAATGAAGCGACCTTGTAATTATCGGCTTAAAATTAACTGACGAAGCCAAACAACGAAAGATCAAAGAATACGAATACCAAATTGATGAGATGGTGTATAAACTCTACGGCTTCACCCCGGAGGAGATAAAAATCATTGAAACCAAATAATATTTTGTAAAAAAAGATGAATATTTATGCTCGAATAAGAAAAATTGAAGACTTTAACGAATTTAAACGTTTAGTTGATACAGTACTGGGCTCTGAATTTGGACAGGAATATCAAAGTATTAAAGAGTGGTGTGATTTTGGTATTGATGGCTATAATAAAAAGCAAAAAATTGTTTACGCTTTTTATTGTCCTAAATATCCTGAACGCAGAAAATTGCAACAATATCGAGATAAAGTTATATCTGATATAAATAAACTTCACGAAGCTATTGAGGCGAAAAATATAACGTTACCCGTGGAAGAATGGATTTTCGTTACTCCAGATGATTTGACAACTGAGATTATTGAATTTATCAATCAGAAAGCTAAAGAAAAAAGTTGGCGGTCAGGCACGCTCACTGCTCAGGTTCTCGCGCCACTTTTTATGAAGTACGAAAATATTCATTTTGATTTTCCAAGCATTACGGCAGGACTTCAGCTTGATAAGGTTCCAAGTGTTGATATCCGGCTGGCAGAGAATAGGAGCTATAAGATGATAGAAATATTTAATGACGGGACAGAAGATATAAAAAATATGGAAGTTCAAATTAGTGAAGATGGGCAAAATTGGCGTGGGATGACTGATTATTTTTTGTATGAATTTAATGATCCAACACAAGGAGAGGGACACTCACTTTACAACCTCAGAAAAGGAGAGAGACAATATTGTAATTGTATTCCAATACGTGGCGGTTTTCACTTTAAAATTAGTGGTATTGGCGTAGAGTCAAATAAAACAATCGTGAAAGAGGGATTTATTGATAAGATTCAAGGTTGATTGAGGAAAGGGGGTGGTTCATGCAGAGGTTGGAAAAATACGGTTCGGGGATATAAAGTTTTTTCATCCGTATTTTAATAAAATAGTAAAAATATGCGAAAAGATATAATTTACAATGAACTCGTAAGACAATTTCAAGAAGGCAATAATGCTGACAATACAATAAATAAAAAAATTGATTTTTTGTTGGTATTGTCAAGTCTTTTTATTGGTTATTTTTTTACAATAGATAGTTTTATAAATATTTTTATAAAAGGCAATATTCTAGTTAGACATATATTTGGAGCCGGTATTTTATTTTTAATTATTTCTTTATTTTTTACTGTTAAAACTTTTTCGTTGATGAAATTTAAAAGGGGTTTAAAAATTAATAGTATTGAAAGGATTTTAAAAAAATACCCTAAAATGGGAGAATTATCAATCATCAATTTTGCTCTAAAGGAATCAATAGAATTTAATTATGGAAAACAAAAGAAGAAAAACGAGTATTTTTTTAAAGGTTTCGTTTTTTTGTTTTTATCAATATTGTTTTTTATCATTTCAAAAATAATATTTTTATATTAAAGATATGGAAAATAATACAAACTTTGATCAAAGTGATCACGAAAACAATAATCAAAATCAAGATGTTGACGAAATTTTAGAATCCGAAATAAATGAAGAAGACTATCAATTTACAGAAAAAGGATTTGAACCAGATAAAAAGTAGGGATTGTTTATTTTAAAAATCAAAAAAATTCGGAAGCTGTCTCTGTATGCGAGTAAATTTTATTGAAACCGAGTTTCAATAGTGTTTCTCAACGGTAAATATTCCGTAAATAAGATTTAGAATTTTAAATAAATTTTTCCATCCGTTCCTTCGCCGTAAGAACACGAGGGAACGGTTGAAAGGATTTTACCTGATCCTTGACCCTTTTAGGTAAAAGGTTTATTTTTAAGAGCGGAAAAGTTTTTTCCTAAAAGGTCGAAAAAATAAGAGCAAGGAGTAAAAGATATGATTGATATTTCAAAGCAAGAAATTACTATCAATTGTCCTGAATGTAACTCACCACACAAAGTGACCTTGGGGCAAGTACAAAATCAGGAGGTAATAAAATGTCCAGTATGTAATAAAAATATTACTTTGGTGGACAAGGATGGTTCTACAAGAAAATCTATAGCCTCTATTAGCAAGTCATTAAGAGATTTGGAAGATAGTCTTAGTAAGTTTGGGAAGTAAAATTTGAGAACAGGGGAAAGAGAAGAGTTCCTTGGGGTTTTCGGGGACAGGTGCACGCCTATCCCTAATCATTTCAAAGCATCTAAAAAACATAACATGAAAACCATTTTACTTTTTGATAAGAGGTATTGGAATGTTCTAACGGTTAAGAATTATCTTGTCGGAATGGGTGAAAAATACGGAATTAGGTTTGGTTTTAGTCACATACTAGCTATTTTAAATGAAACAGACGAGGAACTTTTACCCAATTCCGAGAAAGAGATTTTATGTATTCAATACGATAAAAATGCCGAAGCTGCCAAAAACGACATTTTAACAATCCAAGGGCAATGCAGAGTTGTACAATCTCTTAGTTATATTGCTCAGAAACCGAATAATATAATTTTTGATCTTCGAAATTTTGGGTTTTACCCAGAATCTGAGAAGAATTTGGCAGAGGTTTATGATGATGTCGTTTTTGATGGAAACCCTTCCATATTTGAGCCCTACCAGTGTAGAGATTTGATTGAAAACACGCAAATAGACAAGGAAGTGAAAAAGTACTTACTGGATATTTATATTTTTATTGCTACAGGAATTCAAAGCTTAGCAACTTTGCAAGACAGAACGAATGTTTCAAAACAATATTCCGGCATTTTATTAAATATTTTTATTACAGGGGCTAAGATGGAGGAGTTGATTTTTTTAGTCGCAAAATTAGACTGTAGTTACGAATATTACGAAAAACTCAAGAAAGCGAAGAAAGCAAGGTCCGCTTTTTTAAATAATAGCAATAATACCAAATTCAAAATAGCCGAAAAATTACGGAAGATGGCAGGCGATTATGAACTTTTCAGCGAAGGGTTCAGAACTCCGGAGGCTCATAAAATAGGTAGGATATTTCCCTTGCTTACAGGGGGGCATTATGGAACCTTAGTTAATGAAGTACTGTCTTTCAATAATTCATTAAATGCACTTTTTGGTGAGATAATTGCATATTTAAAAAGTCAAAAAATTAAAAATCATGATATTAAGCACTACTACTATTCCTAAAATTTCCAGTCATATAACTTCTAATGTTAGTGATTGGGTTTTGATGGGTACAACACTTTTTTTGGGAGCAATCGCGTTGCTGGCTCCTTATGTAATAGAGAGGTGGAAATTCAGATTTTTTTCCCCGAAGTTGGCTTTTGAATTTTGTCATAAACCTCCTTTTTGCCATATTACAGAGATGAAAGGAGGTGGTGTACGCTTCCCTGTTCATTATTTTAGATTTAGAGTCGTAAATAACGGCAGGGTTCAGGCTGAACAATGCGAGACAGTACTTGAGAGAATTTGGAAAGAAAATAGTGCAGGAGAATTAAAGGAATTTATTGGATTTTCACCAGTTTCACTTAAATGGTCCGGTCCTCAGACGATAAGGCATTTTACGATACAGCCGGGTAGAAAGATTTTTTGTGATATTGGGCGGATTCATCATCCAGATTATGAAACGAGCTCTGTCTATAAAGACATAAGGATAGAAGAGCAACAACAAAAAAAGTTTTTCTTTGAGTTTCTGGAAAGATTTTACGCGCAATGGGATTGTTTGGTTCCTGGGAAATATCAAATTGAAATAGCAGTTTATAGTAAAAATGCAAAAAGAATTAGTAGGAAGTTTAAAATTACATGGTCTGGAATCTGGAAAGACCAAGAGGCCGATATGCTTAATGAGTTAGTGATTTCATAAAATGAGGGGAAATAGGGGTCAACTCTATTTTTTGCAAAAAGCTGGAAGTTAATTGAAAAATAACATGCAAAATCAGGCGGCATTAGTTGGTATTGTCCCGCGAA
>CAYYYW010000027.1:0-11788 GCA_964476245.1 uncultured Gammaproteobacteria bacterium
TTTGCGCAACTCACTAAGCTTATATGGAAAAAATTAAAAACGTAAAAATTGATTTTAAAAAGCTGATTGAGAAAATCGGCAGGATTTTATATGGCGCGATTTTTGCTTTTCTTATAGTAATTGGCGGGCTGGTGGCCATCTCTGTTTTAAATATTCCCGGCAACTTCAAGCTTTTTACTGTCCAGTCAGGCTCAATGGAACCGGCCATCAAACAAGGTTCAATTGTGATAATTAAACCTGCCAAAAAGTATAACAAAGGCGATATAATCACCACTAGAGAACCGGCCAATCCCAAAGTTTCTCTCACCCACCGTGTCTTTGCTGTCAAAAACAAAGCCGGAAAAACCTTTTATGTGACTAAAGGCGATGCCAATAAATCCCCGGATACTGAAGAGCGACCCAAAGAAAATGTCCTGGGAAAAGCGCTTTTTTCCGTGCCATATTTAGGTTATCCTGTTGCTTTTGCCAAAACAAGAGACGGGCTTATTTTTTTGGTTGTAATTCCGGCGACTTTGATCATTTACAGCGAGCTTATAACTATCAAAAACGAAGTTCAAAAGCTTTTGAAAAAGAGGAAAAAAAGAAAGCTGACGGTAAAAGAAAAAGTTGAGTTGGAGATAGGTGAGGAAGAAATAAAAGCGGAAAAAGGTATTAAAAAATTGTGGAATAGAATATTTAAAAAGAAAAATGTTTAAAAAACGCTTCTTTAAAATCATTGTTTTATTTTTACTCATGAGCTTTTCTTTTATTGGTGTTACTAATTCAAACTATCTTGATCAGGAAACTTCCGGTAATAATACTTTTTCTGCCGGATCCATTGATTTTTCGTTAAGAGATACATCCGACGTACTTCTTTCTTCTCCTCTTTTTAATATTTCCGGCATGAAACCCGGCGATTCTGAAACAAAAACAGTCAGAATAAAAAAAGATGGATCTTTGGATTTTGAATATAGAATTTGGGAGCAAAAGACAAGCGGAGACGATGCTTTATGCGACGCTTTGCAGGTAGAGGCAAAACTCGATGGCGTCAGTCAATACAACGGAAATCTGTCGGGCTTAAACTTAAATCCGGCCGCGACCATAAGCGGAGGATCTGATGACTGGACTTTTATCTTAAGACTTGACAGTTCGGACTCAACCCTTCAGTCTAAATCCTGCGGTTTTGATATTAATTTCAAAGGCTGGCAGATAGGATCCGACGGAACTTGGGGTCTTTTTGATGAAGAGTCTTTGCAAAATAACGTCACTACCAGTTGTTGGGTGGCCCCGACTGCTCCGACTTTGAGCTCTCCTGCTAATGATACTAATACTAATGCTAACGACGTTAATTTTAACTGGTTAGCCACAACCAGCTCCTGTCCGATTGCCACGATTTCTTATAGTTTTCAATTAGATGATGCTAATGATTTTGCCTCCCCTTTAATTAATACTTCTTTTTCTGGCGATTTAATCTATGTCTACAATAGCATTCCTCAAGGAGAATATTGGTGGCGTGTCCAAGCTAAAGACCAATTTGATGACATCTCAACCAGTTCGGTTTATCATTTAATTGTTGACCGTAACTCTCCCTCTCTTTCTCTTTCCGTTTCTGGCTCCGGCTATAAAGTTGTTGATGAAACTGTCGCTAATGTCACTAATGGTAATTTTGAGAGTGGATTGATTGGTTGGACCACAGCTGGATCAGTTAATCTTATTAGTGCCCCGGTAACGATCAACAACGCCTTACCGCCACCTTCAATAACTATAAATCCTTATGACAGCGCAATGGCCCAAATTGGCCGGGCTGATAGTTATGTCTGGACTAACAGATTAATGCAGTCTTTTGACAGCGGAGCAAAAAGCCTTTCGTTATACTACAATTTCGTCACTCGCGACTATGCGTATGATAATCCTGGTTTTTTTATTCGTCTTAATGGCCAAGAGATATTTAGAATTAACTCTGACAATAGTCTTCTCACACCCGATTCCTCCGGAAAAGCCCGTTCCACCGGTTGGCAACAATTTACTTATAATCTAAGCGATATTACTGACTCAAAAATAAATCTGGTTTTATATGCTGGTAACACGGAAGATTTAACTGACCGCTCATTTGTTTATGTTGACAAAATCACTACCTACTATATCACCGCTAGTAAAGACACCAAGTTTAAAATAAGTTCAACCGATAGTCTCTCCGGGATTGATTCTTGTTACTATTCTACAGGAGGACCGCCAACGCCAGTTTCCCCTGAAGCAGATTTTTATATAACAACCGCTGGGAATTACAATCTTCAATATTATTGCGTAGACCGTGCCGGAAATTCAAGCGGAGCGAAAATAGTCTCGTTATCTGTTGACAACACGGCCCCTTCAAAAATGACATTAACTTCAACTGGGACGACGGCTAATTCGGTTACTTTGCAATGGAATGCCCCCAGTAATGATTACGACCTAACTAGCGGTCGAGCATCAAAATATGACTTCCGTTATTCACAAATGGATGATTCAGCTACTGATTGTACTGGATTTAATTTTGACACCACTGTCAAGGTAGATAAAGTACCAGCACCGGAAAATTATGGTACTGTCCAAACTCTTGAAGTCTTAGGTTTAAATCCTGGCAAAAAATACTGTTTTTCAGCCAAAGCGGCTGATGAGGCGCCAAATTGGTCAGAAGTCGCCGATCCCATTCTCATCCCAACAGACCCTGGAGTAACAGTTAATGCCGGCGATGTGATTATCAATGAATTAATGTGGATGGGGTCGGCTCAAGGAACTGATGATGAGTGGATTGAACTTAGAAATATGACTAATCGCTCTATTGACTTAAGTGGATTCAAACTGACTAAATTCAACGGAACAACTGATGTTGACATGCTAACAATATCTGCTGGAACAATTGCACCAAAAGGTTATTTTTTAATTTCCAACTTTGTCGGAAGCAGCTCTCATCTTAAAGATTCAATAATAATTGATTATGTAACAACCGATGTTGGGCTTAACAATTCCCATCTTTCAATTAAACTATATGATTCAACTGACAACCCCATCGATCAAGCTTGGAAGGAAACCGCTCCTAAAGAAGGCATCTACGACACCACTGCTGGAGCAGAAAAATACTACTCCATGGAGCGAACCTCTATCCCTAGTGATGGAATTGATCCTTTGAATTGGTATACCTGTATTGACGCTGCCTCAACCGCTGACTTTTTCGACACTGGCGCTGATGAGCGAGGCACACCAGGCGCCGCCAACCGCTCCGAAAATGAACCATTATCTCATCAATCTCTTATTGCCCGAACTACCTCCCCTATTCCTCTACCAACAATTACTCCTTCACCCGAAATCAGTCTTAATGTATCAAATGACTATAAAATACTATCATTCACCGTCAAAAACCTTAACAATTATATCAAACTGTCTTATGAATTAACTTATGACAGTGACGTTGGAGTCCAAGGGGCGATTGGAGAAACTGATTTGGAAAATCAAGATGAATTTAAAAAAGAAAATATTGTCTTAGGTACCTGTTCCACCAGCGGTATCTGCATTTATCATTCCGGTATTAATAACATTCAATTAAAAATTGACTTAGAAGACAAAAACAACAATACCTATAGTCTAATTCAATTAATTGATTAATTAAAATATAAAAATGAAAAAAATTCTTTTATCTCTCTTATTTGTTCTATCTATCCTATCAGTCTTATTCCTGTCGCCAGGCATAGCCAAAGCTCAAGACTTAGATATAACTTGTGACGGTTCTGGTACTTGTATACCCTCAACCTCTCCCGCCCTTTTCCCCGCCTCTGAGATTTGGTATCCGGGAAAGTCGTTATCAAAAACCGTTAGAATAAGAAACAATAGTCCCTCATTTCAAAACATAGGAACCCAGGCGATTAATACTGCTCAAACAGGCAATCTGGATCAGGTTATGATTCTCTCCATTCGACAAAGCAGTACTAATAATATTCTTTGGGCCGGTTCACTAAAAAATTTCTACCTTGCTGGTGAGGTAAATTTAGCCACCTTTTCTTCTAGTTCATTTGATGACTTTGTTTATACCGTCTCAATGGAACAACCTGCTGGCAATGAATATCAAGACAAAAAAACGTCGTTTGATTTAGTTTTGGGTTTTCTGGGAACAACAACTACCCCGGCACCTACACCAACCACCGCTCCCGATGCAGGAGTGGTTTTAGGCGCTGGTGTTTCCGCCCCTGTCTGTTCTGATGCCAAACCGGGGACACCAACTGGTCTTACGGCTGCCGCTGCCGGCGCTGGGTCTGTTCTTTTGACTTGGACAGCCCCAACACCGCCTTACACCTATTTTTTAATCGCTTATTCTAATGATTCAACAACGATGAAATGGGGCAATCCCAATATTGGCACCGCTACTTCTTATACCGTTTCTGGTTTAGGCGCAGGCACTTATTATTTTTGGGTGAGAGCTGGCAACGGTTGTATGCCGGGTGATTTTACCGGCCCAGTATCACCGGGTCCAATTGCCGGTGCTTTTGGAGTTCCTCCTGGAGGTATCGCTCCCGGTTTTGCCCCTGGAGTTTTAGGCGTGGCCACTCCCGGAGCTAAACTTACCGCCACTCCCAGTGGAATTTTAGGAGTAACCAAACCAGGAGAAATAAAAGGAGAAGAAGTTGTCAATTTTTGTCAAGCCTGTCTCTGGTGGAAAATCCTGTTTGGAGAAATTATCGTTTTGTTTTTATATTATTATCTAGTTCTTAAAAAATATTCTGAAAAAATAAAAAAACCATTATTGGTTTCTTCAATTATCCCAATTATCACTTATGTAGTTTTCCTGTGGCTGAATAAAGATTGTCTAACAAATTACTTACTTATCCAATCTCAATCCTTCTTCTGCCGCTATTTCTGCCTGCTTGATCTTCTTATGTTTGGTATCGTAACTTACTTTTGGAGAAGAAGAAAACAACCAAAATCTAATTAGTGGACTGTGGAGGATTTGAACCTCCGACCCCTGCAATGTGAGTGCAGTGCTCTACCGCTGAGCTAACAGTCCTTTTTATCTATTTTACCACGTCAAACGTGGTTTTACCAAAATCTCCTTGTTTTTTTTATTTCTTTTTCATTATAATAATTCCTTATGAGCGTGGTAAAAAAAATCATTGACTTCGTGATGGATATCTTGGAAACAATCGCCTTTGTCGGCTCTCTTTTTATTGTCCTATATCTTTTTATTGCCGCTCCCCATCAGGTAAAAGGAGCCTCAATGGAGAATACATTTAAATCAGGGGATTATATCTTAACCAGCAAGATTGCTTATAAATTTGAAAAACCAAAAAAAGGAGACATCATAGTTTTCAAATCGCCAAAAAACCCGGACATTGATTATATAAAAAGAATTATTGGGCTACCAGGAGACCAAATTATGATAAACGAAGGTGAAGTATACATAAACAATATTCTTGTTCAAGAAAATTATATTGCCGCCCAAACGACTTTTTTTGAGGGCGGATTCATCCAAAATGGGGTTGAAGTATCCGTTCCTGAAGACTATTTATTCGTTATGGGTGACAATCGTCCCCGTTCTTCTGATTCGCGAGAATTTGGCTTCATTCCCATTACCGATATTATAGGTAAAGTTATTTTCCGCTATTTTCCTCCCGAAAGCGTTGGTTGGATAAAAAATCCTTTTGGCTATTTAATCAAGAGACAATTTTCTTTAAGACTTCAGTCGTTTTTGCCATATTCCCTTTGATTATTAATATGATTCTTGCCTGAACTCTTGTTTGAACTATCTTTATTTGAATATTTTTATCAATTTTTTTATATTTTTCCTCAATTTTTCTCTTTGTATCCTTATCAATTCTTTCACCGCCTGTTTTTATCTGAAAAAGCTTTTCTCTCACCAATTCATTGGCTTTCTCGACGGTTAAATTTTTCGTTAAAATATCTTCATAGGCGCTAATTATTTCTTCTTTGCTTCTTAGTCGAGAAATTGTCATCAAATGACTTAAAGAAACAATCTTTGAATAATAACCGTCAATAACAATTTCGGGCAATTTTAATAATCTTAGCAGGTTACAAATATAAGCAGGTTTTATGGAAAATATTCTTGATAATTTAACAATCGAGAGATCCTTTACTTTATTTAGATACCGAAGGAGCTTTGCTTTATTAAAAACATCTCTTTCTAATTTAACTTGTTCAACTATTTTTTTAGCATCTTCGTCCATAACCAAAGGTTTTACACTACCATTACATATTGTCTCCCTTGTTTCTTGAAAAATTCAACCTTGCCTTCTTTAACTGCATAAATTGTATAATCTCTACCTACCTTCGTTCCGCCTGCCGGTTTAAAAGTCATTCCTCTTTGCCGAATGATAATATTGCCGACTTTTACGGACTGATTACCGTATATTTTTACTCCCAGTCTTCTGCCGGCTGAATCCCGATTGCCTGAGGCCGCTTTTTGTGCTTTTGTATGTGCCATAAGACGTGATACGAATAATCGAATGAATGCGAATGATGCAAATATACGAATAACAATTAAATTAGCATATTCGCAACATTCGTATAAAAATAGACTATTCGTATTATATTTTAACGATTTTTACTTTACTTAAATACGGTCTGAACCCCTTAACTTTTCGGTATCTAATTTTTGCCTTAAATCTGGCCACTCGTATTTTAGTACCTTTTAAGTTCTCAATAATTTTTCCTTTAACTTTCGATTTTAAAGTCGGGCATCCCAACTCAATCTCTTCTTTTTCCAAATCACCTTGCGCTAAAGTTTCAAATTCCACCTCTTCGTTAGTTTTTTTATCTAATCTATCAACGTATATTTCATCACCTGCTTTTACTAAATACTGTTTACCACCGGTTCTAATGACTGCAAATTTCATGAATGAAATTATAAACAATTATAAGGCAAGGGTCAACCCCAACATTATCATGGTTGAAACCGTTGATGATCCCCCGTAAGAAACAAAAGGCAATGAAATCCCCGCAATAGGCATAATTCCAAAATTCATGCCAATGTTAATAAATATTTGAATAATTAAATACATTGTTACACCAACTAAAAACAAGAAAATAAAACTATCTTTTTGATAAACGAAGATTTTTTTTATTAATCGAAAAATAATAACAGCGTAAAGAAAAATCACCAACAACCCTCCAATAAAACCAAATTGCTCAACGAGTGAAGCAAGAACAAAATCAGTGTGGTTTTCGGGTAAAAAAGAAAATCTTGATTGTGTCCCAAGACCCAATCCGCGGCCCAAGAAACCACCCGATCCAATGGTAATAATCGACTGGATAAGATTGTAAGAAAGTCCTTTTGGATCAACTTGAGGATCAAAAAAGCTGAGAATTCTATTTTTTTGGTACTCGGCTAAAATTTTCCAAATTAAAGGGGTTGCCATGAACAAAAAAAGGAAGGGATAAGCAAAATAACGAATAGCCATACCGGCAAAAAACAACATTGATAAATATACCGCTATAAAAACTATAGTATTCCCAAGATCGGGTTGTTTAAAAATAATTATTGCGGGTAGCAGAAAAAATAAAAAACTAAAAAAAAGTTTTTTGAAATTAAAAACAGAAAATGTTTTTGGCATTTCTTCAGTCAGTAAATTAGCCGTATAAATAATAAAAAACGGTTTTAAAAATTCTGACGCTTGATATTTAAAAAAATATAAATTAAGCCACCTTCTGGAACCTCTAATTTCTGGAGCAACAAAGAAAGTTATTAAAAGAAGAACAAAACTAAAAAAATAAAAAAATTGGCTGTTAAGTTTAAAAAACTCTAACCCGATCTTATAAAAAACCAGTAGAAAAATAAAACCAATTATAAAAAATACTAACTGATTTAAAAAAAATGTGCTTTTAATACCGAAAAGATTAAATAAACTAAAGACTGATAACCCAACAATTGAAAGAAGTATCCAAATATCAAAAGTTTTTTTCATGAAATTAAGAATTTATTTCCTTTCCTTATCTCTTTCGCCATCACTTTTCTCTTAATTAAGTCTTCATAGTTTTTTGGATAATCAGGAAGCTCTAAGTTAATAAATTGGCTTTGTTTGAGACCTAATTTTTTTCGTTCTCTTTGTATTTCCCTTATTAACTCTCTTGCTTCGCCCTCTTTTTTTAACTCCTCTGTTAATTTAGTATCGTAAACTAATTCCATTTCCGTCGCTTTAGTTGTTGATATTTGAATTTGTTTAACGTTTAATTCACCTTTAATTAAATCTAAATATTGTTCTAAATTGTCTATATCATTAAATTTTTTACCTTCTGGTAATTTAATATGGACTTTTTTTAAGGGTTGACGAACTTTTAATTTCTGCTCTTTTCGTACCCGACGACCCACTTCGGCTATCTGACGAACCAAATCCATGTCGTCTGTTAATGTTGAACGATTATCGTTAAACATTGAACTTAATTTTGGCCAAAATGAAAGATGTACGGACTCCTTTCCGGTCAAATTGGTATAAATTTCTTCAGAAATAAAGGGCAAGATCGGTGAAAGAATAATTGATAAATTAACTAAAACATAATAAAGAGTTGAGTAAAAACTTTCTTTATCTTTTTTTGAATCGCTGTTTACCCAAACCCGTTCCCGACTTCGTCTTATATACCAAGTAGACAAATCATTAACAAATTTTTCAATCTCCAGAGCCGTATCTTTAGCATTGTATTCCTTTAAACTTTTTTCGACAAAATTAACTAACCAGGTAAATCGACTTAAAATCCAAACATCCAAAATGTTTTCTGCTCTCTTTGTCATTCTGAGCGAAGCGAAGAATCTCGCAGCTTGTCTGCGACCATTTCTCGCATTCGCGAGAGATCCTTCCCCCGCCTTTGGCGGGTTCAGGATGACATTGGGGTTCCACTTATCTAAGTTTGCATACTCAACAAAAAACTTATAGACATTCCATAAGATTAAATAAAATTGGCGCCGCACTTCATCTGTTTTCCTATAACCAAAAAGCAAATTTTGCGAAGGATCTTGTCTGGCATATAACCAACGCATAACATCTACCCCAATCTTTTCCGCTCCTTCATTAAACTCAATCGCATTGCCCCAACTTTTATGCATCGGCCGGCTATCTTCTCCCAAAAGCGTTCCAAAACCTAAAACGGTTTTAAAGGGATTAGTGTCTTCCAAAACCGTCGCCATAGCAATAAGGGAGTAAAACCAATTTTTAAATTGGCCGGGGAATGATTCGGTAATAAAATCAGCCGGAAACCATTTTTTCCACTCTTGACGATTGTCCAGATATAACGGTCTTCCTTGGTTGTCTACGGTGATAGTTGAAAAAGGAACAATACCCGCATCAAGCCAAGGATTTCCAACCGCCTCAACTCTCTCCATTTGACTTTTACATTTTGGGCAGTCAATAATAACTTCGTCTATCCATGGTTTGTGAGGTGAATGTCCCTCAAACTTTTCCCAACCGGCAATAGCGCGTTTATTTAACTCCTCTTTGCTTCCAATTACCTCAAAATTGCGACACTTTTGACATTCCCAAATAGGCAAAGCCAGTCCCCAATATCTGTTTTTTTTACTGATTAACCAATCATGCATGTTTTTAAGCCAATCAAGCTCTCTCCCCAATCCAAACTCCGGTATCCACTGAATTTTCTTCGCCACTTCTATCATTCTCTGTCTTAAAGTTTTGAATTTAGAATTTTGAATTTTGGATTTGTTTGGAATTTGGAATTTGCCTGCCTGCCGGCAAGGCAGGGAATTTGGAATTTGCGATGGTTTATCCATTGCTATATACCATTCATCCGTCACCTTCCAAACCAACTCTGTTTTACATCGCCAACAAGCTGGATAACGATGTTTATAAGGAAAAATAGAGAAAACCCAACGTTTTTCTTTTTTCTCTTTTTTTTCCAAATAGTCAAGAATTATTCGTGAATTTTCTTTAGCGTTTTTTCCGGAAAATTCTCCTAAACCAGACAGATAATCAGCGCTATCATTGATAACCGGAATCATCGGTAGGCCATGTTTTTTTCCTAAACGAAAATCCTCGGTGCCGGCAGAAACAGCGGTGTGAACAAAACCTGTCCCCTCCTCTAACGAAATCGGCATTATCAAAGGATCAGTGGCGATTACCACATGAAATTTATCAGGATTTTCTTTTCTTGCTTTCTCCACCGCCGGCAATCCATCGAAAGCTGTCCAATAATGAAGATCGACTAATTCTTTTCCTTTGACAGTTTTTATAATCCCCCCATGCTTTCCTTGAAAAACTTTTTCCACCAAATCTTTGGCTACCCAGAATTTATCATTGGGATTAAAACCTCCGGCAACTAAAGAATAATCCACTTTTTCATCAACCGCCACCGCCACATTGGCTGGGATTGTCCAGGGAGTTGTTGTCCAAACAAGAAGAAATTCATTTTCTCTTTCCATCAAGGGAAATTCTAAAATTATTGACTCATGGGTAACTTCTTTATAATCTTCTGTCAACATTTCATGTTGAGAAATGGCCGTTTCACAGCGAGGGCACCAAGGAACAGAATCACGGCCCTTGTAAATCCAACCATTCTCGTAACACTTTTTCAAAAAATACCAGATCATGTAATTATTTTCATCACTCATCGTGAAGTAAGAGTGATCCCAATCGGCAAAATAGCCTAAACGTTTTGATTGTTCCGTTTGAATTTGGGCAAATTTCTTTACCCTTTCTTTACATAAATCAACAAATTTAGCTATTGAGGATTTTTGGCTTCCAGGAACAAGATCCTCAATATCTTTTTTGCTCTTTAAACCTAGTTCTTTTTCTACCTCAACCTCTACCCAAAGTCCTTGACAATCAAAGCCACTTTGAAAACGCTCCTTATAGCCTAATAAATTAAAAAACTTTTGCCATAAATCTTTATAAGTCCTTCCCCATGCGTGATGTACACCCATGGGATTATTAGCGGTTATTGGACCATCGATGAAAGAAAAATGTTTTTTTGCCCCGCCTCTGGCGGGGTTGTTTTTATTCAAATACTTTTTAACAATCCCGTTTCTATACCAACGTTCGAGCAGTTCTTTCTCTTTTTGGGGAAAATTTGGATTGGATTCAACAGGCTTAAACATAGAGAAGTATTGTAGCAAGAAAACGATTCATTATCAATTTTTCGTTACTTTTTCCTCAAAAACGTAGGAATGTCAAAGGAGTCTTAACTTCAAAAAAACAATCTTCTCTTAAACTTCTTTGTTAACAAAAGGGTAGCACAGGTATTAACCGTTGTCAATACCATGTCACACCTTAAAGAGCATAGGAACAAGAAGATCCTACTACTTTACTCCTCTGGAAAAAAGTCTACTTATCAGCTCGCCCGTCAATACAAAATGTCACAACCTCGGATATTAAAAATTATCAAACGGGGGTACTAATCCTATGGACATTAAACTAGCGAGACCATTTTCCGGTTCTTATCCTGTTACTTTTAAATTTGGTGAAGATCCTGACTGGTATCATAAAGTTTTTTTTGAAGCACATAACGGTATAGATTACGGTATGCCTGTAGGTACTCCACTTTTAGCCTGCGATAAAGGAACTTTATTATTTGCCGATCATCTTCCTGATTTGGACGGTCGGGGAATCATCTTAAACCACAGCTGGGGCCAGTCTTATTACTGGCACACTAGCGAAGAACTTGCTAAATATGGTACAGAGATAGAAAAAGGCGACCCGATAGGGTATTCCGGTATGACTGGTTTTGCCACCGGACCACATCTACATTTCGGTATTCGTGTAAATAATCCTGATTGTTTAAACATCAGAGGATTTATTGATCCGGAGCCCTATTTTGAAGATGT
>CAYYYW010000028.1:0-9752 GCA_964476245.1 uncultured Gammaproteobacteria bacterium
TTAATTGATTACTTAAAAATTTTAGCCCGGGAGGAAAAATGCAGTTTTATAAGAATCGCTCCTTTCTTTGAACGCAATGAAACAAACCGCCAGTTCTTCAAAAAATACGGTTTTATTTCTTCACCTATCCACACTCATGCCGAATATACTTGGAATCTTGATCTTCAGCCTAAAGAAGAAGAGCTCTTGAAAAATATGCGCAAAACCACCCGTTATTGTATTCGCAAAGCAGAAAGAGAAGAAGTAAAAATCATCCAATCGACTAACATAAATAATCTTCAATATTTTTTAAAATTACAAAAAGAAACCAAGCTTCGTCATGATTTTATTCCATTCTCCGAAGAGTTTTTGAAAAATGAATTTTTAGCGTTCATGAAAGACAATCAGATTGTCTTATTTTTAGCTCAATACCAAAAAGAAATTATCGCCGCGGCTATTGTTATTTTTTGGCAAGGAATTAGTTTTTATCATCATGGCGCCTCATCGCTGAAATTTCCCAAAATACCGGCTTCTTATCTTTTGCAGTGGGAAATTATTAAAGAAGCTAAAAAAAGGGGTTGCCGACTTCACAATTTCTGGGGAATAGCTGAAGAAGGAAAACCTAACCATCCCTGGACGGGGATTACTTTGTTTAAACAAGGTTTTGGCGGTTTTGGTCAAAAACTGCTCCAATCGCAAGATCTTCCTTTAAAACAAGCTTACTGGTTTACCTATGTTTTTGAAAGGGTTCGCAAAAAATTGCGCGGTTTTGGCTAATTACCAAGCTCCACAATCAACCTGTCAGGTTGACCATAGGCTACCACAACAATCTAAAATTGATCATTCTCGATCAAACTTCTTAAATTTTCAAACAACCTCTCAAAAAAAAATAAATTGTGAATCGTTGCCAAATGATAACCCAAAAGCTCCCGCTGTTTAAAAAGATGATGCAGATACGCCCGAGTAAAATTACAACAAGTGTAACACTGACAACACTTATCAATTTGATTAAGATCTTCTTTATACAAATTTTTCATAATATTAATCTCTTCAATATTTTTAATTTTTGATATGTATTTTTGATTTTTGATGTTTGATATTTCATATTTATATAACTTTCCCATTCTTGCATGTCTCGTAGGAATTACACAATCCATCGTATCAATCCCTATCTTAACTGCATCAAAAACATCATCTATTTCACCAACTCCTAAAAGATGTCTTGACCTTTCGTCCTCACCGATAACATTCATCGCCCAAGAAACTTGTTCTCGCATCTCCTTTTTTGTTTCACCAACGGAAACACCGCCGATAGCCAAACCGAAGAAGGGTAGAGAAGAAATAAATTTAGCGCTTTCTTTTCGCAGATCTTCAAACATCCCGCCTTGAACAACACCATACAACCCCTGTTTCTCCTTAATTTCAGAAGCCTTAAGACCTCGTATCGCCCATTTATGTGTTCTCTCCATCGCATTTTTCGCATATTTATACGAAGCACCATAATAAGTACATTCATCAAAAGCTACCATCAAATCGCTACCGATTTTCTTCTGTGCCTCAATGGAAAACTCCGGAGTAAAAAAGAACTTTCTACCATCCACAGGAGAACGAAACTCTACGCCATCGTCAGTTATTTTCACCAATGGGGCAATGCTTTTATCTTCGCTCTGAAGAAATCGAACCCTCCTTTTTAGATCGCCAGTCCCGCCTTCGTTGAAACTACGGCGGGCGAGGGAAAACACCTGAAAACCCCCTGAATCGGTAATAATTGGTTGCTTTATCCTGCAAAATTTATGGATTCCGCCTGCTTTTTCAATTATGTCAACGCCGGGAGACAAAACTGTATGATAAGTATTAACAAAAATCATTTGCGTCCCCACTTCATCCAAATCCTCCGGAGCTAAAGATTTCACTGTTCCTTTTGTCCCAACCACGACAAACGCCGGAGTTTTAATCTCACCGTGGGGAGTTTTTAAAATACCCAAACGTGCTTTGGACTTCTTGCTTTTTTTTAAAACTTTGAAACTGAAGTTTTTCATTTGAGTTTTTTTCTTAAAATACAACCAGACGAATTAGATCTCTTTTTATAAATTCAATCTAGATTTAACATTTGAGCTTTGAGATTTGAGTTTGTGAAGTGGGTGCCAGTTAATTCTCCCTTCAGCTAAAAATATTCCCCCAAAAATCAAAAGCGATCCAAGAAAAAAATAAAAAGTAGGATATTCACCTAAAAGGGGAGCGGCGATTAAAACCGCCACCACAGGATCAATATAAACAAACAAACCAATTTCTTGCCCTTCCAATTTCGAAATTCCAAAATAGTACAAAAAATAAGCAAGAGCCGAAGAAAAAAATACTCCATAAACAATTCCCACCCAACCAGCAATATTTAAACTAGAGAAGGACCAAACGGCCAACTCACCCGGCACAAAAAATAAAAAAAGGAAACTACTAAAAAGAAAACTCACTGCCGCTACCAGATAGGGATTAATCTTTTTTAAAAGATCTTTACCAATTATTGTTGAAACAACCGTACCTAAAGTAGCCAAAACAATAAACAAATTACCTTCAATCTCCCCAAGAACTATTTTTTCATTATTTAAAAAAATTGGCAAAAAAATAATAACCATCACTCCTACCAATGAAGTCAACATCCCCAAGAATATCTTAAATTTTGGTTTTTCTTTTAAAAAAATTAATGAAAAAAGATAAAGAAATACCGGTCCTGACGAAGCAATAATTGGCACATTAATACTTTCAGTTTTTTTTAAACCTAAAAAGAAAAAAGCAATATTAATAAAGATTCCAAAAAATCCAACCAAGCAAATCTCCAACCATCTTCGTGCCGATAAGTTCTGCCATTTCAAAATTGCGGCCGGTAAAAAAATCAAACCGGCGAAAAAAAAGCGGATAAAAGCTAAGGTAAAAGGCGGTATATTTTGTAACGCAAATTTAAAAATTGGAGATGCGGCGCCCCAGATGGTATTGACAACGATTAAGGCTAAAATAGGATTCATAGATAAGTCCTAAATTCTAGATACTAACTTCCAAACAAATCTAAAATTCAAAATTCTAAACAATGCTATTTATGATTTAGAATTTAGTGCTTAGAATTTATTTGGGATTTCGAATTTAAGATTTGTTATTTTTTTTATTAAGGTACACAACCAATTCCCCAATAACTCCGGTCATCACAACTTGAATACCAACTATAATAAGAAGAATTCCCAAGAATAAAATTGGTCGACGATATAATAAAACATTAAAAAAAAGTCTTTCCAAAGTCAAATAAAAGTTTATTAAAAAACCAATTAAAAATAATCCTCCTCCTATTAATCCAAAAAAATGCAGTGGTTTTTCAGAAAATCGGTAAAGAAAATAAGCAGTTAGAATGTCAATTGTCCCTATGAATAATTTCGTAGAACCAAATTTTGATTGGCCATATTTTCTTGGATGATTAGCCACTGGTATTTCGGCAACTTTAAAACCTTGATAGTAAACTGCCAAAGGAAAAAAGCGAAAGTTATTACCATAAAAAACAAAATCTTTTAATACTTGACGACGAAAAGCCTTAAAGCCACAATTAATATCATGAAAGGGAGGATGAAGGAAGATTTTCAAAAATTTAGCTGCCAAAAAAGAGTAAATTTTAATAATAAAGGAATCTCCTCTTTTTTTTCTTAGTCCATTAACAAAATCAAAGCCTTGTTTTATTTTTTTTAAAAACCTTAGTAAATCTTTTGGGTCGTCTTGTAAATCCGCATCCATAAAAACAATAATCTCGCCTGAAGAGTTTTCAATCCCTGTTTTTAGTGCTTGACCTTTACCTAATCGCTTTCGATGAGAAATAATTTTTATCAACTTTGAACTTTGAACTTTGAACTTTGGACTATCTATTGATCCATCATCTACTAACACAATTTCCCAAGAATCTTTTAAATTATTCCCCACTTTAATTAACTGATTAATTAAAGTGGGTAAACTTTCCGCCTCGTTATGAAAAGGAATAATTATGCTTATCATTTTATAACATGTTAACTGGCTAACGGGTCTTTTTATAAACTTCAAACTCTCCTTTTTTGTAAATTATTTTAAAATTATTATCTTTTATCAATTGTTCATATATTCTCACTGACTTCTCTTTGTCTAACCAATCATTATACACATCGTCGGTCAATATTAACACATAGTCAACTTTTTTATAGTTATCTGAGAATCTGTATAAAATTTTTCTCTGACTAAAATGAGGCCCTAAATGCTCAGTGGCCGAAATAATTAAATTTTCGTCCTTCAAAATATTTTTCCACATACTTACATCTTTTTGTTCTGGCCGGGCCCTAATAAACGGATAAACATCTGATTCTTTTGAGTACGGAAGAGGTCCTTTTAAATAGCTCATCACCAGTGTCATCAATAAGATAATCATGGATAATCTCTTAGGATTTAAAAATTGTGCTTTTTCTAAAATTCTTTTTGCTCCAAAAATCGCCGCAATAAAAACAAAAGACGTTATCAGCGCTGTGTAATGAAAAAGAATACTCCTCATTAACCCACTACTGCTTAAAAGATTAATAGCAAACTCAGGCGAAGCTATTAAAATATATTGAGGAGCAAAAAAAGCCAGAAAAGAAACCGGAGCAAAAAGAAACAAAAAGTATCTTAAGGTATCAATATGAAAAATGTCTTTTAAAAACGTTCGGGGTTTAGAAACCAGTCCTTTTAATATACCGCCCGGACTTTCACCAAAGTCAGTGTATAGACTAATGGCAAAATGATAACCATGGCGAAAGTGAGGAATAATTATCCAGATAGACAAGATAAACCAAAAAATAGAAATAAAAACCAGCATCAATCCATAAATAAATCGTCTATCTTTTAAGATAATTGACTTATGCGTTACGATCGTTACGTATAAGCCACTTTTCACTCTTAGACCTTTATAGACCAAATATAAACCAAACATCGCTGTGGTTAAAGTAACGTTCTCTTTTGACAAAACGGCTAAAATAAAAAAAATAAAACTTAAGAAATATTTTTTGACATAGGCAAAATAGAACATAAAAAGGAGTAGGGAAGTGGCTAAAGTAACTGCGTGAAAATCAAAAATATTGGCTCGCTGAAGAGGAGGATATAACAGATAAGAAAAAGCGATAATTAAGCCGAATAATTTTGATTTTAGAACTTTAATTACCAACCAATAAAGAGGAATCGCTCCTAAGGCTAAAATAACACTTTGTAAAACCAACAAAGTCTCAGGTCCTTGATGAATAAAATAAAAAGGCGCCAAAAGAGCCAGTAAGATATCATTATGAATCGCCATCCTTTTGATGTTAGAATCACCGACTGGATCGGTCAACTCCAAAAATCTTCCCCGATAGGTGTTATAAACCGTCTGATCCATAATACCCAAATCATAATATGCCGAAAGAAGTCTCTGGTGACGAATGATGGTAAAGAAAGAAAAGTAAACAGAATATAGAATAACCATCAAAATTAATATTAGTTCATAACGATATTTTTTTAAAAAAACAACCATAATAAGTAAGTAATTAGTAATTAGGCTTTTTAATAAGAGCTAAAATTTGATTCATAATCAATCAGACCTAAGTGTATCGGTAATTTCGAGAAAATTGTACGGTCTGTCGATGTTGGGAATAAAATAGTTCTTGTCGGGCAAATTTTTTAAGTTTGTCCCAAAATAGTAGTTAAATATTAGCCGGAAAGTGTTGACCGGAGTAATTGAAGGGTAAAGTTTTTTATAGTCAAAGCCGGGTAAATAGTAAGCGTTAAGAATTCCCATATGAGTTTTTACCGCTTCATCCGATACTTTTGTCCAGTCACGTCCCTCACCATCAAGATTCATCTCATCAATTTTAAAAGGACCCTCATCAGACTGAACGATAATAATAGGCGGCTTTTTTGATTTCGCAAGAATCTCGTCTATTAATTTTTCGATCTTTGAATTAACACAAATAAGTTGTTCAAGATATTTTTCTTTTTCTGGTAGTTTTCTTTTGTCATCTACTCGTTTGCAGTCCTTATCAAAAAGATATGGATGATGAGGAATAAGCATATGAGCATACACAAATTTAGGACTCTTCTCATCGGCTATATTACTAAGCTTCTCAAACTTATAATTGGTATTCTCGTAAATTCTATCCTGAAAAAAGCCAAAGAGCTTATTACCTTTATAATAGTTTCCAATAAGAGGTTTTAATATCGTCGTTCCTAAAAATTTTCGTAAGAATTCGCTTGAATCGGCATAAAGGTTGATATTTTTATTTGCTTGTTTGCTTATCTGTGTCGGACCCCACCAGTCTCCGGCATAGATATAAAAATAACCTTGTTCCTTTAAAAAACTGGCTACTTTATTGTTTTGAACTAGCTCGAAAATCGGAGTGTAATCGCTGTTTTCTTTACCTAATTTTTCCGCAAGGTCGTCCAAATAATCTAAACTAAGAGAAGAACTAAGAGAAAGATATGTTCTCGGATAGTTTGCCGCGCTTTCTGTCGCCACATAAAAATCTTGATTAAGTAAAAAATTAAATAAATCGTTGTTGTCAAAGTCGTAATAATCAGAAAGCGTGCTAAAAGAAGCATATCGATCGAAAATAAGATAATAGATATCAGGCAGTTCGCTCTTGTTAAGCGTCTTGGAAACTAACATCTCAATCGGAATCATTTTGGGCTTATTCCATAATCTTTTTATTTCAAATGGAATTATCTGAATGAGGTTGTAGATTAACAAATACGAACCTAAAATCGAAAGAATAACATGAGCATTAGTCTTCTGTTTTACTCTAATAAAAACGTAAGTCAACAAAGCAAAAACGAGGCTATAAAAAAAGAGTGTTTTAGTAAACCGGGAAAAATGCTGATACGAAAAAAAATACATAAGAAACAGTGAAATAACAATCTTGGCATCATCCTTACCCTTAAATACTACCGTTGATAAATACCAGACGAATGCCGTTATTGAGACAAAAACGATAATCGGCAAGCAAATTGCACTCAAAATTAATTCTCTCCTATTAGTCGAATAAAAGGTAATTATCGGAAAAATTGCAAAATAAAATGGATAGAAACGGCTGAAGATTTTTATCAGTTTTTGAGTCATAACTTTTTCATATAATACAATATTCTTTTGGAGGAGGCAATTTTCTGAAGCTTTATGATTTTAAAGTATCTGCCAAAAGCAGACTCAAATGAATTTTGGTTATACTCGCTAAAAATATCTTTGCGGGTTGAAAGAAGAATTTGTACCTGCGAATCCTCCTTAGGGATGAACTCTATTATGAGACTACTCCCCATTAAACTCATAAATTCGGCGATACGGCCAAAAGGTAGATTGTTCGAAATAGCCAAATGATGAATAAGAGCAAGAGCCAAAACGCAGTCTGTTGGTCCTCGTTCAATAAAAGATCTTCTTTCAGTGTTTTGCCAACCAACAGAGGGTGAGGGATTGGTCAAATCGGAAAAAAGAGGCAGGAGGTGTTTTTCGTTATTCTTTTTAACCTCAAGGTAATTTTTCTCAACAGCCAATGGATCAATATCAAACGCGATCGTTTCAATCTTCTGTTTGCTGGCTAATCGGGAAAATTCACCGGTATTGGCACCTAAATCCCAAACCTGACGCGGGGAATCCATCTTAAGAAAAATAGTCACCAGTCTCTTTTTTTCAAGAAACGCTTTTTGACTATAGTTAGTTGCGGTATAATAGTGACTCCACTCTGATTTTGTCTTTTTTAAAGCCAATTTATCTATTGCTCTTTCAAGACTATTAATAATCGCCGATAGGCTTTGTTTGCCGATTTTCATTTTAAATTTCTTAAATTCCTGTCCCGCATCTGAAAAACGCTCTTGACTTTTGCCGTGAAGGTGTAGATGAGTCAAAAAAGAGAAGTTAAGCCATGTTTGAGGGGGGAGCAAACTACTCACCATATTCAAAGGAAGACCATCAACATAAACTAAAAGAAGTCGATTAAGTCTTATGTCTTTAGAACTCATCAGAGCCAGCGGTCCAAAAAAATGCTGACAAAACTGTCTATAAGCTACCCAAGGTTGTCCTTCATCATACTTTTCAAAAGAAAGACTATCTATTAGCACCGGTTTACCCTGATAGAACTGAATATTATAAGCACTGGCATCCTTAAGAGACATATTGTAATCCAAGGCTATTTTCTGAATTTTTAGAGTAAGAATCGCCGCATCTTTAAGCTGACTAAAGCTCCATTCATAAGGATAAGAAATAAAAGGAATCTTTTCTGTTTCCAAGACGCAATAGGCATCCTTTGTTAAGGCAAGATTTTTACTTACCTTTTTAAAAGGAAGAAGCATTTTTTCATCGACTAATTTTTGATAAAGACCGGATTTAACTAGGAGATCAAAATCGGGGGCAAATGATTTGTTTACTTGTCTTAACACTCGTCCGTTCCGATAGAACAGTTGACCGCTGGGATCACGAAAAGAACTTGGTTCGGTCGCCAGTTTATTTCTTATCATTTAGGTTTTGTAATAGGTTTTTGAGGTTTTTTAAAAAAGTCGCGAATCTGCATAAAAAAAGACTTTAAAAAAGTTCTTAAAAAAAACATACCGCCAAGAAGTAGTCCAATAATAATCTGGATGATGTAACTTCCAGTCCCCGGATCAAGGTAGGCATGAGTTAATTTTGGCAAGACAAAAACCCCAACAGCAATCAATAAAAAATAATATAACATTTTCTAAGTTTAACAAATTGCACTTTTAATATCAAGATTCTTATCATTTATTCCCCGAATGATATTTCTGGTGCACTTCCCTAAGCCGTAAATTAGTTACGTGGGTATAAATCTGGGTAGTAGAAATATTTTTGTGCCCTAACATTTCTTGAACGGAACGAATATCAGCTCCGTGCGCTAATAAATCACTGGCAAATGAATGACGCAAAACATGAGGACCAATTCTAAATAAAATGCCGGCTTTTTTTCGATATTTATCTACCATCCGCTCAATAGAGCGACTGCTTAAGCGCAATTTTTCTTCGGTTAAACCCTCTTTAGCTTTGGGGCCTGAATAACGAATAAAAAGCGACCGACAAGGATCTTTTCTTCCATCAATATACTTCTTCAGCCATATTTTTGCTTTTTCAGATAAAAAAACTACCCTGGCTCGACCACCCTTCCCGATAATACCAAACTCACCTGATTCAAGATTCACTTGATCCCGATTTAAAGAAACCAACTCTGACACCCGAAGACCAGTAGAGAATAATACCTCCAAAATCGCCCGATCGCGAAGACCGCGAATCTTTTGAGTATTTGGCCCCTCCATTAGTTTTTTTAGTTCTTCCTTCAATAAAAATTTAATGTTGCGATCACTAAGCTTCCCAAGATCAATCATTTCTGGAGAAAGAACCTTTAATTTTTTTCTGATTAAAAAGCGAAAGAATGATCGAAGCGCCACTAAAAAATAATTCTGTGTTTGTCTTTTCAATTCACCTTTGTAAGGATTAAAATACTCTCTTGAAAGATAAAGCCTAAACCGGCGTATTGTGTCTTCTGTAACATCCTCAACCTTAAAATTCGCTTCTTCTTTTTGATATTTGATATTTGATATTTGATATTTTTTTAATAGCCATCCTTTGAAAAAGTTTAAATAATAAGAATACATCCTGATCGTCTTCTGCGACAGATTTTTATCCAACTCACAATACTCCAAAAATTGAAGAATGGCCTCATCAATTAGCATAAATCTAACTCTATCAACTTTCAAACTTTATGAACTTTATGAACTTT
>CAYYYW010000028.1:9852-11664 GCA_964476245.1 uncultured Gammaproteobacteria bacterium
AACTTTATGAACTTTATGAACTTTTAAACTATAATCTATATTAAACGACATTGAAGATAAAATCAAGAAATTCTTTTGGAGACAACATACCCAAAAACAAAACCGCCCACATGGGCAAACCAGGCAACACCCCCTTGTTGAATATCAAAAGTCACCAAAGATCCCAAACCGGAAAATACTTGAATAAAAAACCAATAACCAAGAAAGAACCAAGCTGGAAGTTCAACAATGTTTAAAAATCCAAAAAATGTCGGCACCAAAGTTTCAATTTTAGATCTTTTGAATAAAACAAAATAGGCGCCAGCCACTCCCGAGATTGCCCCTGAGGCTCCAATCATCGGTAAACTACTCCCCAGATTAAAAGCCAACTGCCCAAAAGCGGCTGCAAAACCAGCCATTATATAAAACCTCAGATATTTTAAGTGGCCTAACTCATCTTCAACATTATCTCCAAAAATATGAAGAAACCAAAGATTGGAGATAAGATGAAACCAACCACCGTGAAGAAAAATAGAGTAGAGAATAAAACGGTAAGAAAAAGGGTTAAAAAAATTGAACCGCGACGGAACAAATCCATACTGAAAAACAAAGGCTTCAAAACCACCCTTAATGTGGTCAAAATCAGGGGCGGTAATTTGGACCAAAAAAACAATCACCGTAACAAAAATAATAAAGTAGTTCACAAAAGGAAAACTTCTTCTTGGTGTTGAATCACGTATTGGAAACATAATTTATTTTTCTACCACACTATGTAGAGTTGTAGAAAATAAAACTAAATTTATTAGTTCAAATTTTTTTTCGTTTAAATTGTTCGTTCACTAACTCTTGAATCACGGCAAAAACTTTTTTCTTTTTCTCTGCGTTTTGAAGAAGGTCTTCGACTCTTTTTCGCTCGCGTTCTTCTAAATGATTAAGATACGTGCCAATTAATATTTGCGGAAGGCCATAGCCATAATAATCTCTTATAAGTTTAAATTTCTCCCTTCTCTTGGGTAATTTTTTAACAACATCTTTTAAACCCTCACCCGCCTCTTCTAGCCAAGATTTTACTTTAGCGATTGTACCAAAACTACAGTGCAATTCTTCAATAATTTTATCTTGTTTTTTTCCAGCAAGTAAAAATTTGGCTATCCTTAATCTTTTACTTAAGTTTTTAATCTCTAACGCGGTTAACAAATCCTGAAGGAGTAGAGAAGTGCTTAAAGGATTTTTCACTAAAGAAAAGGCGTTGATAAGATCAAAGGTCAAATCTGCCTGTTCATTTCTTGTTAATTTTTCCAGTCTTTTTGATTTTGTAGTGATATAAGGAAATTTTGGCATATTAAGATTGCTTTTAAGATTACTTTAACATGTTAATAAATTTTTAGCAATCTTTTCTACCATACTATGTAGAGTTGTAGAAATTTAATTCAATAAATTATAAAAAGCTAACGTTTATGTTAGAATTATATGGATGTAAAGGAGAGATGCGAGAGTGGTTTAATCGGCACGCCTGTCCGCTCGACGAAGCGAGCGGATCCGCTCACGGCCCGCCCAGATACTTAAGCGGGGAGTTGAGCGGAGAAAGCTAATATGTTTTATGTTTATGTATTAAAAAGTCTGAAAGATTGTAAAAAATATATCGGTTTCACTAAAAATTTGCAAGAAAGGTTTAGGCAGCATAATAATGGAGAAGTAAAAGCAAGTAAATCAAGAAGACCTTTTGAACTGATTTATTATGAGGCATATAAAAATGAAACCCAAGCAAGAAAACAAGAACTATTTTATAAAACCGGACAAGGAAGAAGAATTCTCAATAAAAAATTAGAAGAT
>CAYYYW010000029.1:0-11441 GCA_964476245.1 uncultured Gammaproteobacteria bacterium
GGTCGGCCTTTTTGGCCGGAAGAAATTGTTAAAAAATTTACCTAATTACCTAATTTCTAATTGATCTAAATAAGTCCCAATAACCAATTTTCCAATTTGGGATTTGGTGCTTGGTTATTATTTAGGTTAATTAGGGTAATTAGTAATTAGAAATTTATTCTATGTCAACAGTCCAAGATTTTTCCGGTTACCCACCCACTTGGTGTCCGGGTTGTGGAAATTGGGGAATAGGCGCAGCCGTAAAAACTGCCCTAGTTCAATTAGGACATAATCCGTCATCGATATTGGCAGTTTTTGGCATAGGTTGTTCAGGCAATACGAATGACTTTTTAAATGCCTACGCCATTCATTCATTGCATGGTCGAGCTATTCCTACGGCTGTGGGGATGAAATTAGCCAATCATAAAATGTCGGTTTTAGCAATTGTTGGAGACGGTGATTGTTATGGTGAAGGTGGTAATCATTTTATTCATGCCTGCCGAGGCAATCATAATATTACAGTAATTGTTCATGACAACTGTGTTTATGGGTTGACCACCGGTCAAGTGGCGCCAACCGCCCAAAAAGGCTTTAAATCAAAATCAACGCCGTCAGGTATTATTGAAATTCCGGTGACGCCTTTAGGGCTGGCAATTGTGGAAGGAGCCACATTTGTAGCGCAGGGTTTTACCGGCAATGTTTCTCACTTAACCGAGCTGATTAAAAAAGGAATCGTTCATAAAGGTTTTTCCTTGATTAATGTTTTGCAACCATGCGTCAGTTTTAATAAGATTAATACCTTTTCGTATTATAAAGAAAGAGCCTATCAGCTTGCTGATGATTATAATTTTCAGGATATTCATGTAGCGTTGGAAAAAGCGTTAGAACCAACTCTCGCCGATAAATTTCCTTTAGGAGTGATCTATCAGTCAGAAAGAACAACGTTTGATGATAGTCTTCCTCAATTGAAGGAAAAAACTCTCCTTGAGAAAGAGCGCTTTTTAAATTACGATAAGATATTAGAAGATTTTGTCTAAATTTATTTAACAATATTAACATTTTTAGCCGTATTGACAAGATAATAATAAAAACAGTTGACAATTAGCAGATAATTTATTATACTGCTAAAAAATATGAAATTTTTAGTTGGGACTTCAGAACAATCCATTTATCCAATAGTCGCGGTTCGCGACGGTATTGTTTTTCCTTCAACGGAGAATGTTTTGCTTTTTGGTAGACAAAAAAGCGTTATTGCTATAAATGAATCTTTAAAACGAGAAAAAAAAATTGTTATTTTAATGCAAAGGAACGCGGTATTAAATGATCCAAAAAAAGACGACCTTTTTCAAATAGGAGTGTTGGCAAAAATTGAAAAAGTGTTACCGGGAAATCGAGGAGAAATCAGCGTTTTAGTAAAAGGAGAAAGAAGGGTAAAAATAATTGAATTTTTAAAAGAAACTTCTTATTTTGAGGGAAAAGTAGAATTTTTAAATGAGATTGTCGCTGAGGATGAGCAGGTTAAAGCTTTAGTTCGTCATATTACCAGCGAGTTAAAAAAAGCCGTGAATTTGGGGAAAGGGATAGACTTCATCTTTTTAATGAATATTATGAGCGGTGTTTCCGCCAGAGATTTTTCAGATCACGTGGCGATGATTCTTGACATAAAGACACATGAACGGCAATCTCTGCTTGAAGAGCTAAATCTTCTACAAAGGCTAAAAAAAGAAACAGAGTTTATAGGCAACGAAGTTAAGATTTTGGAAATTGAACGTAACATCTCTGTTAAAACTCAACAAAAATTTGAAAAAGGGATGAAAGACGCAGTTCTGCGCGAAAAATTAAAAACAATAGAACAAGAGTTAGGCGATCAGCCTAAAGAAGATAAAGAAACAAGAGAATTAAGAGAAAAGATAAAAAAAGCCAACATGCCTAAAGAAGCCGAGGAAAAAGCAATTAAAGAACTGAAAAGACTTTCGCAGATGTCTCAATTTAATCCGGAATCATCTTATATAAGAACTTATTTAGATTGGTTGGTTGAGCTTCCTTGGTTTGTAGAGAGTCCTAATGATGTAAATATTAAAAAAGCAGAGAGTATTTTAAACGAAGACCATTTTGGTTTAAAGAAAGTCAAAGAAAGAATTTTAGAGTATTTGGCGGTAATGAAACTCAAGAAATCAAAGGAAACGAAAACTCAACCCGAAGAAAAATTAAACGAAAAAAAAGGCAAGAATAAACAACCAACAATACTATGTTTTGTCGGCCCTCCTGGCGTAGGCAAGACATCGCTGGGTCGATCAATTGCTCGAGCTCTTGGTCGAAAGTTTGTGAAAATGTCTTTGGGCGGTATTCGTGATGAGGCGGAAATTAGAGGACATAGACGAACCTATGTTGGTGCTTTACCCGGAAGGATGATTCAAGGAATTAAACAGGCAGGAACCAGAAATCCAGTTTTTATGCTTGATGAGATTGATAAAATTGGTCGCGACTATCGAGGGGATCCTTCGTCATCTCTTCTTGAAGCTTTAGACCCGGAGCAAAATCATTCTTTTTCCGACCATTATTTAGAGGTGGATTTTGATCTTTCTAACGTAATGTTTATTACTACGGCTAATATTTTAGATACCATTCCTGATGCGCTTTTAGATCGTTTGGAAGTAATTCATTTTCCCGGTTACACCGAGGATGAGAAATTTAACATCGGAAAAAATTATTTGGTAAAAAAACAACTAGAAGCTCATGGTTTATCTGATAAGGAAGTAAACGTGATAGATGATGTTTTGCGATTGATTATTCGTCGTTATACAAGGGAGGCAGGCGTAAGAGAATTAGAACGACAGGTTGCTGCCATTTTTAGAAAAATAGCGCGAGAATTTGTGGAAAACGGCAGCGGTAAAAAAACCGTTGGTGTTTCTGATGTTCGAAAATATCTTGGTCCTTTTAAATATTCTTCGCAGATGATTGAGGAAAAAAACACCGTTGGTATTTGCACTGGTTTAGCTTGGACGCAGGCAGGGGGCGATATTTTATTTATTGAAGTGGCAAAGATGCCGGGAAAAGGAAATTTGACCTTGACGGGACATTTGGGAGAAGTAATGAAAGAATCTTGTCAGGCGGCTTTAAGTTATGTCAGGTCCCGTTGGAAAGCGTTTGGTTTAATGACTAATTTCTATAATCATTTAGATCTTCATGTTCATGTACCAGAAGGAGCAGTTCCTAAGGATGGTCCTTCGGCCGGGATTGCCATTGCTACAGCCATGGTTTCTTCTTTAACCAAAACTCCCGTCAACAAAGATGTAGGAATGACAGGTGAAATTACTTTACGAGGAAGGGTTTTGGAAATAGGCGGTATTAAAGAGAAAGTTATTGCGGCCCACAGAGCCGGTATTAAAAAAGTGATCTTACCTAAGGATAATAAGAAAGATTTAGAAGATATTCCCAAATATGTTTTAAAAGATTTGAAATTCATTTATGTGGAACACATGGATCAAGTATTCAAAGAGGCCTTAGTCTTTCATAACAATAAATCTCAATTTATTACCTTAGAGAAGAAAGTTAATAAAAAAAGCAATAAAGAAAAAAAGTAAATTTAAATTAAGAACGAACTTAATTAATCAATTAATTAAGTTTTGAATTATTTCATAACCACTGGCTGACAATTTTCGCCAATTCTTCCTCTTTGCCGTTAAAGCCGTGATCGGCGTTTTTTACGATTTTAAAGGTAAATAATTTAGCATTGGGACAGTCCTTTTTTAATACTTTCACACATTTTGGAACATCCCCGTAACAATACTCATCGTTTTCACCGTAAACAACTAAAGTTGGTTTATTAATTGTTTTATATTCCCGAAAAAGAGGTTTTTTTGACAATTTGAGATTGTGGAAAACTTCATTGAAGGGAAAAATATTATAATCGCCATCGGGGTTAATGGTATCGTAAAGCGATTGATACGAAAATAAATAATCAACTAAATATTTTGGCACTAATTTTATTCCGTTTCCTTTTTTGATTTCGACCTGACATTTTTTTAGGGCTAAGTAAAATTTCTTTTTTCCCATAGATTGGTAATACAATCCTGTATCGTCCCCGCCGCTTAATAAAACGTATTTCTCAATTTTGTTTTTAGGTTTATAGTAATGATAAACGACTATTTTATTGGCTCCGGTTGATTCACCTATTAAATAGAAAGTTTTATATCCCAATTTAGATAAATAATTTACCGTCCCGTCGATATCATAAAGACAGTCTTTGATTAATTCGTAGGCAGTGCCCAGTTTTAAATCTTCTTCAATCCCGTTTTTTATTCTTTTTAATTTATGAAAATAGTGGGCGCCACGATTATTAAAAGAAAAAAGAGAAATATCTTTTTGAGTAAGATGGTCAGCTAAAACATTCATTTGTTTGACAGCATAAAAAACCGACGAGTTGCCATTACCATGTAGAAAAATAGCCACCTTGTTGGTTTTGTTTAAGGGTTCATAAAGCAAGGCAGGCAGAGTAATGTGGTCAGTTGATTCAAATTCAACTAAACGGAGTTTATTTTGATGATTTTTCATGGGTATTTTATTATAATCTATCCATATGACAAAATACAGATTTGCCCAACGAGTTATTGACGTACCAAGTTCTGGTATTGGATTTATGATGAAATACGCGTCAAAATACAAGGATGTAATCTCTTTAGGCCAAGGCACCCCTTTATTTCCAACACCTTCATTTATTTATGATTATCTGTATGAACGATCAAAAAAAGACCTTTCTGTTGGGATGTATTCCAGTCCGCAAATAGAAAATCAACTAAAAGAATTAATAGCTATTCAAATGGAAAAAATTTACGGGTTTAGACCGCAAATTAACGAGTTATATTTAACAGTTGGGGGAATAGGCGCTTTATTTTCAGCCTTAATGGTTTTTTTAGAAAAAGGCGACGAAGTTATTTATTTTGATCCAAGTTATCCTCTCCATTTATCGCAGATTCATCTTGCTCAAGCGAAACCGGTATTTGTATCGCTTGATGAAGAGAATAGATGGTCTTTAGATATAAAAAAACTTAAAAAATCAATAACCAAACGAACAAAAGCGATTATTTTAACAAACCCAAACAATCCAACCGGTACTATACTTTCAGAACAAGAAGTTAAAAGTCTTGCCAAACTCGTTCTTGATCATAACTTAATTTTAGTCTTAGACGAAGCCTATGAATTTCTTACCTACGATAAAAAGCTTTTTAGTCCTGTAAAAATTCCAGAATTGAGAGATAATCTTATTCTCTGTAAAAGTTTTTCTAAAGAATTTGCCATGACCGGGTGGAGAATTGGCTATGTATATGCTAATAAAGAAATAATTAAAAAAATTAATGATGTCCATGTTTATTTCAGTATTAGTCCACCGACACCGTCAATTGTGGCGGTTATTGCTGCTTTATCTGATAAACGAGGGGAACGGGCAATGAAAGAGTTTAAAGCAAAATTTAGGAAAAGTCGTCTGGCTATTTGTGAAAGATTAGACAACTTATCTAAATTATTTTCGTATCATAAACCAGACGGTGCTTATTATGTTTTCCCCAAAACTATAGGTTTTAAATTATCATCTTTAGAATTTGCTAAATTATTAGTTGATGAAGCTAAGATAATCACCATTCCTGGAAGCCCAATGGGCCCATCAGGCGAGGGCCACATCCGAATGTCATTTGCAACCAACCCAAAGATGATTCATAAAGCTTTTGATAGAATTGATCGATTTGCTAAAAATCACAACTTATATTAATTTACGTTGTCAAACAAGAATAGAAATGTCGTGTTTTTAATATTTTTGCGTCATCCCAGTGAAGACGGGGATCCAGTCTATGAATTTCATTTTAAATAAGGTAATTAAAGTCTGGATTCCCTCCTCCGAGGGAATGACACCTTAGAGGAATTATTACAATCATCGCTCTCTAAGATACGACATTTCTATTCTTGTGTAACATATATTAATTTACGTTTGACAAAACCATTTTTTTTATTTATATTTTTTACTATTATGAAAAAACTTACAAAAACCTCAACTCATTCATCACCTAAAAAGAAAGTTAATGTCAGTATTTTAAAACCTTCAAAAATTAAAATTTTTATAATTCTTGCTTTAGTTTCCGTCGCTGGATTTTTGCTTTTTAAAATTTATTCCAAAAACCAAGTTAGCAATTTTAAAAACAAAATTATTCCTGAAGCGGTAAAAAAAATAGTAAATGACAGCAAAACAAAAGTTGCCATTGAAAATATTAAGGAAACAAACGGAGTTATTGAATTTGATTTAAAATTAGGCGCAGACGATAAAGCTCAAAAATATACTTCCTATATTACTAAGGATGGAAAAATATTATTTACTTCAGGAGTAAAATTAGATAGTTTATCAACAACGCAATCGCCAAGTCAGGCGCCAGCTAAAAAATTAACCTGCGCTGATTTGCCAAAATCAGAAAAGTCAAGCTTGGTTGCTTTTGTTGTTTCTCAATGTCCATACGGTGTTCAGATGCAGCGAGTTTTTAAAAAGGCGATTGAGGAAATACCGGCGATTTCTTCCTTTTTAAAGGTTAAATACATTGGTAGTGTTGAAAACAACAAAATAACAGCTATGCACGGTGATGAAGAAGCCCAGGAGAACTTAAGGCAAATTTGCATCAGAGAAGAACAAAAAGATAAGTATTGGTCGTATGTTTCCTGTTATATGCAAGAGGGTAAAAGCGATGGTTGTTTGACAACTTCAGGTGTTAACTCAACCCAGCTTAAAGCTTGTGTAGATGATGTTAGCCGAGGCATAAAATACGCTAAAGCTGATTTTGATTTGGCCAACAAATTTAGTGTTAGTGGCTCGCCCGCCTTATTACTTAATGAAAAACAAACTGTTTCCGAGTTTGATTTTGGCGGTCGAGTGCCTAATGCCATAAAAGAAATTGTTTGTTGCGGCAGCAATGAAAAACCGGAATTTTGCAGCCAGGATATTTCCAAGGATGAAGTTGCCGTTTCGTTTTCCAAAACAGATGAGGCTTCTTCAGCAGGCGATTCCGCCGCCGGCTGTGGAAATTGAGAACAAGGCAATTCAGGGAGTTGTATTGCCTCTTGACAAAAAATAAAATTTGTTTTAGTATCTATATTAAGTATGAAATTGAAAATTATTTTCTCTTTATTTCTATTAACAGTCATCGTCGTTGGAAAAAAGGCGGTGTTGGCTTCATACGGCACTTCGGAGAGCACTATAACGGGTAGTACTACGGATACTCCACGATGCACAGCGGAAGTTCCGGAAACTCCGGTTTTGTATGAACCATGGCATCGGCTTTTGCCAAAAGCTCAAAAAGCCGGTGAGGTAATCCTTCGCTGGCATATAGCCAGAAGGGCAACTCATTATCTTATCGCTTTTGGGTTAAGTTCGGGAAACTATATTTATGGAGCGCCAAAAGTAGGCAACCACGATTCAAATGAATTTACGGTAGACCATCTTGTTCCAGGACGGATGTATTATTTTGCTGTTAAAGCAATTAATGATTGTATGCCCTCCGATTTCTCAAATGAGTGGGCGGGAAGAGCTAAAGGATCTTGGGGTACGCCCAATCCTATCAGTCAAGAAATGCCTTCAAAAATACAAGCAAAAGCCCGCGAAAATACTAACAAAAGTACAAACGCAGTGGCTTTTGAACCAGTCAATAAACTTATCAGCCGTGACGCCGGCGTGAGTTTGTAAACTTTCTTCGTAGTATAATTTCTTAATGCTAAAAAAGGCCAAGAAACATTGGAAAAATGAATTTTTTCGGGGCGGTGTCTTCTTAACCATTTCTTCAACATTGATTAACATTTTGAATTATTTCTTCAATTTCTTAGCCGCTCGGCTGCTTGGGCCTTCGGGGTTTGGGGAAATATCAACTTTATTCTCTTATCTTTGTATTACCGCGGTGCCGATTGCCGTTTTAACCACGCTAATCATTCAGAAAGTAAGTTCGGTTAAGAATAGATTAACTTACGCTCGATCGTTGGAGGATTTTTTTTGGCTGAAAATAAATAACTGGTGGTTCTTGATAATAATTGCCTTTTTATTGACGCCGATTATTCCGCGAATTACCAACCTCTCCAATATTACCGCTTATATTTTTTTTCCTTTAATAATATTATCGTTCCTTTCATCATTTTATAGCGCTGCTTTTCAGGGACTGCGCTTCTTTTTTTTATTCTCTGTTATCCAAGTTGGAATGGCGATCATCAAGCTTTTAGGTCCTATCCTGGTTGCGGTTGGGATTGATGGATTAGTCACGGTGATTTTGTTTTTGTCTCTCTCTTCCCTAATGACTATGGTAGTTACCAAGTTCTTTTTTCATCAAAAAACAAAAGAAATCCAATTCCAACCCACAGTTCAGATTGAACGGCGTTTGATTAATATATTGACTCGTCCTCAAGTTTTTATAACCGGCATTTCTATGCTTTCATTAATTTTATTTAATAATCTTGATGTCATCTTTGTAAAAAAGTTTTTTTTAGCCACTGACGCAGGAATATATAGCTCTTGGTCTTTATTTGCCAAAATCATTCTTTACATTATTTCTCCTTTATCTTCGATAAGTTTCGTTTTCTTTGCCAGCAAAAAAGATCCCGCCCAAAATAATAAAACTTTAATGACCTTGCTAATGTTTTTGACTATTGTTGGTTTGGTGAGCTTTATTGGTTATTCCCTGTTCGCCCCGGTTATAATTGGTATCTTATTTGGCAATAAATTTAATGCGGCTATTCCCTATTTAAGCCTGGCTAGTATTTTCGGTTCTTTTTATGCTGCCATCAGCTTTATCAATTATTATTTTTTGGCTAAGAAAAGCCGTCTGGCTCTTCTTTTAGCTCTTTTTATCCCATTTTATATTCTGTTTTTATTCTTGATTCCAAGACAGTTGATACAGATTATGCGCTTGAATATAATCTTTTCCGCGGCGATGACCACCATCTATTTAATCGCTTATTTTATGTCAAGAAAGGGAGAAAATATATAATACGCTTGTTGGATAATTAGTCTAGCTTTGTCATTCTGGGGAGGAGTCCCGACTCAGGCGGGACGACGACTCCAGAATCGATAGTTAGATTCTGGATGCGCCCCGACGTAACGTCGGGGCTTACCAGAATGACGTTTGAGCGAATTATGCAACAAGCCTGTATAATATAAAAAAATGGACATAAAACAAGACTCTCACTTTTTAAGTCTGATCATTCCTGTTTATAAGCAAGAAAAAATAATTGTAAAAAATCTTAAACAGATAAAAGCCGTTATTGATGAGATCCGCTATGATTATGAGATTATTGTCGTTGTTGATGGAATGTTGGACAAATCATATGAAAAGATAAAAAAGGCAAAAATTGCTAAAGTCAAAGTTCTATGCTATAAAGACAATCAGGGCAAAAGTTATGCCATTCGACTGGGGATGAGTCATGCCAAAGGAGATTATGTGATGTTTCTTGATTCGGGTATGGAAATTGACCCCAACGGCATTTCAATGCTTCTTGAGCACATGGAATGGTATAATGCCGATATTATCGTTGGTTCAAAAAGACACCTGGCCTCACAGGTAAATTATCCCCTGATCAGAAAAATCCTTAGCGACGGTTATTATTATATAGTTAAACTTCTTTTTGGCATAAAAATCCATGATACCCAAGCAGGCATAAAAATATTCAAAAAAAAAGTTTTGGAAAAAGTTCTTCCTCGTTTGGTTGAGAAAAAATTTGCCGGAGATCTTGAGATGCTGGTTGTTTCGGACACGGTTGGTTTTAATCGGATTTACGAAGCGCCAATAAAACTCAACTATGACCTAAACTCAATCACTTCAGCCGCCACCTTTCGATCAATCTATGGCATCTTAATTGATACCCTGGCCATACTTTACCGCAAAAATATTCTTCGCTATTACAAAAAACCGCACAAAAAATTAATTCAACCCAAAGATTTGGTGGTATACAAATATTAAATATGAAAATTGTTATTTTCAACTGGCGCGGCCCAAAAAACCCGCTTGACAAGATTGTGTAAACTCTCTAAGATTGATAGTATATGAAAACGTATGACATGAGTCTTTTAACTAAAAAAATATACGAATCATCTATCCAATTATTCACGCTTAAAACATTACGAGAGCATTTGGACATAGATAGATCAGGCTCTCTGTTCAAAATCGTCAATCGTTTGATAGAAAGCGGAGTGTTGACCAAAATAGAACGAAATAAATATGTTTTGAAAAAATATTCTTACAGCGAATTTGCATTGGCTAATTTTATATATGAACCTTCATATGTATCATTTGAAACTGCCTTAAGTTATTATGGCATTCTTTCACAGTTCCCATATGAAATAACAAGCGCCACTCTTGGGCAAACTCGATCAAAAGAGTTCAATGGAAAAGAATATGGATATTATCATCTTAAAAAAACTCTTTTCTGGGGTTACATAAAAACCAATAATTATCTTATTGCTGACAAAGAAAAAGCGCTTGCCGACCAACTTTATCTTTCTTCAAAAGGTATAAAAAAAATTCATCTCGAGGAATACGATCTATCATTAATTAATAGATCAAAACTTAAATCATATACCTTAAAATATCCCCAAACAAACCAATTTAGAAAAACGATCACAAATTTAATAAATATAATATGATTACGAAAGATCAAATCAATTCATTTGCTCGTAAGTTTAAAACTAACGAATCAACAGTTTACCGCGAATATCTACAAATCCTTTTTTTGAACAAACTTTATAGATATGAAAAAAGTTCTCAAGTGTTTTTTAAGGGAGGAACTGCTATTCATTTTTTACTCGGTGCTTCAAGATTTTCTGAAGATTTAGATTTTACGGTTACTTCTTCTGAGGACGAATTTTTATCACTTATCAATTCAGTATTTAAAGAGTTTGTGAAAGAAGGGGAGTTCTCCTTTAAAGAAAGAAAAACTATTACCGGTAAACGATTTTTAATAACTGCTATTCGTGATATCCTGCCTTATGTAACGTTTATTAATCTTGATTTTTCATTTAGAGAAAAAGTGCTTCAACCAAGCAGATCAACATTTGATACGGTATATCCCGTTATTTTTACTTCCTTTATTTATCATCTTTCGAGCGAGGAAATATGTGCCGAAAAAATTAGAGCTCTTTTAACGAGGAAAAAGGGGAGAGATCTTTTTGATCTTTGGTTTCTGATCTCACAGGGTATACCCATAAACAATGATTTAGTTAAAGAAAAGCTAAAGTATTACCAAAAAACAAACTATACAAATACAGAATTATTGAATTCAATAAAACAAATATCTAAGAAAGAATTTGAAACTGACATGCGACCTTTTGTACCAATGGACGAACGCAGTAAATTAATGGAACGATTTGAATATATTCAAACATATTTAGTTAACAAATTTACCCTGTTAAGTTGATTTCTCGTTTAATAGAGTGAACTTTATAACTTTAT
>CAYYYW010000030.1:0-11090 GCA_964476245.1 uncultured Gammaproteobacteria bacterium
TATTCAACCGCTTGTTTTTGGGATTTGGTGAGTTGCATGAGTAAATTATATCATCAAAGAAAATATAAAAATTCAACTTTTAAATTAAAGGCCCACTCGAAATCCAACCTGTCAAGTTGCCGAAACTAATTTCCAATCTCAATTTTCCACAACTACGTAACTATCTTCTAACAACCAATTTCTAATTTCTAAAAAGTTGAGTATTTTATCAACAAACCACCGACAATTGTCCGATTAATTAAACGATTGAAACAGAAGATTGAAAGAGAGTTTAAATATTCCGTTTTATTCAACAAAGTCCTTAAGTTTTTTGGCTCGGGTTGGGTGACGGAGTTTGCGGATAGCTTTAGCCTCAATCTGGCGGATTCTTTCGCGAGTTACCTTGAATTCTTGGCCAACATCTTCTAAGGTTTTAGGTTTTCCGTTATCAAGACCGAATCTCATAATTAAAACTCTTTTTTCTCGATCGGAAAGAGTTTCGAGAACTTCCTGCAAGTAATCTTTTAAAAATTCTTTAGAAACTTTGTCATAAAGAGACAGTTGGTTTTTATCAGACACAAATTGTTCTAGGGTCGTTTCTTTATCGTCCCCAATTGGAGTAGATAAAGATTTTGGGTGTTGGGAAATCTTAATTAAATTTTCTACAGCATCAACACTAACCTCCATTTCTTTAGCAATTTCTTTTTTAGTTGGATCACGCCCTAATTTTTGTACCAGCCTCCTTTGAGTTTTGTAATAACGATTAATATGATCAACCATATGAACAGGAATTCTGATGGTTCTTGATTGGTCGGCAATGGCTCGGGTAATTGCCTGTCTTATCCACCAAGTGGCATAGGTGGAAAATTTATAACCTCGTCGCCAATCATATTTTTCCACTCCTTTTATTAATCCTTGATTTCCTTCTTGGATAAGATCCAAAAAAGACAAACGTCGACCTAAATATTTTTTAGCGATAGAAACAACCAAACGAAGATTAGACCTGATTAATTTATCTCGTGCCTCGGCGCTGCCTTGTTCATAACGTTTGGCCAAATCAATTTCTTCTTCAAATTTTATGAGAGGGTGCTGCCCAATCTCTTTTAAATACATTTTTATCGGATCAAGCGATTCTCCATGCCTGATAGAAACAATTTGTTTTAATTCCTTTTCTAATTCTTCAACTGATTTTTTGGCATCTTCTTCTTCTCTGGTTGATACATTTTCAAAGATGTCAATATTTTTTTTCATCGCCTGGTTGAAAAAGTTATCAATCTCTCGAATATGATGTTCTGGGTCGGCATAAATAAAGAAAATGTCATCTTGGACTATAAAACCATTTTCTTCACCTTGTTTAAGAAGTTCTTTGATATTCTTTGGGATTTTTTGAATGGTCATCTTACAATTTTACCACGCTAAGCGTGGTTTTACCACTTTAAGGTGGTTTTATAAAACAATTAATCTTTTTTCCATCTCAGAGAGAAGCTTGGCCAATCTTTTTACTTCAGGAACATCATCAATTTTATTTTTTATTCTTCTTTTTAAAGAAAGTCTTTTAAATTCGCAGATTATTTTCTCTAATTCTTTTTCTAAAATATTTTGATCAAAAATAGCGATATCAAAAAGAGTTAGTTCATTAAAGACGGGAATAAGCTCACTGGGTAGAAATGAGGCAAATTTTTCCTGCCAATTCTCTTGATTTGATTGAAGATCGGGGCTGGCGGTTTTGAAATTAGAAAAACGCTGTAATAATTTTTTGTAAGAGACGGTGGAAAAATCTTCTTCATCTAAAATCTTAAAAATTTTTTCCAACATGGTAAATGGTTTTTCGCTTTGAAAAATTAGACTCAAAACATACATTTGTAAAAGTTGATATCGGTCTTTCTCCGAGCTTTTTTTTATAAGAACGACTTGTTGTTTTGCTTTCCGCTTGTATAATTGTTTTTTAATTAAAAGTTCAATTGCGTAAGTTTCTACCTCAAGAACTTCGGCTAATTTTTTTACATAATATGATCGAACTATTGGGTTTTTAATATTGGCGATAAATGGAATTACTTCGTTGCCGATATTTTTTTTTGAAAAAGCATCCTGTCCTTTATTTTTTTTAATGGATAAATCAATAATAAAATCATAGATAGGAATTGGTTTTTTGACAATTTTCTTAAACATTTCAGAATCTTTTTTAATTGCTTCGTCAGGATCTTTAGCAAAATCAAAAGTGACTACCGAAACGTCAAAATCTAAATTTTCCGCGTCAACAATGGCTCTTTTAGTTGTTTCTTCACCGGAAAAGTCAGCGTCTAAAGAAAGTACAATCTTATTGGTGTAGCGTTTGAGAAGCATCAGTTGTTCTTTGGTAACTGCCGAGCCTTTTACCGCGACGACGTTTGCGATTCCTTCCTGAAAACAAGAAATCATATCAAATTCTCCCTCGACTAAAATTGCCTGATTATTTTTTTTGATGGCGTCTTTTGAAAGATTAATTCCAAAAAAAGTTTCTCTCTTATGATAAATCGGTGTTTCCGGAGTATTGATGTATTTTGCTTCGCCTTCTTTACCCAAGATTCGGCCCGAGAAACCCAAAGTGTTGTCTCGGGGGTCTTTGAGGGGAAACATTAATCTTTTTCTGAAACGATCATAGAAATCGCCTCGTCCGCTTTTTACCAAAAGCCCGGCTTCGTGAGATTCTTCTTCTCCAAAGCCCTTTTTTTTCAAGAATTTTAGTAAAGAGTCCCAGGATGAAGGAGAATAGCCAAGCATAAAAGTGTCAATGATTTTGCGGTTGATTTTTCTATTTTTAAGATAGTCTAAAGCTTTTTCTCCAATTTTGTGTTTGGTTAGAAGATAGTGATAAAACTCGCCAACTAGACTATTGATGGTAAAGAATCTTTGTTTCTTTTTCCAGGTCCTGTCTTCAAGGTCGGTTTTTTTTAACCTAATACCTAATTTGTCAGCCAATTCTTTTAAAGCCTCATAAAAAGTGATATTTTCCCACTTCATTAAGAATTTAATTACGTCGCCGCCTTCCTGGCAGGCGCCAAAGCAGTGCCAAATTTGGCGTTCGGGAGAAACGATAAAAGAGGGAGTTTTTTCTTGGTGAAAAGGACAGGGTGCTTTGAAGTTTCTTCCGAATTTTTTTAAAGCGACAAAACCTCCAATAAAATCAACGATGTCAATTCTTTTTTTTACTTCTTCAACCGAGTTGTCCATTTTGAAGCAATTTTACCACGTCAAACGTGGTTTTACTACTTATCAATATAATGATTTTTTTGTTTGCCCTACGTAGTTCTCTTGGTCTTCCGTAGTCTTAATGAAAGAGACAGCGTAGTCTGGGGCGGCAAATTCATAACGGTTGGCGGATAAAAGAAGTTGCGAAGGGCAAAATTTTATTCCTTTCCTTTGTAAGGATTCTTGTGAGGATAACAACAAAGAACTTTATCTAAATATTCAATACCGCAAAAATATGGACATATCGAAACATTTTTTACAGCACATTTGTGTTTATTGTTTCCATCTACTTCATTCCAAGGACATTTATCTTGCTTCCAATGAATGTTTTTTTCATTAGTAAATAAATCTATGTCCATATTTGCTCCATCTAATTTTTTTGTGACTTTGTTGTTATCCATATTTTTGCTAATAAGTTGTAAAAAATTTTCTATAGCAATTTCATGCAACTCGTTTTTATACGAATTTTTTTCATAATTCAGCTAAATCTCAACGTTAACCTCTAATACTTTGACAATTTTCACCATAGTTTGTTCTTAGTGAAGCACTCTCCGACCTTACGGTCGGGGCATCAACCACTTCGGGTATTCAGAGTGCGAAACCCCGCACCGTCCCGCTCAGCGGGACTGGTGCTGGGGTAAATTAAATCGCTAGGATCAAATTTAGGATTAGTGACCACTACCAATTCAACTGTTTTTTCAACGTCTTGGATATTGTGATACTCATTCTTTGGTATTGAAAAAGCATCACCCGCCCGGATTGGGAAAATACTATTTCCAATTTTAAATTTAGCCTTTCCTTTCACAACGAAATAAACTTCTTCCATTTTTTTATGTTTGTGGGGTTTGGAGCTATTATTTATTACAGAATAAGACAAACTTAAATTTTTTGAGTTATATAGTTCCTGTAATTTACCACAGGCATCTTCAATTGGTTTAATATTTTTTCGATTAACTATTTTCATAAAAGCTGCAAATCTCAAATACTATGTAAATGTTATTAGATTTTTTCTAAATTGTATATAGCTCGTTATTATACGAAGTGTCTTCGTAATTTTACAACCGTTTACAACCGTGGGGTTTGCAGATAGCTCTATAATTATTAAAACATATATTTTGTTATATTTATGAATCAATTCCGTTTAGCGGGGTGGCTTAGGATTTTGTGTTCCGAAATCCTACCTGGGTAGATGCTTCTAGTGCTGCAGTGGAATATATCACGCTGTCCCATAGGCCCGATGACTGCCTTTTTTCGATTATTTAAATAATCGAAATGTTTATGTTACCCTTTTCAACTTTTAAACTTAATTAATCAATTAATTGAGTTTTTCTGCTTTATTTCGCTTTTGAGCGTGGAATTTTATTTTATCTTCTCCCAAGCTTTAGTTAGTTCTTTTTTCGCTTTTTTGTATGGCACCATCCAAAAATAGAGCCAAGAAGATAAGAATTTGGCACTTCTATCTGTATCAAAAGTCAGTTTATTTTTTTTGAGATATTTCATTCCCTCCTTAGTAGCTAGAAGTTCCTCTTGAAAGCGAAATTTCGGAGAAAAAAAATAGTTTATCCCGAATTTGACAAATCCCAGTTCTTTTTGTCTTTCAATATGCTTCTTTTCGTGTTCTAAGGCGGCAATAAATCTAGGATTTGGTTTTGGCTTTTGCAAATCTTCATATACTTCATTAGAGACGAAGATATTAGGATAAATTGCTTGAGCTGTGTAAGATGACAGCCAAGGGATAAATTCCCAAATCTTTGGTTTTTTTCTAACAGCAATATCTTTATATTTCATGAAACCATAATCCACCCTACGGGTGGCAGAATTCTTTTATCACCTGTAGGGTGGCATTGAAGGATTCTTACCCACAACTTCAATCCTTGACGATAGCAATTTAATGTTATATAATTTCCTTCAATGATAAAGAAAATTTATCAGACAATTAATTTTTAAATTAGTGTCGTCAGATTGGCGATTCCAAAAAGCCCCAATCTGGGGCTTTTTTTTTGCTATGTCAGGTTTTATTTTAGGAAAGAAAGGAGAACAAGAACAAACTTTTGATGATAAGGGTGAAAGGATCCCGGCGACTCATATAAAAACCTCACCTTGTTATCTTATTGATATTAAGCAGGAAGAAAAGCACGGATATTTTGCCGTCCTTTTAGGTTTTGGCTTAAGAAAAAATATCCAAAAACCAGTTTTAGGCCAACTAAAAAAAGCGGGGATTAAAACCCCGCTTCGTTTTTTAAAAGAAATTAGATTGGAAAAAAAAGAAACAATAATTGAAAAAGATGGAAAAAAGGGAATCAAGATTAATGAAAAAGAAATCTTTGTTGGTAGCGAAATAACTCCGTCGCTGTTTTTTAAAAAAGGAGATTTTGTTAATGTTACAGGAAAATCAAAAGGCAAGGGTTTTCAGGGAGTGGTAAGGAGACATCATTTTAAAGGAGGACCAAGAACCCATGGCCAATCAGATCGAGAACGGGCGCCTGGATCTATTGGGCAGACAACTACCCCGGGAAGAGTGTACAAAGGTAAAAGAATGGCCGGCCGGATGGGTGGAGACAGGGTAATCATTAAAAATCTTAAAGTGGTCGAGGCGAAAGAAGATGAATTAGTAGTTAAGGGTTTGGTTCCGGGAACAAGGGGAGGACTCCTGGAAATTAAAAATTAAAAATTGAAAATGAAAAAAGTAAGTAAACCAGAAAAAAAAGTAGAGAATAAGGAAGAGAAACCAGTTGAGAAAAAAGGACAGGTAAACCCCGCTGAAATTACTCTGAAACGTAAGGCCACCGCAGAGCAGCGAGGTAGCAGGGTAAAGAAAAAAATCGTTAAAAAAGGGTTAATAGCTCCGGTTTATGACATAGAAGGAAAAGAGATAGGAAACATTGATTTGCCAAAAGAAATTTTTTCGGTGAAGGCCTCCAAAAGTCTTTTGGCCCAATACGTCAGAGTTTATTTAGCTAATCAAAGGCAAGGAACTCAATCAACTAAAACAAGAGGTGAAGTCATAGGCTCAACCAGAAAAATATACAAACAAAAAGGGACAGGTAGAGCAAGACACGGCGCTATTAAAGCCCCGATTTTTGTCGGAGGCGGTATTGCTCACGGTCCTAAGCCACGAGACTTTTCTTTGAAAATGAACAAAAAACAAAGACGAAAGGTGTTTTTTTCGGTCCTATCACAAAGATTAAGCGAAGGCAAAATTTGTTTTGTAGAGGGTCTTTTAAAAACAAAACCCAAAACAAAAGAATTTATTAAAATATTGAAAAATCTAAAATTAGATAAAGAAAAATCAGTTTTTTTAGTGTGTCCAAAAGAAGAATCGGAAAATCTTTCTTTCGCGGTGCGTAATATAAAAAACGTGGGACTTGATGAGGTCGGCTCAATAAATGCCTATCAAATACTTAAATCGCGCAAAATAATTTTTGCCAAAGAAGCATTACCAGTTCTGATCCGCCGAAGCGGAGTTTCATTGAATGAAAATTAATCAAATATTAATTAGGCCCAAGATTACCGAGAAGGCTTTAAAAGAGGCAAAAGACTCTAACTATCTTTTCGAAGTAAACAAATACGCAACTAAACATCAAATAAGAAAAGCGGTAGAAAAACTTTTTTCCGTTGAGGTTTCAGAAGTGAACACGGCGGTAAGAAAAGGAAAAATAAGAAGGTTGGGTAGACGAATGAAAGAAAAAAGAAAATCTGATGAGAAATTGGCTTACGTTAAAGTTAAAAAAGGCAAAATAGATCTTTTCCCACAAACGTAATACTATGAAAACAAAAATTACCAAAAGAAAACAAAGACCGGAAAAACGGTTACGTAAAATTTTAAAAAAACACTCAGGCAGAGATGCATCAGGACAAATTTCCATGCGTCATCAAGGCGGAAGACAAAAAAGATATTATCGTCTGATTGATTTTAAAAGAGACAAGAAAGACATAGAAGCAAAAGTATTAAGGATAGAATATGATCCAAACAGAACGGTTGATATTGCTTTGATTCAATATACCGACGGCGAGAAAAGATATATTTTACAGCCGGAAGGATTAAAAGTTGGTGACACCGTAAGCGCCGGCGAGAAGGTAGAAATTAAAATAGGTAACGCTATGAAGTTGAGGAGTGTTCCTTTAGGCACCTCAATTCATAATATTGAATTTTATCCTAATCAAGGTGGTAAATTGATAAGAAGCGCGGGAGGATATGCCGTTATTGCGGCTAAGGATGAACGATATGCGCAAATTAAATTTCCTTCGAAAGAAATCAGAAAAATTTCATTAGATTGTTATGCAACTATTGGTCAATTAGGCAACATTAAGCATAAGCTGGAGAAGATAGGCAAAGCAGGTAGAAAACGTTTAATGGGTATAAGACCAACGGTACGTGGTGTAGCGCAAAATCCCAGGTCCCATCCTCATGGTGGAGGCGAGGGAAAGTCAGGAGAAGGTATGCCTCCGAAAACCCCATGGGGAAAATCAGCCAGAGGAACAAGAACTAGAGAAAAAAGAAAATGGAGTAATAAATTAATTATTAAAAGAAGGAAATAAAAATGGAAATTAAGACAAATATAAAACGTATAGGAGTTTCATCTAAAAAAATTCGCTTTATTATTGATGACGTAAAAAAAATGAAACCGGTAGATGCCTTAGACGCTCTTTTGTATAGTCCAAAAAGAGGTGCTAAAGTTTTATTAAAGGCAATTAAATCGGCGGTTAGCAACGCAAAAAACAATCACAAAATTGATGAAAATTTGTTAAGATTTAAGCTTTTGTCGGTAGGAACCGGTCGTTCTTTGAAGCGATTTCGACCGGGTGGTCGGGGAACAATGAAGCCTTACAAAAGAAGAACATCTCATATTAATATTACTTTAACCGTGATAGAGAATGAGAAATTAAAAATTAAAAAAAAGCCGCAAGTTTATGGGCCAAAAAGTTAACCCAAAGGGTTTAAGATTAGGCGTTGTTTCAGGTTGGGATTCACGATGGATGTTTTCTAATAAAAAGACGTATCGTGACAGCTTGTTGACAGATATTAAATTGAGAAAACAAATAATGAAAAAATTTGAATTTGCTATTGTTACGCAAGTTGAGATTGAAAGAGCAATCAATAAAATCGTTTTGATTATTCATTCGGTGAAACCCGGAATGATTATTGGTCGAGGCGGTAAGGGTTTGGAGGAAGTAAAGAAGTTAATTGTAGATACGATAGGAAAAGATAAAGTAGATAAGGAAAAAATAAAGATTGAAATGAAAATAGAACCGGTAAAAAAACCATTTCTTAATGCTTATTATGTGGCTTCCGACATTGCTAATAAATTAATAAGAAATTTGCCCCATCGAATTTTAGTTCATCGTTCAATGAATAGAGTAATAGAAGCGGGAGCGAAAGGGATAAAAATTCAATTAGGAGGAAGGATACGTGGGGCAACTATTTCTAGACGGGAAAAATATTTTCAAGGCACTGTTTCGTTATCTACCATTAAAGAAGATATTGATTTTGCCAGGTATCCAGCGTTGACAAAATCAGGATATATAGGAGTGAAGGTATGGATAGCAAGATAATATTATGTTAGCGCCAAAAAGACAAAAATATCGGAAACAATTTAGAGGGACATGGAGAAAAATAGACGTCAGATCTTGTAATTTAAATTTTGGCAGTTTTGGCTTAAAAAGCTTAGAGCCCGGATGGATCAAGGACCGACAAATAGAAGCGGCGAGAGTAATTTTAGCCAGAGCCACAAGAAAAACAGGTAAATTTTGGATTCGAATTTTTCCTGATAAACCATATACCCAAAAATCTCAAGGAGTAACCATGGGTGCCGGTAAAGGCGAGGTAGCTTATTTTGTTGCTTCGGTGACCCCGGGTAAAATGCTTTTTGAAGTCGATGGGTTGGTTGAGGACGAAGTAAGGATGGTTTTGAAAAATGTTGCCAGCAAGTTATCTGTTAAAACAAAAATAATAACCAAATGAAAAAAACAGAGATCGAAGAACTAAGAAATAAAACAATTGAGGAATTAATGAAAGAAAAAGATGAAATGAGAAAAGAAATTGCTAAGTTACAGCTTGATTTTAAAGTGAATCGACCAAAGGAGACCAATTTGCTTGTTAAGAAAAGAAAAAAACTAGCGGTAATGTTGACAATGATAGGAGAGAAAAAAAGAACCAAGCAGAATGTTAAAAAAGAGTAATTATAAATTTAATCTAAGATTATAAAAATTATGCCAGCAAAGATATTTGAGGGTAAAGTTGTTTCAACCAAGATGCAGAAAACAGTGGTGGTTGAGGTAGAAAGGACATTTCGTCATCCTTTATATAAAAAAATTATTCGCAGGCAGAAGAGATTTAAGGCCCACAATGAAAAGTTCGATTTAAAAGAAGGCGATTTCATAAAAATTAGGGAGACAAGACCAATCTCCAAAGACAAACATTTTCTTGTAATTGAGAAAATAGGGAAATAATATGTTGCAACTAAGAACAGTATTGACCGTGGCTGATAACACCGGCGCAAAAGAAGCTTATTTGATCGGCATACCCGGCCGTGGTAATAAAAAATATGCTCAAATTGGAAACGTTATTACTGTCGTAGTAAAAAAAGCCGATCCCTACGCCCAAGTAAAAAAAAGCGATATATTATTTGCTTTAGTGATTAGAACTCGAAAGGCAAAACGGAGAGTGGATGGTAGTTATATCCGTTTTGATGACAATGCCTGTGTAATTTTACAAGGAAGGGATATAAAAGATCCAAAGGGGACAAGAATCTTTGGGCCGGTAGCTCGCGAGATTAAAGACTTGGGTTTTAGCAAAATTGTCAGTTTAGCTACAGAGATATATTAAACTATGAAAATTATTAAAGGAGATAAAGTAAAAATTACCTTGGGCAAAGATAAAGGAAAACTGGGGAAAATAGAAAAAGTTTATAGAAAACAAAACAAAGCTTTGATTTTAGGCATTAATATTTATAAGAAACATATTAAAAAAAGCGAAAAAATGCCCCAAGGAGGAGTAGTTGAGATACCAAGACCGATTGATGTTTCAAAGATTGTTCTGGTTTGTCCTAAGTGCGGAAAAACAACGAGGATTTCTTATAGCTTAGAAAAAAATCAAAAACACAGAGTGTGTAAAAAATGCAAAAGTATATTGTAATTTTATTTTTTTGTCTATGTTATTTAAAGATTATTACAACAATGAGGTAAGGGTAAAGTTGATGAAAGAATTGGGTTTAAAAAATATTTTTGCCGCGCCAAAAATTGTTAAAATTGTCGTTAATGTTGGCGTGGGTGAGGCGGTAACCAACAAGAATGTTTTAGGGAAAGTAAGCGAACAATTAACTTTAATCACCGGTCAAAAACCGGTTGTTGCTTTGGCCAGGAAGTCGATAGCGGCGTTTAAAATTAGAAAAGGTATGCCAATCGGTGTTAAAGTGACGCTCCGTGGCAAAAGAATGTACAACTTTTTAGAAAAATTGATTAAAATAGTTCTTCCCAGAATCAGGGATTTTCGCGGAATTTCTCTGAAGAGTCTTGACGGACACGGGAATTTAAACATTGGCATTTCTGAGCAGATTCTTTTTCCTGAGATTGAATATGATAAAATAGACAGAGTGAGAGGCTTAGAAGTAACAATAGTAACCAGCAGTCAAGAAAACAGTGAAGGAAAAAAATTGTTTGAAGCATTAGGGATCCCATTTGAACTTATAAAAAAACGCTAAATTTATGGCAAAAAAATCAGATGAGGTTAAATTTTTAAAACCACAAAAGTATAAAACAAGGAATAAAAATCGCTGTTCTCTTTGCGGAAGAGCAAGAGCTTATATACGTCGTTTTGGCCTTTGCCGTATTTGTTTTCGAGAAAAGGCGTTGCAAGGAGAAATACCTGGCGTGATGAAAATATC
>CAYYYW010000031.1:0-10068 GCA_964476245.1 uncultured Gammaproteobacteria bacterium
TTTGTTTTCGAGAAAAGGCGTTGCAAGGAGAAATACCTGGCGTGATGAAAATATCTTGATAATATAATTAAATGAGGATCATCCTCAAAGAGGATGATCCTCAATAAAAAAACAAATAACTATGAGTCGATCTCTTAAAAAAGGGCCGTATATTGATAAGAAATTATTAATAAAGGTGCTGAAACAGAAAGGAACCGGCGATCGGAATCCAATTAAAACTTGGGCCCGCGCTAGTCAAATTCCACCAGAGTTTGTTAATCATCGTTTTGATGTTCACAACGGTAAAAAGTTTATTGAAGTTTTTGTTACAGAAACCATGGTTGGCCATCGATTAGGTGAATTTGCAGCAACAAGAACATTTAGAGGCCATGGAAAGGTAACCAAAAGAATATTAGAAAAAACTTAAAACTTATGGTTAATACAGTTATTGATCTGGCAATTAGAATTAAAAATGGTTATTTAGCTAAAAAGGCTAAAGTTAATCTTAAATATTCAAAATTCGCGGAGCAGGTAATTAGAATATTTAAAAGAGAAAAGTATATAAAAGACTATAAAGTGATAAGTGATAATGATAAGAAGTCAATTGAGGCCTCTCTTTTATATCAAGATGGGGAACCATCTTTAACAGAAATTAAAATAATATCAAAGCCCGGAAGAAGAATGTACAGCAAAGCTAAAGATCTAAAACCAACTTTAGGCGGATTAGGAATAACTATATTGTCTACGCCAAAAGGAGTGATGACAGATAAAGAAGCGAAGAAAAATAAAGCAGGAGGAGAAGTGCTGTTTGAGATATGGTAAAAAATTTTAAATTTTAAATTTTAAATGTATCGATATGTCTAAAATTGGTGAGAAAGCCATTGATGTTTCGGAGTCGACCCAGATTAAAATAGAAAATCATTTAATAACCGTTAGTGGAAAAGAAGGAGAATTGTCAGTAAGCATTCCTAGGAAAATTGAAGTAACAAGAGAAAATAATTTAATTTGGGTAAAAAGAAAATCAAACGATAAGAAAACTAAATCGTTGCATGGTTTAGTTAGAAGTTTAATTTTTAATGCCGTAACAGGAGTTAATCAATTATGGGAGAAAAAACTTAAGGTGGTGGGAACAGGTTATCGGGTTAAGTTACAGGAAGAAAACATAGTTCTTGAAGTTGGTTATTCTCACCCTGTTCTTTTTAAGAAAGTTGAAGGAATTGATATCTCGGTTGAGGGTACTAATAAAATCATTATAAAGGGAATTGACAAACAGTTGGTGGGTCAAGTTGCTTATCAAATTAGGATAATTAAAAAACCCGATCCTTACAAAGGAAAAGGGATACAATACGAAGGCGAAAAAATAAAATTAAAACCGGGTAAAAAAGAAAAAATAGTTGGCGGAACAAAATAAAAGCTATATTGGAAATTCCAAAATATGAAAAAAACATCTAACGAAAAACCTCCTTTAGTGCTAAAGGTTTTTCGTTCAAATAAAAGAATTTACGCCCAGGTTATTGATGAGGAAAAAAAGAATACCGTGGCCTCGGAGCATGATCTTAAATATAAGACTGGTCAAAAAATAACCAAAACGCAAAGAGCTAAAGAAACAGGACTAAAATTAGCAGAAAAGTTATTAAAATTGAAAATCGCTCGGTTAATCTTTGACAGAGGACATTATCGCTATAAAGGAAGAATAAAAACCTTAATTGAAGGAGTGAGAGAGGGAGGAGTAACGATTTAAATATTAAATATCAAAAATTTATATGGTGAGAGAATTTGGCAGACAGTTCAAAAGGGAAAATAAAGAAATAGAGGAGCGAGTGCTTTTAATAAGAAGAATATCCAAGAAAACTCCAGGGGGTAATTATATTAGTTTTTCTGCCCTTGTCGCTGTCGGTGATAAAAAAGGAAAAGTTGGTATTGGATTGGGAACAGGACTTGAGGTTCCGCAAGCAATCAAAAAGGCAGTTAATTATGCCAAAAAACATATGGTAACTATCCCAATTTATAAAACAACACTTCCTCACGATATTAAAGTTAAATATAAAGCCGCCAAATTAATCCTAAAACCAGCCCCTGCCGGAGTAGGGTTGAAGGTCGGAAGCGTTGTCCGCTCAATTCTAAGTCTTGGTGGTATTAGTAACGCTTCAGGTAAAATTTTAAGGTCAAGAAATCAAATAACGAATGCTTATGCGGTTATGAAAGCTTTAAAACAATTAAAACGAAGAAATAACCCTTAATTATGGTTAATTTAACATCCTTGTCTAAAATTGTTCATAAAAAGAAAAAACGCCTAGGCCGCGGTCTTGGTAGCGGTAAAGGAGCTAAATCAGGTAGAGGAACTACCAGGCATCAAAAAGCAAGAGAAAAGATTAAACTTTGGTTTGAAGGAGGTCAAAATAGATCAACTAAAAAATATCCTCTTTTAAGAGGAAGAGGAAAAAATAAATCAACGAAACCAAAGCCGTTGTTAATTAAACTTGAAAGTTTAAATCAATTACCGGTTAATAGTGAAGTCACTCTTGAAACATTAATTGGTTGTCGTCTGATAGATAGTCAAGCCAAAAAAACAGGGGTTAAGATATTGGCGGGTGGTGAATTAAAAAAATCATTAATTATTAAATTGCCTATTTCTAAAACGGCCAAATTAAAAGTTGAACAAGCCGGTGGGAAGATTCTTTCTACATGAAACCAATCGTAGACAAAATTAAGACAATATTTAAAGACCCACTTCTTAAAAAGAAAATTCTTTTTACTTTCTTTATATTTTTAATTTTTCGGATCTTTGCTTTTTTGCCGGTTTCGGTTATTAACTTATCTCGACTACGCGCTTTATTTTCCCAAAATCAATTTTTATCTTTGCTGGATATTTTTTCCGGTGGGACACTAATTAATTTTTCGGTGATGGCTTTAGGACTAGGTCCTTATATTAATGCTTCAATTATCCTTCAACTTTTAACGATTATTTTTCCTCAACTGGAGCAGTTGGCTAAGGAAGGAGAATACGGTAGAGCCAAGATTAACCAATATACCCGATTTATAACGCTTCCAATTACGGCAATCCAAGCAGTAGGAATATATGTTTTATTACAAAACCAAAAAATAATTCCCCACTTAAATTTTGTTGAATTTATATCGTTTATCTTAACTATGGCGGCGGGGACATATATTTTAATGTGGTTTGGGGAGTTGATCTCTGAATTTGGATTGGGAAACGGCATTTCAATTTTAATTTTCACCGGTATTGTAGCTCGAGTTCCGGTTGTTTTCACTCAAACAGCCTTAACGATCAATTCTGAATTAATTTTTAATTTAATTATTCTTGTTTTGTTGGGTTTGGCGGTTGTTTCGGCCGTGGTTTTTATTAATGAGGCGGTCCGAAAGATACCGGTTTATTATGCCAAACGAATAAAAGGCGGAAAAGTGTATCAAGGAGCGACTAATTATTTACCTCTTAAGTTAAACCAGGCAGGAGTAATTCCAATAATTTTTGCCGTGTCCTTTGTTCTTTTTCCTCAATTGGTGGGTAATTTTCTTATTTATGCGAAAAATCCTTTTATCTCAAAAAGCGCTAACTTTTTAGTTAAATTATTTAATCCCTCGGGTTTTTTTTACAATTTTTTTTATTTTATTTTGGTTATTGGATTCACTTTTTTTTACACGGTAATTGTTTTTAGTCCTGGTAAAATTGCCGAAGAAATTCAAAAATATGGAGGTTTTATTCCTGGAATTAGGCCGGGTGAGGCAACTAAGAAATATTTAGAAACCATTCTTTATAAAATCACCAGTGTTGGGGCGGTATTTCTTGGTATAATTGCCATTTTGCCATCAATTGTTTCCAAGGTGACAGGTATCGCCAACATCGTTATTGGAGGAACCGGGATTTTGATTGTTGTGTCGGTGGTTCTTGAGACATTTAAAATGCTTGAAGCACAGATGGTGATGAAAAAATACGATAAGTTTTATTAATTTTATTTTAATAATCTATGGCCAAAAAAGGTTCGCGGGTAAAAATAGGGCTGGTTTGTGAAACTTGCAAAGCCCAAAATTACGTAACGGAAAAAAATAAACTCAATCAACCCGAAAGAATCAAATTAAAAAAACTTTGTCCGAAGTGCAAAAAACGCACAGTTCATAAAGAAAAGAAAAAATTACACTAATATGAAATTAGTTTTAATTGGAATTCAAGGCTCAGGAAAATCAACCCAGGGAAACTTGCTGTCAAGGCAACTTGGGATTCCCTACCTTTCAACCGGGCATATTCTTCGAGAAATGGCTAAAAAGAAAACAAGACTGGGAAGATATATAAAAGAAACAATTAATGCCGGGATATTGGTCCCGGATAAAAAAATGATTCCGATTGTGGAGGAGTATCTTTCCAAAAATGAATATCAAAGAGGATATATTTTGGACGGTTTTCCCAGAACATTGTATCAGGTGCGAAAGTTTAGAAACAATATTGATAGAGCAATCTTTATAAGAGTTCCTGATAAAGAGGCATTATGGAGGATCGCCTACAGAAATGATTTAATGCGAGAAGACGAGACTCTTTCTGCGATTAAAAAAAGAATAGAACTTTTTCACAAAATAACCACCTCGGTAGTTAATTATTATAAAAAAATCAGCAAGTTGGCAGACATTGACGGAACAAAATCAATACATGAGGTAAACAAGAGCATTCTGCAGAACTTAGGAAAGCAACTGGTGGCGAACAAAATAAGAGAATGGAAGAGAAAGAAAAAAACAATTTTGGCCATTGTCGGCCTGCCCGGTAGCGGAAAAACCGAAGCGGCGGCGTTTTTCTCCCAAAAACAATTACCAGTAATTCAATTTGGGAAAATAATCAATGACTATATCAATAAAAATAATTTAATTCACGATGAGATCACTCATAAGAAAACAAGAGAATCATTTAGACAAAAATACGGAAGAGAAGCTTTGGCAATTTTAAACAAAGATAAAATAAAAAATGCGCTTGAAAAAAATTCAATTGTCATTATTGATGGAATGCGATCATGGGAGGAGTATCTTTATCTTAAGGAAAAATTTCAAAAGACAAAAACCATTATTTTAGTTTTATACGCAGACAAAGAAATTCGGGACAAAAGATTAACGGCAAGAAAAGACCGCAATAAATTAAAAGGAAGACAAAGGGATATTGACGAAATTCTTGGTATTAATATGGGAGCGACGGTTGCCTTTGCTGATTACTTGATTGAAAATAATAATTCAATGGAAGATTTCAAAGAAAAACTAGAGACAATTTATAGAAAGGTTTATTTTTCCTAAAAAAGATGATTAATTTTAAAAATGAAAAAGAAATTGAGACCATTAAAAAAAGTACTCAACGGTTAAAAGAGGTAATTAAAAGATTATTGCCAACGATTAAACCAGGAATAACTACTAAAAGTATTGATCAAAAAGCAGAGAAATTAATAAAGGAATGCGGTGGAGAACCATCATTTAAAAAAGTTAAAGGATACCATTGGTCTACTTGTTTACCAATTAATGAAGAAATTGTTCATACCCCGCCGTCGGATAGAATTTTAAAAAGCGGAGACATTTTGACGTTGGATACAGGAGTTTATTATCACGGTTATCATTCTGATTGGGCGACGACGGTGGTCGTTGGAGAAGCAAAAAATGAGAAAACAAAGAAGTTTTTGGAAGCGGGAAAGCAAACTTTATATGAAGTTATAAAGCAGGCAAGAGTGGGAAATTATATTGGGCACATATCTTACGCGATTGAACAAGAAATCTTAAAGAATGGTTTTTTCGTAATCAAAGAATTATCAGGTCATGGTATAGGTAAAGAATTGCATGAAGAACCGTTGATTCCCTGTTTTCTTGATAAACCGATTAAAAGAACCGCCAAAATAGAAAATGGAATGGTGTTGGCGATTGAAGTAATTTATTCAATGGGATCGACAACTATAGAATATAAACAAAACAATCATTGGTCTTTGGTAACCGCTGATAAAAGTTTGGCTGCCTGTTTTGAGCATACTATTGCCATAGTTAAAAATAAACCTTTCATTTTGACGTAATTTAATGTAAAATATTACCCTTGTTTTTCGACAAACTATGCAAAAGAATATTATTGTAGTTACGGGCGAGGTGTTAGAAAATTTGCCAAATACCACCTTTAGGGTGAAATTAGACAAACAGTATAATGAAAAAATTGTTCTTTGTTATCTTTCAGGGAAGATGAGAAAGAATTATATCAAGATTTTACCCAGCGATAAGGTTAAGATCGAGATGACTCATTACGATTTAGAGAGAGGAAGGATCGTTTACCGATTATAAAACTTTAACCATGAAAATAAGATCATCCATAAAAAAAATCTGTAAGAAATGTAAAATAGTCAAAAGAGGCGGAAAATTGTATGTTATTTGTGAAAATCCTAAACACAAACAAAGACAAGGATGACAGAAATGTTAAATATTAAATATCAAAAATATAATTTAATTTTATGATTAGAGTTGTTGGGGTGAATTTGCCGGATGATAAACGAATTGAATATGCTTTGACGTTAATTTATGGTGTGGGTTGGGGAAACGCGAAAAAAATTCTTGCAGCAACAAGCATTAATAAGGACAAAAAAGTAAAAGATCTGACAGAAGATGAAGTCAAAAGAATCCAAAACGAGGTTGAAAAAAAGTATAAGGTTGAGGGAGATTTAAAAGAAGAAGTACGGAAAGATATTAAAAGATTAAAAGATGTTGGTTGTTATCGAGGAACAAGACATATAAAAGGCCTGCCAGTTAAAGGACAAAGAACAAAATCTAACGCGCGGACTAAAAGAGGAAAAAGAAAAACAGTTGGCGCTTTGAAGAAAGAAGACAGAACAAAGTTGCAAGACCAACCAAAAATTACCCAAAAATAAATTATTAAAGTTTCGATTAATCTAATTTATGGCTAAAAGACAAGCAAAAAAAATTGTTGAGAGAGGAAGAATATATATCGTGGCTACTTTTAATAATACTTTAGTTACGGTAACTGATGAAAAAGGAACTCCTTTTATTATTGGGAGTTGTGGAATGTATGGGTTTTCTGGGACAAGAAAATCAACCCCTTATGCCGCTACGGTTACTGTTCAAGCAACTTTGAAAAAGGCAATGGGAGAGCATAACTTAAGAGAGGCAAATATTTTCATAAAAGGAATCGGCCCGGGCCGACAGGCAGCCTTGCGCGCCATAAAATCTTTAGGAATAGAAATCAATAAGATATTAGACATTACTCCAGTTCCTCATAATGGTGTCAGACCACCAAAAATGAGAAGAGGTTAACCTATGCGTTATACTGGTCCAAAAAATAGATTGGCAAGAAGAGAGGGTATTGATCTTGGTTTGAAAACACCCGGGACCAAAGCTTATAGTAGTTTAACAAGAAAATTGAATATATTACCGGGACAGCACGGAGGAGCGCGTAGAAAAAAATTAACTGATTATGGAGTTCAACTTCGTGAGAAACAGAGAATGAAAAGAATGTACGGAATTACGGAAAGGCAGATGAAAAATTATTTTAAAAAGGCAAGTAAAATGATGGGAAATACGGCTGATATTTTAATTCAAATACTGGAGAGAAGATTAGACAACGTTATTTATAAATTAGGTTTGGCGCCAACAAGGTCATCTGCTCGCCAGCTAGTTACTCATGGTCATATGCAGGTCAATAACAAAAAAGTTACCATTCCTTCTTATTTAATAAAGGAAGGCGACATAATCTCTTTTCACAAAAAAAAATCAATTAATATTCCGTATATTAGTCAGATGTTGGAAAAGAAAGACATCGTTATTCCTGAATGGTTGATGAGAGAAGGACCGGTCGGAAAAATTGTTAGAATTCCTAAGAAAGAGGACTCAAGAGAAGATATTAATTTACAATTAGTGGTAGAGTTTTATTCCCGTTAAAAATTTATCCCGATTTAATCGGGATTGCTATTTTATATTATGTTAGAACCGAATTTTGTTACAGAGAGATTAGATGTTTCTCTCACCTATGGAAAATTTATTTTAGAACCTTTACCGATGGGTTTTGGTTATACGCTGGGTCATTCATTAAGAAGAGCTTTACTTTCATCGATTCCCGGTGCCGCCGTCACTTATGTGAAAATAAACGGGGCGACCCATCCTTTTTCTACAATTTCCGGGGTTAAAGATTCGATCTTAGATATTATTTTGAATATAAAACTTTTAAGATTTAAGATTGTAGGCGATGGTCCTTTTGAGACGGATCTTTCATTAAAGGGAAGACATAAAGTCAAGGGGGAAGATTTTAAAGGAGGAGATATAAATGTTGTAAACAAAGATAGCTATATCACTGAAATTACTGATGACAAGACAAAATTAGAAATTACATTAGTGATAGAGAAAGGATTGGGTTATTCTCCTTCGGAAGACAAAGAAAAAAAAGAATTTGGTGTTTTAGCTATTGATTCCTTTTTTTCTCCGGTAAGAAAAATTAATTATTTGGTGCAAAGCGTTCGGGTTGGACGCAAAACAAATTTAGACCGATTAATTTTTGAGATATGGACGGATGGGACTATCTCACCAGTGGATGCTTTTAAACAAGGGGCTAAAACTTTGTCCCAGTATTTCGGCTATATTTTATCAGGGAAAGATGTTAAAAAAGCCACGGAAACAGCAGAAGATCTTGAAAGAGAATTAGCCAAGCAAGTTGATAAAAAAGTTTATCAAACAATTATTGATGAGCTTGATTTACCAACCAGAGTGATTAATGCCCTGTTACAGGAGAAAATTGAGACGGTGGCAGACCTGCTTAAACGAACTAAAGCCAACATAATCAATTTTAAAGGGGTGGGTAAGAAATCAATTGATTTAATCCAAAAAGAATTGGAAAAACTTAATATTCCATTTGAATAACCATGAAACACAAAGTTAAAAAAATCAAATTTAAAAAAGGAAAAGATTCGGCTGAAGCGACAATGAGAAAGTTGGCCACAAATTTCATTAATAATGGAAAAATTACGACAACGCTGTCTAAAGCAAAAAAATTAAAAAGCTTTATTGACAGATTGGTATTTAAAGCCAAAGAAAAAAAAGAGTCAACAAAAAATATTCTCTTAAAACATCTTGGAGAAGAAAAAGTGATTAATAAGCTGTTTGACGTTGTTGCTCCTAAATTTAATGATAGAAGTAGTGGCTTTGTCAGAGTGATAAAGTTAGGGCAAAGGTTGGGGGATGGAGCGGAAATAGCCAGAATGGAATGGGTGAAACCAATTTTAGAAGTTCAAAGTGTCAACCCCGCTAAGCGGGGTGAAAAGTTCAAAGTTCAAAGTAAACAAAAACAAAAAGAAAATGGCAAACCTAACAAAGTCAACCAAACCGGTAAAAAGTAAAGAAATAAAAAGAGACTGGCATCTTTTTGATGCTAAAGATAAGGTCCTAGGGCGTTTTGCGACGGAAATAATTCGTTATTTAACCGGCAAAAATAAAGTTAACTATGTCCCTTATTTAGACATGGGGGATTTTGTGGTGGTGGTAAATGCGAAACATATTGTTTTGACTGGTAAAAAAGAGCAAACAAAGACGTATTCGCGTTATTCAGGATATCCGGGAGGATTAAAAACAATATCTTTTGCTGTTTTAAAAGAAAAAAACCCGGCAGAAATTATCAAACAGGCTGTTTCTAAGATGTTGCCTAAAAATAAATTAAGAGTCAAAAGATTGACCAGGTTATTTATTTTTGCGGAGGAGAAACACCCGTACGGAAAAAATATCAAATATCAAATATCAAAAAACTATGGCTAAAAAATTACCTGCGGTTAAATATTACGAAGCGATTGGAAGAAGAAAATCGGCAGTGGCCCGGGTTAGACTTCATATTGCTCCCAAGCAAAAAGAAATTACCGTTTCTGGTTTAAAGATGAAGAAAGGTGAGATTTATATTAATAAAACGTCAATTGCTCAATATTTTCCCGGTGGGACGGCAAAAATCAAGTATTCTCAACCGCTGAAATTGACAGACAGCTTAGACCGATTTGTTATTTCCGTTCAAGTCAAGGGTGGTGGAAAAAATGGTCAATTAGAAGCAGCTATCCACGGAATTTCCAGAGCTTTGGAATT
>CAYYYW010000032.1:0-8841 GCA_964476245.1 uncultured Gammaproteobacteria bacterium
TAACAACCCAAACATAAAAGTAAAAGGAAGATTTTGAAAGGAATAATCAATCCCATCAACAATTACATTAAACCCCATCTGCCAAAGTTCCTTAATTATATTTACCGCATCGACTGATTTGCCCTTATGAGCGATAAATAGTTGAACTTCATCAATGAAAATATATGGATGTTTTTTTGGATCAATTTCATTCTCATTAATAAAGTTTAAAATTGACTGGAGATTATTGTCCCAAATTGTGATTGCCTTTTGTTCAATTTTGTCGTTGCTTATAATTTTTGCTTCTTGTCCTTCAAAACGCAGCCCTTTTTCTGGCTGAAAGACGAGCGCGCGATCTTCCCCAACTTTGTTTACTAAGTTACATAATGCTGTTGTCTTTCCCGTAAACATACTTTTTGCATGAATAACTATTACCTGTCTTTCTAAGGAGGCGACTAAAATTCTCATGATTTCATTAGCTACCTCTTCAGGTTTTGGATCAAGAAGATGGCCTAAAAGCCCTAATTTTGCCTCTATTTGAGAAATACAATCATAGAGATCGGTTGGATCCTCATATTTTTCATAAATTTTTAGAGGATTAACAATAATTTTCAGAATTCGTACATCACCCCATCCTGCCGCTTCAAATCCGCCCTGATCAACTAAATGTTCAACCCTGGCCACCTCAATGCTCAGGTCTTCTATCAAGGCTTCTTCTTGGATACGTTCTCCTTCTGCTTGAGCACGATTGATTACTCCCTGTTTAAGATTGTTAATCGAATCTGGTAAAAGGGTAACTAATAAATCAGGCTTGGGAATTATATCTTTAAGAAGACAAACTAACTGGAGGTAAGTTTGGTAGTCTTCATCACTAAATCGATTGGTTTTATGATACCAATCTACCCACATCAGTATATCCGTTAATGTACTAGTGTCAGAAATTGAAAGACCTTCCTTACCTTTTGCTAAAATATCAGACATTATGTTGGCCAAAAGAAAAAAAGTTTGTGAAGCTAACATATATTTTGCCTTTTTTTGGGAAGGACGCCAAAATAAATTTTCTAAGTGCGGTTCTCTTATTTCATTAATAGGAAAATCGTCTGCAAGATCTTTTCTCAAAAATCTAGCTATCGTGCTTTTACTAACTCCCAAAGGTCCCAAAAAACCAATTAATTTTCCAATCGGATTAGTGAATGTTCGTTCAAATCGATCTGTACTCTCTGCCCCGACTTGATGCTTTATGGCAAAAAGATCGATCAATCGGTTAAATAAAAATTGTTCTGGCTCGGTTAAGTCAGAGAATCCTAAAATAACCTCTCGCTGAAGTTTATAAAAACTGTCTTCTTTTTCAATCTCACCTTCCGGCTTTAAGTCTCTCTCCCAACCTCCCAGCGTATTAATAATTTGTTTTAAAGAAGTCTGAAACCTTTCCTGATCAAAACCTTGAAGCTCTGGTGAGAGATCTATTATTCCTTGGGACACGTCTTCCGGTTTAGCCATAATTTGTTTACCTAAGTCAAAAACCAAACGACTACAATTTTAATTTTGAAGTATATCAAAAAAAATTATTTTATCAACGATATTGTCTAACTTTTTTTAACACCCACTCAATCACCTATCCTAAAAACTGTCAGAGTAGAGCAGAGGATAGACTATTATAACAACCCAAACACTCACCTATTAGTATCCTGTAGTATTCTGTAGATGAGGATTCTGACCAGACATAATTAGGGAGAACAAACCAGGGAAATCAAGGAAAAATAAGTAAGAAAACAAAATTATTAATATAAAAATTAAAAATTGAAAATTACAAATTTTGCCCACTTCTCCACTGGTTGAACTTAAAGACGTCGTAAAAGATACAATTTACGACGTTATATAACTATGCTTCCCGCCTCGGCATGCATCCATGTAATACAAACTCCTGCCTTTCGTTGTTCCTAGAATTGTCGATACCCATAATTAGAGGAGTAATAATCTCTTCTCTTACATTAATTTGACTCTTTTGTTAATCCGTTATTAACTGATTGGTTTGTTTTTATTAACGTTTTTGACTCATCGATTTCTTAATTCGATCGCGAAGGACTATCAATCAGGCTATTCATTTGCTTAATAATACGAATTGCTTTAATTTAGATTGTTTTATTAATCTAATCTATAATTTTTGAAGATAAAATTATTAGAAGCAGGTCTCTTGTTCTACTTGATTTTAGCTTGTATTATTAATCTAAATTGTTATTTTCGAGGTCAAAACTTCAGAACTTCTCATCTTGGTTTTAGTCATAGTTAGCTTGTTTTATCAACCCAAAATCCTAATTTTGAGGCTAAAGTCTTTTAAAGACTGTCTTCAAAAGAAGACAGTCTTTAGACTATTCTATCAATCTAATTTACAATTTTTAGCTTAAATTTGGGATTATTTTGGATAGCGATCTACTACGTTTTGGAGGATTATAACAAGTTAAAGTATCAAGATTGAACTCAAGATTCTCTCTTTGTCACTAATTGATCTCGTTTGATAAAAGATTATCCACAAATTCAACATATTATTTACATATTATTATGGGATATAAACATACTATAGGATAGTAATTACACGTTCGTAATTTTTCCTTGCCCGCCGAAGTCCCGCTAAGCAGAACAAAGGCGGGTCCCCTCTTCCCTATTCTCTTATCCACCACCATTACCAACTGATCGATAAAATAGTAATTATAAAAACAAAAATAAAAACAAAAATATATTCACGAATGCGCTCTCGAAATAAACGTTCTTCTATATAGGCTTGAAAAAGACCAATTAAACTATAAAAACAAGCCGTTAGGAAAATTGCCAAAAGAGTCGACTTTATCGGCACAAAAGAAAAAACCAAACCAATCTCGGCAATTATCAAGGTAATCAAGAAGGAGTATTTAATGATCAATGGCTCAAGAATAGTTTTTGGGTTAATGCTCCATAAAAATTGAAGATTAATCGGGAATGTCAAAAGAAAAATTAATACAAAATTAATAAAGTAATTTAACTGAAACGACCAGACGAGGTTAAAAATTAAAAACAAAGTTAAGGTAAGAAACAAAAAATTAACTGAAAAAGCGGCCCTAAAAAGCTGGAGGCTCTTCTCTACTCCAACGTTGAAGATATTTGACGAAAGAAGAATAGCATAAATGGATATTCCAAAGATAATAATAAAAGGCAACCTAGTCAGCCACCTCACCGGCAATAAAAAATAAAACAAGACAAAGGCGACCGTAAAATAAACCGGCAAGATAAATAGCGTCAACCACTCAATTTTTTCAACGCCTTCTAAGATGGAAAAAAAAGTCAAAAAATAAACTGTTCCCGCAACAAAAAAAACAAAATATTTAATTTGATTAAAAGTTAAAAATGAAGACACAAATATAAAAAGAGTTAAAATTAAAGTTGAGATAACAAATCGTTGACGTTTGCTTACACGGTCGAACAATCTATATAGAAAACGAGGAATTAACATAAACTTTATGAACATCGTCAAGCTCTTCTAAAGTTTCGACTAAAGATAAAATTTTATCGGCAATTTCTTTGTCAGAAATATCAATGGTAGTCAATGGCCGATAAAAAATATCAATCGTAGTTGGCTTCGGAAAAGCCTGGTCGATGTTTTTTTCTACGTGGCCCAACTCCTCAAAAGGAACATAGAGGACAAAATTACTTTCGTCTTCCTCAATGTCCTGAGCTTGTATCTTACCCATCAATTGTAAAACCATATTCTCACTGATTGCTTGTTTATCAAATACGACTACCCCGCATTTTTCAAAGTTATAGAGCGCTGATCCCGCCGACCCCAATTTTCCTCCAGCTTGTTCTAAAATTTTGCGGATTTCAGATAAAGTACGATTAGGATTGTCTGTGGCCGCGATAATTATTAAAGAAACCCCTCCCTGACCAAACCCTTCATAAACGATCTCTTTTAAATCCACGTCTTGTGATCCTTTCGCTTTTTCAATCGCCCGAGCAATATTTTCCTTTGGCATGTTGAATTCTTTTGCCTTCATAACAGCCAAGCGAAGTCTCACATTTTTATCTGGATCACTGATTCCGCCACCTTCTTTTACCGCCAAAGTAATAAAGCGCGATAACTTTGAAAACATTTGTCCTTTTTGCTCATCCTTAATACCCTTTCCTCTCTTTATTTTTGACCATTTTGAATGTCCGCTCATTTTATAAAACCAACTCTTGACTAATTAAACTATTATATTATACTTTTTATCCAATTAATAATCATGAAATCATTTGTTGAAATTTTAAAAAACCAAGCAATCGAAGCCGCCATGTCTGGAGATTGGCGCAGGGCGATTAATTTCAATAAAAAAATAGTCGCTGAGTTTCCTGACGATCTTGGTTCGTATCTTCGTTTAGGCTTTGCCCTAATTCAATTAGGTGATTTATCTAAAGCAAGAAAAGCTTACCTTAAGGCTATAGAAATTCAACCAGGGAATCAAATCGCTTTAAACAATTTAGACAAAATAAGAATTCTGAAAAAAAGAGGGTACGTAACACATAAACAAAAAGACAATTTCTCTCTTGACCCTAATATGTTTGTAGAAATTCCTGAAAAAACTAGAGTTGTTTCTCTGATTAATTTAGGACAAATCAGTATTTTGGCCAAATTAAAAGTCGGTCAAAATGTTTATTTGAAAATTAAAAAAAGAAAGGTGGAGGTAAGAACAGCAAGCGATGAATATATCGGCGCTCTTCCAGATGACATTTCCAAAAGATTGATTCTCTTTATAAAGGCTAAAACTCAATACATATCTTTTATAAAAGAAGTTACCAAAAGAAATGTTGGCGTATTTATTAAAGAAGAAAAAAGAGGTAGAAAAGTTAAGCATTATTCCTCTTTTCCTAAAAATTTACAAGAGGATATGAAAATAATGATTACCGAAGAAGAAGCGGCTGAACCAGATGAAGAGACTGAGAAAGAAGAATCTTCTTTAGACCTTGAAGAATTGGCCAAGGAAGCTGAAGAAAAAGAATGTTATCCTGAATCGACTTTAGATGAAGAAAAGGATGATTTTGAAGAATGATCTCGTTTAGCGGGATAGTGAATAATTTTATTTTTAAAAAAAACAATTGTTCCTCTGATTCTCTTTCTATCTAATATCTTTTTTAACTCCTCAGCAAAGCCCAAATCCTTCATTGATAAAAGAGACAAAACAAACGAGACGATAAAAATAATAACAATAATTATAGTAAACATAGTTCTAACTTCTATCCTCAAATTCTAACTTCCATCTTCTGTCATCTATCGTCAATTACTTTATTCCCATTCCTTCTCCAGCTTCTCTCCCAAAATCATCCTCAAATCCCCCACTCCCGTCTCCCCTTTCTCTATTTTACAACTAAAAACTTTTGATAAAAAAATGGCGGTTTTTGAGCTTGTCCTGGCCGAAGAATTTTCAATAACTTGACAATTCTTTTCTTTTCTTTCCATTGTCGTTAAATCAACTACCCTTATCCCCTCTCCCTCAATTATTCTATTTAAAATTTGAGCGCTCTTATAATTTTTGTAATAAATCTGTAAATTCTTTCTCTCATCACGCAAGAATTTTTGATAAAAATAGCCTTGGTATTTGGTAAAAAAATCATCCTCGTAAAATTTATTTTTTTCGTCGACATTAAAATCGGTATTAAGAAGCGAAAAATCGCTTTTTCTTTTATTTAACAAAAGAAAAAAAAGATATACCCGATCAAAAAAATTAGCATTGGTTTGATAATTAATTTTTAATATTTCCAATGGATTGAGATTAAAAGAACCACTTTCTGAGTAAACTTTAGCTTTTTTTGGATAAAAATAAAAATCAATGAAGGTTGAAGCAACCGATGAAAAGGTATTTTTAACAATGGTGGGTTTTTTTTCTAAATTGGCTAATTTACCCAAAGAACCAATTTTATACCGGCCATAGCCCCCGGGAACAAAAACTAGAAGATTATTGTCAAAGTGAGCCAGGTAATGAACTTTGTCAGTTAATCCAAAAGAGACAAAAGTTTGTTGATGAGCATAGAATACAACGTTTAACCGGTCTTTTTGAGTAAAAAAAAGAGAGTTTTTAAATGATTTGCCGAAATGAAAAAGAAGATAAAGACATATAAAACCTACGGTTATCTTTGTTAATAAAGATTGATTTATTTTCAATTTTGCTCTTTTGACCATTTAATTTTTAAGTTTTTATCCCATTCCATGTTCCAATTTTAATCTTTTCACTTTGGCTAAAATTTCTTCTCTTGACAATTTAAAAGCAAAAAGAACTTTTTTAATGATCGCCAGCGAAGCCTCAAATTCTGGCTGAATAATTAAATCCACTCCCAAACTTTTTAACCTTTGTTGGTTATCTTTCTCGTGGGTTCTGGTAATAATAAATATTTTGGGATTTAATTTCTTGGCGTTTAGAACAATCGCCTCTTGAGAAAACTTTTCTGGCACAGCGGAAATTAATATAGCCGCATTATCCACTTCGGCATAATCTAAAATATCAATATCTGTTGGATCGCCGTAAATAATATTGGTCCCCTTTTTCCTGGCTCTTTCTACTGCCTGGAAATCATAATCAATCGCCACAAAGGGAATGTTAGCTCCCATTAGTGCCCGACCAACATCTCCGCCAACACGACCATAACCACAAATCACTACATGGTCGGAAAGCCCCAAAACGTCAATCGGCGAAATATTACGGTCGATTCTTAACCTAATGAAATCTTCAGCAAAAGGAAGATATTTCTTAATTAAACGGCGAAACTTGTAGTAAATGATCTCTTTATTTTTAATAAAAATCGGCGTTAACGTTAAAGTAAGTAAAAGCGCGGTACTAACAAAGAGAAAATCTTCATAACTAACTACCTTATTTGTTAAAGCAGAAAACATAAGAATAAAAGCGTCTTCATCAATTTGAAAAAGAAAAAGAGACAAGGAAAAGGCAGTCCGGGAATGAAAGCGCAAAAATAAAAAAATGAAAAAAATAATGATCGCTTTTACAAAAATTACCAAGAAACTAAAAACAATTATTTTTGGCAGACTGAAAAAAACTAAATTAAACTTAATGTTAAGCCCGATAAAAATAAAAAAAACCACTGCCAAAAGATCACGCAAAGGCCGCACCTGGGAAAAAATATGATAGTGTTCTAGGGTTTGCGAAACCAAAATACCGGCAATAAAAACACCAATTAAAATCGGTATTTGTAAAACAAGTGAAAGATAAGTGACAAAAAAAATAAAGAGGATAATAAAAAGATTCAAAAGCTCCCTTGATATTTTAGCCATTTTATTGAAAAGTATTGGAATGAGTTTCTGACCAAAATAATAAAGAGAAACAATAATTAAACTTGTCTTAACTAGGGCGAAGATTATATCTTTAGTAAGTATTAGTAAGGAAATTGAGTTTGAGGTAATTGAGTTAAAAATGATTAAAAACGGAATAAAAGCCAAGTTCTGAAACATTAAAATACCTAAAGCAATTTCACCCACTAAAGAAGCCTCCTCTCCCCTGTCCTGGAGAATCTTAGCCACTAAAGTCGTTGAGGATGAGGAAAGAGCCACTCCGATTAAAAATGAGATAAGTGGTGAAAAACCAAATAAAAGGCTTAAGAAAAATATAGAAATTATAGTAAAAAGAAGTTGAAGCAGTCCCCCAAAGATAATAAACCGTTTTAGTCTTAAAATTTGATCAAAGTTAACTTCAAGACCTAAAGTAAAAAGAAGGAAAATTATACCAAAATAAGCGAAATGGTTAACCACGTCTTTAGAAATCATCCCTTCAAAAACATTTCCCAAAACCAAACCGCCAATAATATACCCAACAATGGGTGAAATTTTAATTTTTTTGGCGATATAACCACAAATAAAAGGGACCAAAAGAAAGATAAAGTAATTAAAAAGCGTGGCTGAAGGAATATCGGTCATAAAATAAATATAGCATATTTTTCTTTTAATCTATTAATTAATTAGGTTTTATTGACTAATTTACATATTTTCACTTTTAATGTACGATCGTACATTAAAAGTCAATTTTCTTTCTTATAAACCTTTCTATAACTTTAAATCTTGTGGTTTTGATTTACTTATGAACCAAGTCCCGACTCAATCGGAACGATTCATAGTCGTAGAGTTGAATAATTCAAAATACTTCATTAACCTTTCAGCATCATCTATTTCCTCTGCTACTAAATATTTAATATCATATTTTCCCTCAAGGATTTTCTTCAAATAGACAATTTCTTTTTTACAATCATATGGAAAAACAAAGACGCTTTTTTGGTAGGTAATAAAACCGAGCCACTTAAGTGTCCTTCTTAAAAAATCTCTCTTCTTTCTCTCTTCCTCGGAAACGTCAAACAATACCAATCGCCATTTCTTATCCCAGCTTTTGGTCTTTAATTTATAACTCAATAACTCTCTTATTGAATATTTAATTATCAACGACTTACCAAACTTTTTGACTTTGATAACTATCTGACCGTCTAACTCTTCTATTCCTAAGATTTTTCTTTTTTGTAAACCCATTAAAGCCTTTTTTATCTTATATTTCTCAATTTTTCTTCCCTCTCTAAGTTCTTTAGCCAAAGAAATAATTGTTCCCAAAACTATGGGAAAATTGGGGAAAACAACCGAGGTACCAACAATACCAATAACTGCCAAAGCTCTAACCACTATCTCAACCACTTCTCCTGTTTTAAATTTTTCTTTTATTTTTTTATCTCTCTCTTTAGTAACTTTCGTTTCCATAAATGAAGTTTAAAACTTGCTGAGAATATATGTCAACAGACTATAGACAACAAAAATTGAATATTGAAATGTTAGGACAATAAAAAAACTTCGATATACCATTAGCACTTTCG
>CAYYYW010000033.1:0-8390 GCA_964476245.1 uncultured Gammaproteobacteria bacterium
GGTGTGGCGACCGGGGCAACGATGAAAGCGGCGATTGAAATTTTAAGGCAAGAGAATCCGCAAAAAATTGTCGTTGCCGTCCCAGTGATAGCTAGAGACGCCTTAAAAGAGATTGAAAATTTAGCTGACGAGGTAATTTATCTAGAAGCGCCAGAATTATTTTTTGCCGTTGGCCAGTTTTATCAAAATTTTGAACAAGTTAGTGATGAAAAAGTTAAGGAGTTACTTAAATGAAGTTAATTATTGGACTCGGTAATCCAGGCGAAAAATATCAAAATACCCGCCATAATTTGGGTTTTATGGTTTTGGATGAGCTGGCGGAAAAAATGTTGTCTTTGGCTAAAACAAAGTGGCAAGAAAATAAAAAATTCAATTCTCAGTTTATTCGTATTGATCCGCAAGCAATTCTTGTCAAACCCCAAACCATGATGAACGCTTCTGGTTTTGCTGTGGCTAAATTAGCCGCTTTTTATAAGGTTGAACCCGAAAATATTTGGATTATTCATGATGATGCTGATTTGCCCTTGGGAAGAATCAAAATCCGCTTAGGCGGTGGTTCTGCTGGTCATCGAGGGATAGACTCAATTATTGAGCAACTGGGAACAGACAAATTTGTTAGATTTCGTTTCGGTATCGGGGGAGCCCGCCTTGACTCGCGTTCGGCGAGGCAGGCCAATCGCGGAAAAGACAGATTACTGGAAAAATATGTTTTGAAAAGTTTTACTGCTAATGAAACAAGTAAGGTACGGCAAATGATTAAAAAAGCAACAGCAGCGATAAAACTGGCTTTGGACGAAAATTTGGAAAGGGCAACGAATCATTTTAATTTTAAGTAAAAAAATAAGAATGACAAGAACCAATGATCAAAAAGGTCCGCAATCAATTAAAGATATTTTATCTTCTTTTAATTGGGAAGAGGATAAATATATTTCGCGCGAATTTCAAGATTATGGTTATCACTTAGCCGAAGAATTAAATGATATGGGTCATAAGGCTTTATATATTAAGCTGGCTAAAGAGCTGCCCAGAGCTTTATTGGAGAAAGCACGTAATTTTGTTAAAGATGCTTATCAAGTTAAAAACCCGGCCCGCTTGTTCATGTGGAAATTGAAAGGATTGAAAAAAGAGACGAAAAAATAATGTTATACTTGATTTAAATGTTTAAAAAAGAATTTAAGACTCATCTTTTAGTTATCTTTATTTGGTTAACAGTTATCACTCTTTTAAGATGGCAATGGCAGTGGAATTTGGCTTGGCTTTGGTTTGGGGCTTTTATTGGCACTTTTCTAATTGATTTAGATCATTTTATTTATCTTTTTTTTACTAATCCTCATGAATTGACGAGCCAGCGGGCTCAAAGATTATGGGACCAAAAACATTTAAAAGAATTAGTTATTTTAACTTTTAATACAACCGAAGAAAGAATCAGGTTGGCTTTTCACAATGTGCTTTTTCAGTTGATTCTTTTTATTCTTTGTTTTTTTGTTTTAACCTCTACCAGTAGCTTGTTTGTCTCTGGTTTGGTCATGAGTATGGCTTTGCATCTACTTAAGGATGAATTCCATGAATGGCAGGTTGGAAGAGAAGAGAGATTAGAGCAGTGGCTTTTTTGGCCAATTAAAATGGAAGTTTCCCTACAGAATCAAAAAATTTTTTTAATCTTTATGGTTTTGCTTTTTGTGGGTTTAAATTTCTTTTTAATTTAATATAATTAAAAAAGGAGGTGAGGATATGTTTGACTTAACAGGTAAAAAAGCTTTAGTAACCGGTGGTTCAAGAGGAATTGGGCAGGGGATTGCCTTGGCTTTGGCAAAGCAAGGGACGGATGTTGCCATTAATTTTCATTCCAAAGTCCAAGAAGCAGAGAAGGTGGTGGCTGAGATTAAAGCTTTAGGCCGTGATTCTTTTGCCATCCAAGCAGATGTTTCCAATAAAGAAAGTGTGGCCAAAATGTTTGAGGAAATCAAAACTAAATGGGGGAAGTTAGATATTTTGGTTAATAATGCCGGAATTCTGCGGGTGGCTTCATTTGAGCAGATAACCGAAGAAGATTGGGATCAAGTTTTAGATACTAACCTTAAAGGTCAAGTTCTTTGCGCTCAGGAAGCAGTAAAGTTGATGAATTCGGGAGCCAAAATTATCAATATGGCTTCAATTGCCTCGGGCGGCATTGGTATTGGTTCAGCACGAATTAGCCATTATGTTGCTTCAAAAGGTGGTGTGGTGGCCTTAACCGAAGCAATGGCGGTTGATTTGGCTTCTAAGGGGATTAATGTTAATGCTATTGCTCCAGGGATGATTGAAACAGACCTGATCCAACCTTTGTTAGCGGATGAGAAATTTAAAGCAGCGACAATGGCAAAAATTCCTAAGGGTCGGTTAGGAAAACCTGAAGATATTGGAGTAGCGGCAGCTTTTTTAGCTTCGGATGAAGCTGATTATATAACGGGGATAGTTCTGTATGTTGATGGAGGCTGGTTGGCTGCCTAAAAAGTGATAGCTTTTACTGACCAAAATTTTGAAAAAGAGGTTTTAAAAAGTGAAATGGCTGTTTTAGTGGATTTTTGGGCACCTTGGTGTGGACCTTGTCAAATGGTGGGACCGGTAATTGAAGAATTGGCCAAAGAAAATGAAGGGAAGGTTAAGGTAGGAAAGCTGAATGTTGACGAGAATCCTCAAACTGCAGCAAAGTATGGTGTGATGAGTATTCCAACAGTGATTTTGTTTAAAGAAGGAAAAGAGGTGGGGAGGAAGATTGGGTTTGAGGGGAAAGAATCTTTAGTTAAACTAATTTTAGGTTTATGATTTATGATTTAATCATTATCGGGGCTGGTCCAGCCGGCCTTACGGCTTCGATTTATGCCAGCCGTTATCAAATTAAACATTTGCTTATTGGGAGTCGACTAGGGGGAACGATGGTTTGGGCTGCCATGGTGGAAAATTATCCTGGATTTAGTTTAATCACTGGAGCTGATTTGGCTAAAAAAATAATTGAACAAGTTAAAAAATTAGGGGTAGAGATTAAAAATACTGGAGTGTTGGAGATTAAACGGAAACAAAAGGGTTTTGAGCTAAAAACTGAAAATGATGAAGTTTATGAAGCTAAGACCTTAATTATCGCTACCGGGACTCAAAGACAAAAATTAAGTATCCCCGGCGAGGCGGAGTATTTAGGTAAGGGAGTTTCTTACTGTGCGACCTGTGACGGAGCTTTTTTTAAAGATAAGATTGTGGCGGTGGTTGGCGGTTCCAATGCCGCTGTTACTTCAGCTCTTCATTTAGCGGATTTAGCCCAAAAAGTTTATTTGATTTATCGGAAAAAACCTTTAAGAGCTGATCCAATTTGGAGGGAAAAAGCTCAAAAAAATTCTAAGATAGAAATTATTTATGAAACCAATGTCTTGGAAATTTTGGGTGATGGTCAAAAAGTAATAACTTTGAAATTAGATAAAGCCTATCAGGGGAATAATCAGTTAAAAATTAATGGTCTTTTTATTGAGATTGGCGGTAAACCAGGTACGGAATTGGTAAAAATATTAGGTGTTGAGTTAGATGAGAAAGGCTATCTTAAGGTTAAAGCTGATATGTCAACTAGCATGGCGGGTATTTTTGCTGCTGGGGATGTGGCCAATGCTTCTGGTGAATTTCAACAGATTGTGACGGCCATCTCCGAAGGGGCCTTAGCTGCTAATAGTGTTTACGGGTATTTGAAAGGAGATAATAAATGAAGGTAAGCGTCGATAAAAATCTTTGTATCGGTTGCGGAACCTGTGTGGCCATTGCTCCTAAAACTTTTAAGTTGGGTAGTGATGGAAAGGCAGAGGTGATTGAACCAGCTGGTGACAAGGAAGAAACAATTAAGGAAGCCATTGACAGTTGCCCTGTAGCTGCGATAAAATCAACCGATTAAGATGGAAAATTAAAAAATGGAAAACAAAAAGAATCTTAATTTTACGACCTTAATTTTAGTTGTTCTTTTGGTGGGTGTAGCCTTCTTTGCTGGGATGATGTGGATGAAGAATCGGAACTTGGAACAAGGAAAAGCCGCTGGTGCTACTGACCAAACTACTCAAAACGAACTCGGGGCTCAATCAACCCCAGAGCCATTGGAAGCAACCATTGGCGGTTTTGCTATCACCAAAGATGAAATTTGTTATGAGAATGAGAAGCCTTTAATTTATTATTTTGGTTATTCCGGTTGTCCGCATTGTACTTGGAATCATCCTATTTTACAGAATGTGATTAAGAAATTTCCCACCCAGATTGTTTTCCATGACAATATGGATAAATTAGATGAAGATCAAGATGTTCAAGAAAAATATGCCCAAATTAGTCAGGGAGCAGTTCCTTTCTTTGTTTTTGGCTGTAAATATGTTCGACTTGGCAGTGGGGAAAATTATGGTGAGGAAGATGAAGGAAAATTTCTAACTGCTTTGATTTGTAAGTTAACCAACGGTCAACCGGAAAAAACTTGTGCTCCAGTCCAAGATTTAATTGACCAAATCAAGTAATCTCCAATATAATTAGATTAGTTAATTTTTCTTTTTTCCATGCTTGAACAACTTTTTTTAAACCAGACTTTAAACCCTTTAGGAATGACTAACTTTTTAAGGCATGCTCTCCATTGGGGTGTGGCTCAAGGTTATTCTTTGGATTTTCTGATTTTAATTTTACTTCTTCCCTTGGCTTTAACTACGGTTGCTTTGGCTCGATATCTAATTGGTATACAGGGTTTAAATTTCTTTGCTCCGGTTATCATGGCCGTGGCTTTCTTGCCAATTGGCATCATCCCTGGACTGATTTTATTTTTAGCAATTCTTTTAATTGAAATTTTGGTGATTTTAATTTTACGGCGTTTAAAAATTCATTTTGCCGCCAAAATGGCTTTGGTTTTATTGGTTGCCTGTTTGGGTTTTTTACCTTTGTTTTTTTTAGCCTCAAGCCTCAAGCTATCTTCCTTGTTTAGTTCTTCCTTAATTCCGATTCTAGTCTTAATTCTTATTGGGGAAAATTTAGCCGAAGCTCAATTGAGAAAAGCTCCCAAAAAGGCTTTTCGAGCCGTCTTGGAAACTTTAATTTTAGCTTTCTTGGCTTTTGCGGTTTTAAGCTCAATGATATTGAAAAAAATGGTGATTTTTTACCCGGAGGCAATGATAATCTTGATTGTCATTTTGGATATTTGGATTGGTCAGTTTACTGGTTTACGATTATTAGAATATCGCCGTTTCCGTAAATTATTGAAAAAATGATGATTTCTCCCGTTAATCTTTTAGGCCTTAATGCCCGCAACCGACTTTTTTTGTCAGCGAATAAAAAAGAAGGGCGGAAAATAGCTGATTCTAAGCTTTTAACCAAAAGAATTTTAAGAAAGAATCATTTAGCAACACCAGCGATTTTAGCTATTTTCAGAACTCCAAGAGATATTATGAATTTTTCTTGGGAAACTTTGCCTGATAACTTTGTTTTAAAACCATCCAAAGGCTTTGGTGGGCAGGGAGTGATGATTATAAAAAAGAAAGCCAAATGGGCAGGGGAATGGTATCTGATGGATGGTTCTTTAATTACAACCCGAGATTTACGCTTTCATGCTCTGGAAATTTTATCTGGGCGTTTTAGTCTTCACAATGGTTCTGATATTGCTTTCATTGAGGAGCGGATTAAGATCCAAAAAATCTTTGCCAAGTATGTTTGGCATGGAGCTCCTGATATTCGAGTCGTGGTTTTTAATAAAGTGCCAGTGGCTGCCATGTTGCGTTTGCCGACTCGAGAATCACAGGGCAAATCTAATCTTCACCAGGGCGCCATTGGTGTGGGAGTGGATTTGGCAACAGGGATTACCACTCATGGCGTTTTAGACGGCCGTTTTATCAAATATATTCCAGAAACAAAAAGGAAGATAAATGGTCTAAAAATACCAAATTGGAGTAAAATTTTGATTCTGGCAGTACAAACACAAGAAGTAGTTTCTTCATTGGGCTATTTGGGAGTTGATATTGTTTTGGATAAAAATCGAGATCCGATGATTTTAGAATTAAACGCCCGACCTGGGTTAGAAATCCAGAATGCCAATCTTTCTCCATTAAAAAAAAGATTAGAGAGGATTGAAGGGTTGGAGGTTAAAGATGCTGAGCATGGGGTAAAAATTGCTAAAGCTTTGTTTGCCTCTCGTTTCGCCGATAGAGTCATGGCAGAAGAAGGGATTAAAACAATTAAAATTTGGGAAAAGGTCAAAATTGTATCTGCCGATAAGCAAAGAGTAGAAGTGGAAGCTAAAATTGATACCGGAGCTTGGAAAACATCTATCGATAAAGATTTAGCTGAAAGATTGGGAGCCCTTAAAGCCAGTAATATTCTATGGACAAAGATTTACAAGAGTTCGTTAGGTGAAGAGAAAAGACAAGTAATTAATTTGACTTTTTATTTGGCCGGCAGAAAAATAGAAACGATTGGCAATATCGCTAGTCGAAAAAATTTACGTACCCCTTTGATTATTGGACGCCGAGATTTAGAGGGTTTTTTAATTAAACCAGAAAGAAACTAATAATGAAAAAACTTTTGATTTTAGTTGGCAAAATTGGCCCCAAAAAAGAAATGTTTGCTGAACATATTGCTAAAAAATTATCCAAAGAAGACAAACTTGTTTTGGCGAGATTCTCTGATTTGGTTTTTTCAATTGAAGGAGAAAAAGTCGAAGTTATTATTGAGGGAACTGATTATAAAATTAATGAATTTGACTTGGTTTATTTTCGCCGGGTCGGTGGCACTTTTCTCTCTTTGGCGGGAACACTGGCAATTTATCTTAAGAAGTTGGGAATTAGGTTCTTTGATACCACCTTTAGGGATCTTGGCCCGGCCGGTGACAAGCTGACCTCTTATCTTAAACTTTCTTTAGCAGGTTTACCCACCATTCCTGTCTATTTTTGCTGGCATACTAAAATTGAAGAAAAAAAACAAGAGATTATCGATAAACTAGGCTTACCTTTGGTGGCCAAACAACTTTCTTCACAAAGAGGTAATGGAGTTTTTTTAATTAAGAAAATTGACGATTTTAAAATTTTGAATAAAGATTTTCCGGAATGTGAATTTCTTTTTCAAAGATTCTACCCCGGTAAGAATGAATATCGCCTTTTGGTTTTAGGGGAAACTATTGGTTCTTTTGAACGCAAGATTAGGACCGACCCCAAAGAATTCCGAGCTAATTTGGCCTTAGGAGCAGATGAAGAATACATTGAAATTAAAAAAATTCCAGAGCAAATGGAATCGATAGCGATTAAAGCTGCTCAGGCTTTAGGTATTCAAATTGCTGGTGTTGATATCTTAGTTGATAAAAATGATAAAATTTGGCTTTTGGAGGTTAACCGCGGTCCTGGTTTAACCTATGATCCACAGATTTCTCCTGAGCTTGATAGTTTAGCTTCTTTTTTTAAAAAAGAATTAAATAAAACCAATAATGATTAAAATTGGGATTTGTTTTTCGAAAGAATTAATTGGCCGAAACCCTTTAAGTCATATTGGCGAAAAACTTCCTGTTTATCTTCGTTTTTTATCCCTCTGCCAAAAACAAGGCTGGGAAGTTTATGTTTTGACTCGTAAAACCTATCAGGGAGAAGGAGTTTTTGCCGGAGCCTGGTTATTTACCAAGGGCAAATTTAAACTTTTAAAAAAGACGATTGAAATTGATTTGATTTACGATCGGGCAGGAGGAGTTAAATTTCCGCCAAAAGAAAAGACAAAAATGAAAGTAGTCGATAATAGAGATTTTAAATTGCTTTGTTGGGATAAATGGTTGGCTTATCGGAAACTTGGTAAATATATGCCCCAGACTTTTTGGGTGGGGGAGAAAGATAATTTGGCTTCGATTTTACCACAAATTAAAACCGATTGGGTGGTTTTAAAACCCTACAATGGTCTAAGAGGGTTAGGGGTTTTTATCGGTCCTAAAAAAGGAGCTTTGAACTTTGAATTTCCGGGAAAATTTAAAAAATACATTGCCCAAGAATTTATTGACACTTCGGGGGGGATACCGAAAATCACCATAGGCTTGCATGATTTGCGAGTTGCAGTGTTAAATGGGAAACCGGTTTGGAGTCGTATAATAATTCCACCTCAGGGAAGTTTTAGTGCCCATACGGCGGGCGGAGGAATACTTAAGGAAGTTGACTACGAATTGGTGCCTGACTTAACGAAGAAAATTGTTTTAGAAATTGCCCCAAAATTTTATCGAGAATATGATAATCCTTTCTTTAGTTTAGATTTTGGTTTTGATAAAAATGGCAGACCTTGGCTTTTTGAAATTAATGACCAGATTGGTTTTCCTCTCTGGGAGATGAAAAAGAGAGATTTTTTTCTAAAAGAGTTAGTCAAAAATTTTACCCAGAAATTAGAAAAAG
>CAYYYW010000034.1:0-8332 GCA_964476245.1 uncultured Gammaproteobacteria bacterium
GGATTATCCGTACCTCGATGAGCGGCAGAATAAATTATCGTATCTGTGTTTTTCGGCAAATCATCAGGATTAAATCCGATTGTATATTTTATTTTATTTTTCTTTAAAAGCTCATCAGTAATAAACTCTTCGGAAACATCTGACCCGGTCACATTTTTTCCCATCTTCTTCAAAATCAAGGCTAAATTAGCCATCGCCACACCTTTAATACCAACTATAAAAATATTTTTTGCCTTATTTAACATATGGATTAGACATGCTAACGTCTTAATACAAAACTAAACATCTCACCGTAGTCTTTTTTCTTATCACGTCGAAAAGAAAAAAATCGTTTTTTATCACAACTCGTACAAAATGGAAAAAAATCAATGTTCTCTTTTTTAATCCCGGCCTCTATCAGCAAAAGATAATTAAACCATATTAAATTTAAAAATCTTTCTCCTTTCCTGACTTGAAAAATTTTATCCGAATATCCATTAAATTCCTCTAAAAACTGATAATAGCGATCTTCATTAATGTTATAACAACAAGCGCCAATACCTGGACCAATCGCCGCTAAAATGTTCTCTTTTTTTCCTCCTTTTTCTATAATTTTATTAATCATTCGTATAACCATTTTTTTTAAAGAACCACGCCAACCTTGATGGGAAATCCCAATCAATCCGGATGATTTATCAACAAAAGTTATCGGCAAACAATCAGCTGTTCTCACGCTAAGAACAATGCCTTTCTTATTAGTAATTACCCCGTCTGTTTCCTCGATTTTCTCTAATTTATTATTTTTAAAAGAATTGAAAAATTCAACGTTAACCGAATGAATTTGGTCCAAAACCACTAACTTTTTGTAATCAATTTCATTTTGATAAAGAAATTCAAAAATGTTTCTTAGATTTCTTCCATCACCCAAATCCTTTGTCCCAAAACCAGCGAAAAATTTACCATCATTAATCTTGGTTGAATAAAAAATTTTTAAATCAGAATCGTAAGTGATCATATTAAATTAGAAATTTTAAAGCTTTTTCAACTGCCCCGTATTCATCCCAAGAATATTCAATCCGACCACGACACAAACTTTTCTCGTGTCCTTTTCCTGTTAAAATCACAACATCTCCTTCTTTGACTAAACTTATAGCTTTATTGATCGCCTCTTGCCTGTCTTGGATTTTTAAAACTTTGAACTTTTTAGGGATTCCTTTTTCAATTTGATTAATTATGTCATTAACATCTTCTGTTCGACAATCTTCTTCTGTCAAAATAATAACATCAGCATATTTAGCACTGATCTCACCCATTAAAGGCCTTTTAGTAGCGTCTCTTAAACCGGCAGAACCAAAAACATGAATCAACCGACCTTTTTTTCCAAAATAATTATTTTTCACCGATTTTAATACATTGGCTATTGCGTTTGGCGTATGGGCAAAGTCAATAATTATTTTAAAATCTTTGTCATAAACAATATCCAACCTTCCTTTAGGGAGTTCAAAACTTTTTATTGCTTTTAAAATAGATTGGTCAGACAAACCTAAAACTTTACAGACAGAATATGCCGCCAAATAATTAAATTGATTAAAATCTGTTAGATTCTGTTTAAAGTCTATGTAAAAGTCAGATTTATGTTGAAAACCATAGGTTAAGGTTTTTACATTTTTTTCTTTTAACGCTTTGTTCAATCGATTAAACGATTGATCATCTCTATTAATTACGGCTATCTTTGAAGATAATAATAGTTTGGTTTTTGCTTTTAAATAGTCGTTGTAGTTTTTGTGATAATCTAAATGTTCATGGGTAATATTCGTTAAAACGGAAGTGTAATAGTTTACTCCCCAAACGCGGTTTTGATCAAGAGCGTGAGAAGTTGTTTCCAAAATAAAATATTCATCTCCATGGTCAACGGCCAACTTTAATAATTCCTGAATTAAAAGAGAACGTGGCGTTGTTGTGTGTAGACCAGTGTCAGTCTCTTGATTGCCAACTTTTGTATAAACAGTAGAGATCACTGACGCCTTCTTTCCCGCTGATTTTAAAATGTGATAGATTAAATGGGTAGTTGTTGTTTTTCCATCTGTCCCGGTAACACCAATTACCTTTAATTTCTTGCTTGGAAAACCATAATAAATATTGGCAAGAATTGCTTCTGATAGATGAAATAGATTTTTAAAATTTTGAATTTTTAATTTTAATTTTTTATTTTCCATTTTTTAATTTATATCACTCCGGCGCTATATTATAGTAAACCAGAAGCTCTTTAGCTATTTCAAAAAATAATGGTGCGGCTGTCTCTGATCCCCACGGAGATGTTGACGGTTCTTTGAGATTAACCAAAATAATAAATTTTGGCTCACTTACCGGAGCAAAGCCAATAAACGAAGCAATAGTTTTCGTTGGATCGTAATGCCCTTCAATCGGGATCTGAGCCGTGCCTGTCTTGCCACCAATTTGGTAACCTTTAGGCTTTGCCCATTTTATTTCACCGTGTTCTACTGTTGCCTCAAGCATTTTTTTAATTAATATTGAAGTTCGTTCATCAATAACCCGTCTTATTTTCTGCTGTTTTATTTGATTTTTCTCTTTATCTGACGACCCGATTTCCAATACAACGCGAGGCTTTATAAGCCAACCTCCATTAATTAACGAAGAAAAAGATCTAATCATCTGGATAGGAGTAACCACTATTCCCTGTCCAAAGGTAACCGTAGCATAATCTATTGGATACCACTCTGCTTCGGATTTTAAAAACCCACTGGCCTCACCCTGCAAATCAATTCCTGTCAACTCCCCCAGGCCGTATTGTTTAAGATATGATAAGATTTTTTTTTCTCCTAACTTTTGCCCTACATATACCATTCCCACATTTGAAGATTTTTCTAAAATTCTTGTCATGGTTATTTTTCCTTCATATTTTTTATTCCATGTTTGAATTTCATAACCGCCGATCTTAACCGGACCACTTTCATCATACATATCAGTTGGCTTAATAACCTTTTCATTTAATGCCGCCGCCATTATCAAAGGCTTGAAAATCGAACCAGGTTCATAAACATTGGAAGTGACTGGATTTCTAAAATAGTTCTCGGAAAATTTATAATATTGTTCCGGATCAAAATCAGGCAAACAAGACAAGGCAATAATTTCTAAAGTCATTGGATTGGCCACAATAACACAACCTTCTTTCGCTCCATATTTTTGTAAACTGCTTTTTAACCTTTCTTTAATGATTTGTTGAGCTGTTTTATCAATCGCAAGAATTAAATCTCTGCCATCCTCTGACTCTAGTTTTGATTGAACACCAATAAAAATTGGGTTTCCAAAAAGATCTCTTTCTGTCTTTAAAATACCAGGCAAGCCCGCTATGTCTTTTTCATAATATCCCTCTAAGCCAAAATATCCAATGTTTTCCCCTTTGTCATTTTTGCCAACAAAACCTAAAAGATGGGCCGCGGCTGAACCTTCTGGATAGAACCTTTTTGATTCTTCTTCAAATCCTAAACCGTTTAATTTTAGTTTAGAAATTGCTTCTTTTGTCTTTTTGTCTAAACCTGACACCACCAAAGTCCATAACTTATCATTATTAATTTTTCCTCCAAGAGTTGCTTCCCCTATTTTAAGAATTTCATCAATTTTGTGAATAAGTTCATTTTTATCAATTATTTTCTTTGGCTCCGCATAAAGTAAATAGGCCGTCTGATTTAAAACTAACGGCTGTAAATTTCCATCGAAAATCTTACCTCTCTGGGGCAAAATTTTTCTTGTCTGAAGATAATTATTTGACTGATAACGATCGGGGGCAATTAGTTGAATAAAAAATAGTTTAATTACAATGGCAAAAATCAAGACACTAAAGATCCAAAATAAAACCCACAATTTGGTCATTGCCTTGAGGCATATTTAAAATTTTCTAAATATATTGGTTCCGACTTATTGGTAAAACCCAACAAAGAAGCAACCTCTGTTAAATTCTGGATGGAAGTCAAAGAAGACAGTTCTTTTTCTAAATCCGAATTGATTATTTTTAATTTATTTATTTCTCTTTCAATTTTTGAATTATTATCTCCTAAAAATAAAGATTTAGTAAATAAACAAATGTTGGCCACTAACAAAAAAAATATTAAAAAAACAATTCCTAATTTAAAATTTGTTTTCATAGTTCAATTTAGAGCAAAAATTCTCATCTTGGCTGATCGTTCAAATTTTTTCCCATTTTTGGCAACAATCGGCTTGTGGGTTAAAAACATTAATTTATTATTCCGAGCAAACTGCTTCACTATTCGATCCTCTAATGAGTGAAAAGTAATTATCACTACTCTTCCTTTCTTTTTTAAGATATTGATCGCTCCCGACAATCCTTCTCTAAGATTGTCAAATTCTTGGTTAACCTCAATCCGCAACGCCTGAAAAATTCTTCTTAAAGTACTCTCTTTCTCTCCAACTACCGCCAGCAAGTCTTCAACTGTTTCAATTTTTTTTAAACAGCGGGCGCTAAAAATAGCCTGAGCAATTGCCCAAGAATTGATTTCCTCAGAATTTCTCGCAAAAATTTCATATAATTGCCGAGATGATAAACTATTAACAATGTCAGCGGCGGTTCTATTTAATGTTTGACTAATTCTCATATCAAGCGGTTCACTTTCTTTTCTAAAAGAAAACCCTCTGCCTGACTTTCCTATCTGTTCCATCGATAAACCTAAATCAAACAAAATTCCATCAACCGGGAAAAAATCATTCTCTTTAGCAATTTTTTCAATATTCCTAAAATTCCCCCAAACAATCTTTAAATTTTTATAACTTTTGACTTTTAACTTTTGACTTTTAACTTTGTTTTCATCCCACTCTATTCCCAAAACCCTCCCCCCCCATCTTAAAATTTCCTTACTATGTCCTCCCTCACCAAAGGTAGCGTCTATATATTTTTTTCCCTCTTTAACTTCCAGTGCCTTGATTGCTTCTTCGTAAAGAACCGGTGTGTGCATAAATAAATCTCAAACGTCAAATGTCAATCTTTTGACAGACTCAGGATTGACCCTGAGCGAAGCCAAGTCAAACTTGGCGAAGCCGAATGGGTCAAATCCGTTTTAAAGTTTTAAGATATTCTTCCCATGCCTTAACTTCCCAAATTTCAAAATGATCACCTACCCCAATAATTTTTACTGCGTTACCCGAAAAATGCAGAAAATCTAAAAGAGCCTTTGGAATAACAAATCTCCCCTGTTCGTCAATGCTAATCTCAACTGTTCCTGAAAAAATAAAACGTTTTTTTTCTATGTTTTCTTTCTCCAGAATTGATATCTCCATAAGGCTTTGAGTTCTTTTAACCCAACCTTCTTTATCGTATCCCGCTAGGCAGACATCAAAACCTTTGGTTAAAATAAAGACATCTCCTTTAAGATTTTCCCTAATTTTTTTAGGTATAACTACTCTTCCTCCTTCAGTAACAGAAAGAGTATATTCACCAAAAAACACCATTTGATTACCATTAAAAACCATTTGAAACCAAAAGTCAAGGGGTAAAGAAAAATTAGAAGACACTATTAGCGGGAACAGATCTAATCCTGTCAAAATTATTTTTATCATTGTCCCAATTAATGGGATTTCCTTGGATATATTTTCTGATTTCGTTTAGTGATTGTTCATTACGAATTATATGATCATAGAATGACCGCTGGTATTGAAATGAATTTATTCCTAATTGATGAATTGTTTTTGACGAATTCATTTTAAAAAATCCAATAATTTTAGGTAATAACATTTTTCTTCGTTGTTTCCAATTAAAAATTGATTTATTTCGTAGGGACAATTCATGAATTGTCCCTACATTAATTGATGATGTTTTGTTAATAATAATAATTCCATGAATATGATTCGGCATAACAATAAATTCATCCAATGATACATTTTGATAATGTTGTGGTATTTGAAACCAACATTTTTGAACAATGTTTCCTATTTCATTTAATATCATTTCCCCATCAACAATTTCACCAAACCAACATTCTCTATTTTTTGTGCAGATTGTGACATAATAATAACCTACTGACGAATAATTAAAATTCTTTAATCGATTTGGTTTCCGTTGAGGAATCATTATTATAAGGAATGATCTTATCCTGTCTCTACATTGTCAACGGACTATAAACATCAAAATTTGAATTTTATCAACTTCCGAAGCTCTCTATTCATCCATATTCCACCGAAGCGGTAGAATTACGGCGATATTACATTACTCCCCCTAAAGGACTTGTTCTGTAACCGGGAAATTGAGTTTGACATCAACCTCGATCGTCTCAAAATCGCTTTTGAGGTCTTCAGGATAGGGCCGGCTAACTTTGACCTTTCATTCTAAAGATAAAGTTGAAAATATCCTATAAAATGTGGTATAATTTCCTCATGTCACAAATCAGAGGGGTAGAGTTTGGAATGTTCTATTGGAAAAACCCGAACCAGCCTATCCTTAATTACGATCAGGCCGAAGCCCACGTCTATGACGAAGCGGTTGCTCACGCCTGCCCTGCAAGAAATGCTGTAGTTGAGAAGTTTGGAGCTGAATGGACACTTGAGAGATACGCTTCTTGCAATATAGTCATGGAAAAATTGGTCTTCGAAACTGCCGAAAGACTAAACCCGAAATTGCTTAAAATGCTAACTACCCCCGTGCCAAGATTAGAAGGCGAACCAGTTGGCGACTTCGAAGAGGGGGCCGTTCCGGAATCTCACCTTACCGAAATGTCACCTGGCTCTACTTCGTATGGATATAGCTTGCCAAGAGTTATTGTCGCCGCCATAGGAAGAGGTAATGATGGTAGACTTGCCATTAAGCACGAACGACTTCCTGCCATAGCTGATATGGTTGAACACGCCATCGAGGTTTCGAAAACACCTTATGAACTGTTAGCAAGAATAGCCCAAGGATCGGTTACAATTGGCGCTGATTCGACTGAAGTCTTAGGACACATTTTTGCCCAAGGAATAATCAAAGAAGGAAATTGCGTTACTCAGTACAAAGAAATTGAAACTGAACTTGAAAAAAACGCTCCTACCTTGTGGACGATCTATTCACAAATGAGCGCAAGCGAAAAAAGAGAAAACGACATGTGGGTCAACGAATAGCATCCAAACTATTAACGGACTAGTCTGTTGTTAAGCAACCTCGGGAGTTGATTAGATTGATTTAACTTTAATAATCAAAGAGAAGAATACAAAAACTTTGCCGAAAACCAGGCCGACTACCAACAATTAATACAAGATTTAAAATATATAGAGAAATGGTGATTTGTCTCAAATAGATAGCGGCAACAGTCTAAGTAACTCCAGAGGTGACTATTAATGCTTCATGTTATATAATTTGCGATATGAAGTGTGAAATACTTTCGTGGGGTGAGCAGGAAGTTAATTGCAAGAAAGAACTCGAAGGTGATTGTGCAAATTGTGGTGCAGCCTGGAATTTTATGGGATTATTTGGGATATCCTTGTTCTCGCCAAACCCACTTTTAGTAACATATAAAAGAGAAGGGAAAGATTTAGTTACAGAAGTTAGCGTTAAAAAAGATGGCCCAGTTACCCATAGATGTACAATTTCTTGTGGAAAATATACTAATTTTGAAAAAATCTAAGGGGTAGTTTTATCCTCTAATGAAATTTCAACAATTCAGCAATTTACCACTCAAATCTCAAATTCTTTTTCAAACAATCTGCTTCCGGAATCTCCTTCAAATTTCAAATTTACCTTGATGCTTGTCACTCCCTGATCATAGACGCAACTACCGGAAGAACAAGTGCCCAACGTTATTCTCCTCTCTACTTCTTTCTCTCCTTCCACATTAATTGTTCCCAGCACTCCTTTCGGTAAATCCCCTTTGGCAAAATAAGACAATTCATATTCAATAGCAGAGGTTCCATTGGGAATATTTTTTATGGTTAAAACCGCCTCTTTTTTATCTTTAGAGATTAAATCTACCAGAACGCTTGAATCAACTGTGGGCAAAATTTCACTCTTCGGAAAAACTTCCTCTTTTTTTATCTCTTCTTCTACTGTTTCCCTCTTGCTATTTGTAACTTTCAAAAAAACTCCACCAACAACTAAAAGACTCACAATTAATAAAACTAGTGCCATTTTTTTATTTTTCAAAAAAATATCTTTCATATGCTTAATAACCAAATAATCAATAATTAATAATTAATAATTTTTTTCTAATATATTCTTCCAATTTTCCAATTCCTATTCTAACTTGTTTCATTGTGTCTCTATCTCTTACCGTTACCGTCTCATCTTCCAGCGTCTGATAATCTATGGTAACACAGTAGGGCGTCCCGATTTCATCTTGTCTTCTGTACATTTTGC
>CAYYYW010000035.1:0-5888 GCA_964476245.1 uncultured Gammaproteobacteria bacterium
TTTAACGCGCAGGCCTATCATGCCGGCTTGGGGGCTAAAAAAAGAAGCTCGGTGCAAGAGCTTTTTATTAAAGACGAAGTGAATATTATTGTGGCCACCATTGCCTTTGGTATGGGCATAGATAAACCGGACGTGAGGTTGGTGGTGCATTATACTTACCCCAAAACTTTAGAAAATTACTACCAAGAAATTGGTCGGGCCGGTCGCGATGGTTTGAAAAGCGAGTGCGTGATGTTTTATACTTACGCTGACACTAGAAAACACGAATTTTTTATTGAACAGATAGCGGATAGCAATTTGCAAAGGTTATCTCAAGAAAAGCTAAACGCAGTTATAGCTTTTGCCGGGCTAACGACTTGCCGTAAAAAATATCTGCTGGGATACTTTGGAGAAGATTTAAGGGAGGGCAATTGCGGGAGGTGTGATATTTGCCTGCCAAGCGGAGAAAATATTGAGGAATATGTTGTTAAGGAATTGCCAAAAAATAAGGTTAAAAAAATTGACCTTGTTTATAACCAAGAATTGTTTGAAGAGTTACGGGCTTTAAGAAAAGATTTGGCTATGCGAGAGCATGTTCCGCCTTTTATTATATTCGGCGACGCTGCTTTGCAAGAAATGGCTTGTTATTTGCCAACCGACCAAGAGGCTTTCAGCTGTATCAATGGGGTTGGAGCAAAAAAATTAGAGCAATTCGGCGAAATATTTTTAAATGTTATCAATAACTTTGCGCAAAAAAACAATTTATGAGTCAATTATTGCGATTATTGCAGTTATGTTAAAGCGATAAACAGCAGATAATTTTATGAATGGACAAGGCTTATTTGTCGCAAAGTTTGATTATTGGGTTTTTAGTGTCTTAAGGTGCTATAATTACATAATTAAAATAAACACAAATTTATGATAGAGTATATTATTATCATAGGTGTGGTAGTTCTTTTAAGTTTAATTTTAAATGTTAGAAAGCGGGTGCAGAAACTTGAGCAACTTGTTGAGCTTAATTTAGCCCAAACCGTGCCAGGGCAAGAGTCTCGTTCTGAGCAGATAAAAGCATCGCCAGATAAGCTTTTTAATGCTCCTCAAGAGGTCATATCTGGTCCGTCGATAATTGCAACCGAGCAATTTAAGTCAATTTTACCTAATAAATTAGTTGAATGGCTTAAAGAAAATTGGCTTTTAAAACTGGGGGCGCTACTTTTGCTTATTGGGTTTGGCTGGTTTGCGACCTATGCTTTTCTTAATAATTGGATTGGACCAATGGGGCGCATTGCGCTTGGCGTTTTCGCCGGCACTTTGTTTCTGTTTTTTGGCTGGTGGAGAATCAGAAAGTATTTACAACAGGGTAGTGTTTTCCTTGTGCTTGGTTCCACAACCATTTTACTGACATTGTTTGCCGCGCGGGAAATCTATAACTTTTTCACCCCAGCCGCTGTTCTTATTGTGATGTTTTTGAGCACGGCGTTTGTTGCTTTAGCAAGCGTAAAGCATAATAGCCGTTCTCTTGCGTTGGTAAGCTTGATTCTTGCTGGCGTTGCTCCGCTATTCACAAACTCGCCCTCTAACCCTGTGGGGCTGTTTTCCTATTTATTAGTTGTAATACTTGGAGCAATTTGGATAACTATAATCACCGGCAGAAGGGAACTAACAACAGTTTCTCTTGCGTTGGTTGCTTGCTATAGCTTGCCATATTTTAGCCATTCCACATCAGCAGACACTGGAATACTGCTTCTTTTCGCGTATGCTTTTGCGGCTGTGTTCTTTTTAACTAACACAGCAGGAATTTTGAAATTAAAAGGCAAAGAAATAATGCCTGACCTTATGACAGCGGCCGGCAATGGAGTTTTTCTTTTGTTTTGGATTATGTTTATGGCGCAGAATGAGTGGAAAAGTTTAATAATTTCAGCTTGGATGATTGTGTTTGCGGTTGGGGCGTTTTTGATATTCAAGATTACAAAAAGAAAAGAGTCGTTTTTTGTCTATGCCGGCGTTGGCGTTGCTATGCTTGCTGTGGCAACTTGGGCCGAGTTGAAGGGGGCAAGTCTTACGATCGCTTACGCTATTGAAGGTGGCATTATTCCTTTGGTTATTTACTCGATTTTTAAGGATATTCGCGTTGCGAGGTTGGCTGCTCCGCTTTTAATATGGCCAATTGTTCTTTCTTTTACAAGTATGACATCTCATACTTGGGCAACAAGTGTTTTGCATAAAGATTTTCTTGTTCTTCTTATTTTAGGAATAACGCTTTTGGGGCTTGGCTTATTCTTTCTGCGTCAAGCCAAAGGAACAAAAGAAGAAAAAGATTCAAAAAGTATAGACGCGATACTATTAGTTATCGGTTCGGCTTTTGTCTATATTGTTTTGTGGCTCTCTTTGCATACAATATTTCAGAATGATAGTTACGCGGTAATGATTTCTTTGATAGTTTATGTAATTATCGGGCTCGCAGCCTATTTTTATGGTTTATCAAATGAGAAAAGAGGTCTTCGTATCTATGGCGGCGCGCTTATTGGGTTTGTTGTTTTAAGATTGCTTTTAATTGATGTGTGGAAAATGGAACTATCTGGCCGTATTATCACTTTTTTCTTAGTTGGAGCATTGTTGGTGGGCACTGCCTTTTTGGGGCGGAAAAAGTAAAACAATCTTATTTAAATTAAAATTAATATTAGTATGAGGATTAAAACATTATTTTTATTTTTTATCGCGTTTGGTTTTGTTGCCTTTACTGTTCAAGCGCAAAATCAAATGCAGGGCTCAACCTCTGCAATTATTAGCGCTTATCGTTTTTATAAAGACATTGATAAAATTTCAATCAATGTGCCAACAATAATTGAAGTGCCATTTGGCGACGAATTCATTGAGCGTTTTGATTTTGCAATCCTTGATAAAACAACAAATTTATTTGAACCGCAGCTATTTAAGCAGGAAACAATCACTAATGAAACGCCAGTTTCTGTGGATACGAGCCCAGCCAATAGCAATGAAGAGTCTATGATTGATAAAAATGTCCAAACATATACCGAGTTTTTATTGCCAGAAAGCGCGCAGGGGCATGTTCAAATTATTTTAACAAGCCCAAGCGCTATAATTTCTTCCGCGCTCACTACTTTACTTGACGATAATGTATCCTTACCATCTTTTGTGGAAATTAGGGCTCTTGTAAATGGGCGGGACAATATTGTTTTATCAAGTAGCAGGATGAACCAAAATACAATTCGTTTTCCGCGAACGGAATCAAATCACTGGACAATTAATTTTATATTTGGTCAGCCGCTTCGCATTAGCGAATTGCGATTGATTCAAGAAAATTTGACACAAACAACTTCTAAAGGTGTTCGCTTCCTGGCGCAACCATCACATACTTATCGTATTTATTTTGACCCCGACAGGCAAGCAATCCCGCCAGTTGGAGAATCAGGAAATTTGGCGTCTATTAAAGAAGTGTCGGTTGTTCCTTATGTTCCGTCCAAAAATAATCCAAATTATATAATCGCAGATGTGGACAGCGATGGAATTCCCGATATTCGCGACAATTGCGTTTTTTTGGCAAATTCAGACCAAAAAGACGCAAACAACAATGAAAGAGGAGATGCATGCGACGATTTTGATTTGGATGGTATTATTAATGCCAAAGATAATTGTCCCAATAATCCAAATAGAGACCAGATAGATACAGATAGCGACGGCAAGGGCGATGTGTGCGATCAAGAAGAAAGCAGGGTTACTGAACGCCATGTCTGGATTCCGTGGATTGGTATTGGTTTTGCCGCTTTAGTTTTAGTGATTCTTCTCGCACTGACCGCAAAGGGATTGCATAACCCAAAAGAGTAAAAATATAATTTATTTGAGTTAAACAAAAAACCTTTAGCGTCAAACAGGCCTTGAAAGACTCCACGGATAAGAGTTTAGTTTTGAGCAATTTAATTTTGCTGATTTTTGCTGCGGCTGGGCACTGGCCATACTTGATTATGTGGAGATAAGAAGCAAACTAAGAAATAAAAAACAAAAGGTCGGGAAATAAGCTAAAAAATAAATATATGAGTCAGTATTATAACGCGCAACGGATCCGGGGAATGTATGACCCCAAAGCAAAAGAGCCATTTAAGTTGTCTCGCTCAAAGATAGATATGTTTTTGAGGTGCCCGAGATGTTTTTATTACGACCGTCGCTTGGGCGTTGGCCAGCCGCCGGGCTTTCCTTTTTCCTTAAATTCGGCGGTGGATACTTTGCTCAAGCAGGAATTTGATGTTTATCGGGCCAGAGGCACCCAACATCCGTTGCAAGAAAAATATGGTGTTGACGCTCGGCCCGTGCCTCATGAGGATTTGCACAAGTGGCGGCATAATTTTACAGGCATTCAATATCTGCACCAGACAACTAATTTTTTGATTACCGGCGCTATTGATGATTTATGGCAAAATTCCCAGGGCGAGTATATTGTGGTTGATTATAAAGCTACAGCCAAAGCTGAAGAAATAACCGCCCTGGACCAAGATTGGCACGATGGCTACAAAAGGCAGATGGAGATTTATCAGTGGCTTTTGCGGCAAAATGGTTATAAGGTTTCCGACACCGGTTATTTTGTTTATTGCAATGGTATTGCTGATGCGGCGGCTTTTGACCAAAAGCTGGAATTTAGAGTTAATTTAATCGCCTACACTGGCGACGATTCTTGGGTAGAGAAAACCATTGTTGAGGCTCATCAATGCTTGAATGGCGATAAAATTCCCCAAGCCAGCCCAGATTGCGATTATTGCAGTTATGTGGGGGCCATTAACAGCGCAATTGAAAAATAAATAAAAATTGGAATTGAAAGAAATACAAAAATATGAGAAATATTGAAAACAAAAATGAGGAAAACGAGATAGTGAAAGAAGAGGCAAGCGATATGGAGATTGCTGAATTTTTAGCGAAACATATAGATAATCCTTGTAGCGTGGAAACGGCAGACGGCGTTAAAGATATTAGGGGCTTTTATATTAAGCAGGCAAAAGAAATGCTTTTCAAAATGACTGACGAGAACGCTAAAATGTTTTTAGAGCTTAAAATAAAAGAATACGAGTGAGTAAGATTTATGCGGCCAGCCGCGATATTCAGAAAATTAATTGAAATATTGCGGCAGATTATAAAAAATGGGAAAAAGCTGAAGGGGAATAAATATGAAAAAGCAGATTGAGTTGCGTAAAAACAAAGTTGAGTATACCCTTAGAGTGAGCAAGCGAGCCCGAAGAATGCGGCTGGCTGTTTATTGCGATGGCAGTTTTGTGGTAACAGCTCCCCGTAATATCAGCGAGAGTATCATTGAGCAGTTTATTATTCAAAAATCGCAGTGGGTTATTGATAAGCTGGAATATTTTAGAAATGTTTCCGGGCAGGTTCTTGCGAAAGGGACTAAAAAGGATTATACAGAACACAAAGATAAGGCCTTGGCTTTAGCGCAAAAGCGAATTGAGTATTTTAACAAAATTTATGGGTTTGAATTTAACAAGATTAACATTAAGAACCAAAAAACCCGCTGGGGCAGTTGTTCAAAAAAAGGCAATTTGAATTTTAACTATAAAATTGTTTTGATTCCGGAGCGGCTGGCTGATTATATCATCGCGCACGAGCTCTGCCATTTAAAAGAATTTAACCACTCTCAAAAATTTTGGAACTTGGTGGCCAAAATAATTCCTGATTATTTGGAGATGAGAAAAGAATTAAAAAAGCATAACTTATGAACGGGCAAAACAGGGGAGATATAAAAATTGGTTTGGAGGTTGATGTCGTGTTAAAGGCGGACCAAAGAACCGGCAAATTTACCCGCGGTGTAGTGGCGGGAATTTTGACAAACTCTAATTTTCATCCGCATGGCATTAAGGTGCGTTTGGAGGATGGGCAGGTTGGCCGGGTGC
>CAYYYW010000036.1:0-5613 GCA_964476245.1 uncultured Gammaproteobacteria bacterium
TAGCGAATTTTTTCGAACGCACACCGCCAATTTGAAAGTGTCTTATTTTGCTCACCCACCATTCCTCGCCGGCAAGCGGGTGCGAGGGCTCGCCAGCCGATTTTAAGCAAACATGAAATTAATTAACATACCCAAAGAAACAAAAGTAATTGCTTTTGATTTAGGTGGAATCCTTTTTAAAAACAATCCAGAAGAACTAACTTATCACAGAATTGCAAAACAACACGACCTAAATTATGAAGAGGTTAATAAAGTTTTAAAAGACAACTACGAAATTTTTCACCAGGGAAAAATAAGCGAAAAAGATTTTTGGGAACCCTTAACGGCCCGATACAATATTCCGCTTAAACAATGTAAAAAATACTATCGCAGCTCTGTTGCGATTAACCCACCAATGTTTGGTTTTCTTAAATCCGTTTACAAGAAATATGATTGTTATACCTTAAATAACGAACCCTTAGAATGGATGAAGCATAGAATAAAAAAATACAATCTAAAACGGTATTTTAAATCTTTTATTACCTCCAGTTTATTTGGTTGCACAAAACCTAATGAAAAAATATATAAAATTTTCATTAAAAAAGTTAAAGTAAAACCAACGGAAATCTTCTTTATAGAAGACAATGAAGAAAATATCTTAGCAGCAAAAAAGCTTGGCATTGAGGTATTTTATTATAGATAATATAAAAAAGAATTTACCGCTAAAATTAATAATTAAATTAATATAATATAACCATGACTAAACAAACTATAAAACCAACTGGCTGTTGCGAACCGTTTAATCCGGAACCGTGGCAAGACAAAAAAATTGTCTGGAAAGACAAGATTTTTGTCAAAGACCATATCATAAGCTTCTTCCATATCCCGCTGAATATGGGAAAGAAAATCATCAAAAATATAGAATTGATTGAAAAAGCGAACGCCAAAGCACCCTACCAACTTATGTTGACCGATGAAAAATCACTCTGGGGCGCGGATATCTACATTGATGTTTCAAAAGAAGTGCCGGGCGCGCAGATGGTAACATTATCAGGCACTTTTTTAACTAAGGTTTTTGAAGGACCTTATCAAAATGCCGGAAAATGGGCAAACGAAATGAAGGCGTATGTAAAAAACAAGGACAAGGAACTGAAAAAATTATATTTTTCTTACACGACTTGCCCAAAGTGCGCAGAAACATACGGCAAGAATTACGTGGTACTTTTTGCGCAAATAAATTAAAGATGGTATATGAATAAAATACTTTTAGGCATAGTTTGTGGTCTGGTATTTGGGATTATTGATGTTTTAGTAATGATTCCGCTCAAATATGAAAATAGTCGCAAAAGAAATGAGGCGATGTTTGCCGCTTTTATCGAGCGATTTATGATTGGATTTTTGATTCCGAATGTAGAGTTAGGAATTCATTCGGCTTTGACAGGTTTATTGTTAGGAATTAGTCTAAGCATGCCTTCAGCGATTATTACTCGCGCCTACGCCCCAATCATTGGGATAGGCGCAATTGGCGGATTTATTATCGGATTTATAGTTAGATAAAAAGAATTTGCTGTAACGTAAATAATATGTCAATCTTAACCAAAAATAAAATTCTTGAAGAAATTAAAAAGGGACGAATAAAAATTTATCCATTTGATCCAAACCAAATCGGACCAGGCTCAATTGATTTTACCTTGGGAAATCACTTCAGGATTTTCAAAATACCCAACCAGCCTATTAAAATAACCGAGGAAACTGATTCTAAGGATTTTACAAAAGAAATAGTCATTAGCCAGAAAAATCCTCTTATTTTGAGGCCAAAAGAAACAGTCTTGGGAATCACTAGAGAAAAACTTAGTCTTTCTCCAGATCTTTGCGGTTGGATTGAAGGTAGAAGTCGTTTTGCTCGAATAGGTTTAGCAGTCCATGTAAGCGCCGGTTTTATCCAGCCCGGCACCTCCAATCACCAAGTTTTGGAAATTACTAATCTTAGTTCTTATTCTTTAGTTCTTGTTCCCGGAGTAAAAATCTGTCAAATTGTTATTGAACGTAGTGAAGGAAAAGCCATTTACCGTGGTCGCTTTAAAAACCAAAACCGCCCTTAAACTTACCTTCCCAATCCAATCAAAATCGCCCCAATTGACATTAAAACTGCGCCGATTAATATTGCCGGCGTTATTTTTTCTTTTAATATGAACGCCGCTAAAATAATGGTCAAAACCAAGCTTAATTTGTCAATAGGGGAGACCCTTGAGGCTTCGCCAAGCTGAAGAGCCCGAAAATAAAAAAGCCAGGAAAGACCGGTAGCTATGCCCGATAAAATTAGAAAAAGCAGGGAAGTACGGGAAATTGAACTCAGCTGTTTAGCCGTCCCTTGAGCCAAAACAATCCCCCAGGCAAAAACAAGAATAACAACGGTCCGAATGGCAGTTGCCAAATTAGAATTAACATCTTTAACGCCAATCTTCGCCAAAATGGCCGTTGCCGCAGCAAACAAAGCTGATAATAAAGCAAAAATTAACCAATTCATTATTCTCTCATTGAAAATTTTTAATACAGCTTAACTAATCCTTTTTCCAATACTTTGTCAAAACTTTTTCTCAAAAAGATTAATGATAAGCACAGATAAAAACAATCAAGAGCAAAACCAATATAAAGCTTGTTTGGGTCAAGATGACCTTTGGAAATTACCTCTCTTGCTCCTTCAAAAACATAACTCGTTGGGACAAAAAGAGCTATTTTTTGCGCCCAATTAGGCAAAATTGAAACAGGATAATAAACGGCTGAGAAAGGAGAAACAACGGCAATGGCCGCCCAAGCCAAGGTTTGAAGTCTGGTGCCGTATCTTAAAACAATACCGGCAACAATAAATCCCACCCACCAACCCATCATAATAAGAATAATAAAGAAAGGTAACAAATAAAATCCGAAGATAAATATTTTAAATTTATATAAAAAAAATGCCAGCAAAGAAGCAAAGCTTAAGCTAATGATCGCCTTTATCAATCCAAGTAATAAAAAAGATGATATCCATTCAGAAAATTTTAAAGGGGATACAAAAATATTTACCAAATTTTTGTTCCACAAATCTTCAAGCAAATTTACCGTAATTTCATACTGTCCGCGCCAGACAACCAACCAAAGAAGCAAGCCGGACATTATCACTAAAACAATATAAGACTGATCGGGCATAAACTTACGAAAATAAAGACTGGTTAAACCCCAAATCAAAAGATCAATTGTTGGCCAATAAAAAGCATCGCTTAAACGATCAAAGCTGTGTTTAAATAAAAAAATATATCTTAATAAAATAGCGATTATGCGGTGAGTTTTCATTTTTTTATCTTTTCCAGAAAATAATCTTCTAAAGTTGGTTTATCAATTGAAATTTCATCGTAGACTATTCCTTTCTCCATAATCTCTTTTAGGAAATTGCCAATCAATTTTTCTTTAATGGAAACACTTATATAACGACCTTCTATTTTATACGACAAACCCTTAGTCACCGCATATTCCTGCAATCTTTTTAATCCATCTTTAATTAAAAAATCAACGTGAGACGTTTCGACTGTTTGAGCCAGGCTATAAGGAGTATCGTCAGCGATAATTTTTCCTTTATTAATAAAAACAACTCGATCGCAAACTTCTTCAACTTCCCTCATGTTATGAGAGGTTAGGACAATTGACACTTGAAATTTTTTTCTTTCCTCAAGAAGAAATTCTCTGATATATTTAGCCACTTCAGGGTCTAAAGAAGCGGTTGGTTCATCTAAAAGCAAAACTTTAGGAAAATTTATAAATGCCTTAGCCAGATTAACACGGGTTATCTGCCCTGATGATAATTCCATCATCTTTTGCTTTAACAATTTTTCTATTTTGAAAATTTCGGCTATTTTTTTAATCCTTTTAAATCTCTCTTTAATATCATACAGATAAGAAATAAAAATTAAGTTTTCTTCAACAGTTAAATCCCAAGGTAAATTAGTATAGGTACTGGAAAAATTAACCTGTTCAAGAATTTCTTCCCGATATTGGTTTAGTTTTTTACCAAAATAATATACTTCGCCAAGCGTTGGTGTCAAAACCCCCAAAAGCATTTGAATTGTAGTTGTCTTTCCCGCCCCATTAGGCCCCAAAATACCTAAAATTTCTCCTTCTTTGAGGGAAAATGAAAGGTTGTCTACTGCCACAAATTCAGCAAATTTTTTAGTCAAATTAATTGCCTGAAGAATGTCCATGAAGATAATTATATCATGAAGAGTAATTTGAGAGAATAAGGGTCGAACCCTTTTCAACTTTTCAAGGGTCCGACCCTGCTGAACTGTTGAATAACCCGTTGGTTTTCGCTCTCTTGAAATAAAAGTGTGGTAAAATTAAGCAAATGTCGGCCGAGAATCTTAAGTTTCCTTATCCAAAACAAGCCTTATTTTATCAAGGAGCCAGGGAATTGGTCGGAAATCTAACACATCTTCTTAAAATTAAAGTTACAGGAACAGAGTTTATTCAACCACAAACTCCAACAATATACTCTTACTTTCCCCACACAGGACACGGTGATAGTGTAGTCATCCATCATGTGTTAAAGAACAATGGAGTAAAAAATATAATTACCCCAGCAGCGAAAGATTACTGGTTTAGGAATATATGGACTGCTCTGTTGGCAAATACAACGATGCCGGCATTTCCACTTCACAGAGAAAGCGGTCCAAGACAGACACACGAAGACTTAGATTGCCTTATAACTATGTTAAACTCTGGTTTTTCTGCATTAATTTCTCCAGAAGGAACAAGAAGTAATAAGCTTCCAGAAGAAAGAAAGTTAAAACGCGGTGTGGCTTATTTGGCTTCTAAAACAGGTTTCCCTATCGTTCCGATAGTTATCGTCGGATACGAGGATGTTTGGCCGAGAGGTAGAAAACTCCCTAATCCATTCGAAACCGGCCTTAATAGAAAAAAAGTCACCGTGTGTTTTAGCAACCCGCTACAATTTGGAAAGATAGATAAAGATAAAATTATTGCCGATTTGCGTCAAATTTTTTTAACCACTTATCATCAGATTTCAACGTTAACTGATTTCTAAACTAATTTAAATGTTACAATTGCACTATGATTCCTATCCTTCAAAAAGCCGCCAAAGAAGTTGGGGATATACTTATGCAATATTTTAAAAAAGGGCATGTGGCAAAATTAATTGTTGAAGAAAGTGGAGGAGCCTCCGTTGATTGACAGGGAAACAAAATTAATCTTGATTTCAATCATCTCGAAAAATCTTATCAAATCATCACCTGCCACCCGAAAAATTTACCCGAAGTTTTGAAGTTTTTTATACTTTAGATTTCTGTTGGCAATTTTTTTCTAACAAAACCGGGTGATTGGCCAACACAGCTTGAGTGTGCCTTACAACATACTGGTTGATATTCTTCAGATCCAGGTTGAAAAACAACATCATGAAAATCAGCAATTTCGCGCGTCCCATCTTTATTCTTATATCTTCTCGTCCCTTCTGCCTCTTGGTCACAATACCAACATCTTGTTTTCATTTGAATTTCATGCCAGTTTTTTGGATATTTGGCAACTTCCTCTAACAACCCAAACATAAAAGTAAAAGGAAGATTTTGAAAGGAATAATCAATCCCA
>CAYYYW010000037.1:0-4417 GCA_964476245.1 uncultured Gammaproteobacteria bacterium
AAGTTAAAATGCGGTTTGTGTTTAGATAACGGATCCTGTGGTAAATGTAGTGGTTATTATAAACAATGTTGTGATAATGTTACTATGGCAGTTTGTTCTCATGGTTGCATAGGTGGAAATACGACTGGGACTTGTGGTAGCGGTTGTCAGTCCGTGATTGCTGCTAGCTGTCCGGGTGGGGGGCCGACGCCGACTCCGGGTGGTGGTCCAACTGCAACACCAGGAGGGCCGACACCAACCCCAAGTCTTCCGGATTGTGGCAATACCTGTTTAGATTATGGGACGGCGAGTGTCGCTTGGCCTGACTGTTCTTGTACTCGACAGTCCCCGGCATCTGGTTATGAAATAATTGGTACCTGGAATAGTTCTGATTGCCCTCAATGTACCGGTTATAGGCAAATTGGGGTCCCGACACCGACGCCGAGACCACCGACGCCAACACCAGGAGGACCAACACCAACACCAACACCAACACCAACAATGCCTCCTGTTCCTTCTTGTACGATGAGTCTTTCGCCTTTGTCTTTATCAATTCAAAGCGGCAAATCAGCCATTTTAACGGCCAATGTCAATCTGGTTAATGCCACGGTTAAGCAGGTGAACTTCACCTCGACTGATACCAGTATTGTTACGGTGAATCCTTCTTCTGTTTCTTCTTTCCCTTATAGTACCAATGTCTATGGCGTGAAGGCCGGTTCAACGACCATCAGCGCCCAAACCTTACTTAATCCTTCTGGTTCTTGCACTGCTCCTTCGTCCACCACCGTCACGGTGGAAGCTCAAGCTTGGTTCCAGACTCAAGGGGGTGATATTCATGCCCAAGGGAGCCTGACTGATAAAATTCCGGCCACTGCCACCGATCTCAATTTATCTTTGGATTTGAATAATTATCCCGGCGTTGTTTCTCAAAAGGATGGGATTAATCTTGGTGATGGCTTTTCCTCTAAAAGCACGGCTGGTAATTGGGTGGCTTCTTCGGAATACAAAGGCAAACCCTATGGTTCTTTTGAATTTTTCAAGAAAAAATATGCCATGCAAATGGTGGAGGAAAATTTTGATGGCAGTTTGTCACAACAAGATGGGGTTTATTACAGCAAATCGGCTCAGACTTTATCTGGTAATTGGACGGTTCCCGCCAGCCGCTGGCTGGTCATTATTGTTGAGGGGGATGTGACGATTCCCAATAACATTAAAGTTAACAAGGGTGGTTTTTTGGCCATTGCCTCATCAGGGAAAATTACTTTTGATGGTTCGGTGACCCAGGCCCAAGGAATGTTTGTCGCCGAAACGATTGACACCGGTAACAGCACAACAGCTTTTGCCGGAGAAGGTATTTTTGCCGCCAACACCTTTGATTTAAATCGTGATTTGGCTGACAATAGCGAACAACCAGCGGAGTTCTTTGTCGCCCGGCCTGATTTTCTGATGAGTTCTTATAAGAGTAAAGACCAAAACCTCTGGTGGTTTTTCCAGAAATGGCAGGAGCTTGCCCCCTAAGATTGATTAATCTAAAGCTGATAAAAGATAACTTTGAGAATAACTTGATTTTGTTGATTCTTCTATGCTATAAGAGAGGCTAATAATTTTTATGAAAGAGGTATTGACGGAAACCGCATTAAAAAGGCTTAAGATTGGGCAAGTTGATTGTGAAATAATCACGAATCCTCATAAAGCTCTTTCTGAGAAAGAAAAACAACAAATCCTTTCTTTAGCTAACCAAGTTTTATATTGCACCACTGGTATTGATAGGCCAGTTAAACAAGTTGAAAGTTTTCTTTTTGGGATAGAAGATAAAGGTCGTGTTTTATGTCTGTTTAACTCTCAAGAAAATTTAGTAGGATTTGCAAGTTTTCATTTACTTAATAAAGATGGAGAATTTATTACTTATAAAGGAAGAACTATATTACACGCAGGTTCTGGGCATATTCTTCCTAAATTCCAAGGGTCTGGGTTATGGATTAAGAGCACAAAATATTACTTAAACAGTTTGCCTGAACAAATTAGGCCCAAATATATTGAAGGTTTAACTCAAAGCCCGAGATTTTTACGATTAATAACTTTAATAACGAATGGAAGAGTATATCCGAATTTGGAAGATAAAAATATTGAAAACCTCAAAAATTTGCAGAGTAAAATTCTTCCTAAGATATTAAAAGAAAAGGATTTTCTTGAAAAAATTAGAAAAGGCTGTGTTGTTTCTGGAATAAATGAAAAGGTTTACTCAAGCCAAATTTTAAGTAGATCCATTTATGATGATTTCTTTTACTCTCAATTAAAGGTAAAACCTGAAAAAGGGGAATTTCTTCATTTTGTCGGAATAATTGATAATCTTTATTGATTAATGATAATAGGTATCAATCAACCCTACTATTTGCCTTATATTGGATTTTTTGAAAGAGCAAAAGCTTGTGATTTGTTTATTATTAATCCTTATACCCCCATAAATAGAAAAAGAACTTATCACAGAAGATCGAAAATTATTCAATTACACCCTAACGCAGAAAAAAATTATTTATACCTTACACAATTTATAGAAAGTAAATATGATAAACAATATTTCTCAAATATCGAGCTAAACGATTTATTCTGGAAAAGACAAAAAATACATATTCAAACTATTTATAGAACCTATAAGAAATCCTATTATTTCCCCTATGTAAAAAATATATTTGATTTAATGGATGATAAAAATTGTCGAAATTTAGGTGAATATAATACTAAATTAATCCTTTTTTTGGCAAAAAAACTGTTTATTGCAGATAAATTTCTTGATATTGGCAAGGGAGAAGATATACCAGCCGATATCCTTACAAACAATCAACCAGAACAATATAAAAACAAAGCAACCTATACCAATTTATATTTATGCAGAAAATTTGGAGCGACGGTGCATTTTGCTGGTCAAAATGGGCCACTTTGGCTAAATGAAAAAATTTTTGAAGAATATGGTGTAAAAGTAAAATATCAAAGAATGAAATTTTTATGCTATAAACAATATTCCAAGAATTCTGTGTTTGTAGGGGGATTGAGTATTTTAGACCTTTTATTTAACTGTGGTCCTAACTCTGTTAATGAATTAGGGAGAAATTCATCATTTGTTAATAGGGATACACTTCTAAAAACAACGGTTTTAACCGGAAGGTAAAAAAATGGAGAGAGAGATTAGAAAAAACAAAGAAATAATTAATAATCAGGGAGCACTAATAATAATTAGAGGAATTCCTGGTTCAGGAAAATCATTTTTAGCTCAAAAGCTTAAGGAAGTTTTGGGAGAAAAAGCTATTAAAATGGATCCAGATGAATATAGGGGATATAAAAAAAGACAAACAGATATTTTTAAAACTTATCATCAATCTGTTGATTTAATTGGAAAACTACAAAATAAAGCTTTACAAGCTATTAAATCAGGTAAGATTATAATATGGGAACAAGCATGGGTAGGTTTAAAAGATGTGCTTGCTGAACTTAATGTGATTGAAAAACTAATATTTCCAGCGCCCTACATTTTAGTTGAACTTTCAATAAATAAAAAATTGGCTTGGTCTAGAATTAAAGAAAGAGAATCTTTTGGATTACAGATTGGCCCTGATATAATAAAGTTTAAGGAATACCTTAAACTTTTTAGAAGTGTTAGGGACATGACTTTGAATGATAGAATTTTGATTTTAAGAGGCAACGATTCAGCGGGAAAAAATATAAGTCAAATAGTAAATAAATTAGGTTTTTTAAAAAAATAGAAAAATATTATATAAAAATTATATTTAAATTTAAAAATTGTTTGAAAATTAAATGAAGAATTATAAATATAAAAAAGCCTGCAGTGCATTAATATGTTGGAAAGATAAAATTCTTTTTTTTCATCGTGATAATAAACCTAATATTATTGATCCTAATCTTTGGAGTCTGCCAGGCGGAGAAATTGAAAAAGGAGAACATCCTGATCAAACAATTGTTCGGGAATTATTAGAAGAGGTAAGTTATTCCCCTAAAGGATTGAAATTTTTTAGTAAAATACATGGAGGGAGTTATCCAAGCTATCTTTATGTTGCTTTTATCATAGATAAAGAAGCTAAGCTTTTTCATATTGGCAAAAAAGAAGGCCAAGAAATTGGTTTTTTTAATTTAGATGAAGCCCTTAAACTAGAATTGACTAAAATAGTAAAAGAATATTTAATGTTTTATAAAAAAAAGATAAAACAAGCATTAAAAACAAAAAGTCTACAGCAGATCAATGGTCGAGACTTTTGTTGCCCGTCCTGACTTTTTAATGAGTTCTTACAAAAACAAGGATGAAAATCTCTGGTGGTTTTTCCAGAAATGGCAAGAGCTGGCCCCTTAGGTTTTTAAAAATCCCTTGACAAAGATAGATAAGAAGAATATAATTCCAATTAGGTTAACATTATTATTAACTAATTAG
>CAYYYW010000038.1:0-4170 GCA_964476245.1 uncultured Gammaproteobacteria bacterium
CCATTTCATTAAGAAGTTTTTCTTTAGGCGTTTCATTCAACTCTTTTGCTTCTTCTACCAATTTCTTTTTTAATTCTTTCTCATATTCCCTTTTACCCATAATTCTGACTTCATATTCATCCCCCGCCGCCTCAATCACCTGCGGAATTTTATCCCTTATTAGCTTCCGATGAAAAATCTTCTTCATAAACTCAATTTTACCACAGAAAAATGATAAAATACTTGTATGATTCTAGATATCCCCTTTGTCAAAAATCGAGGCTCCCAATGCGGCCAAGCCAATACAATCGCTATCATTAAATACTTCTATCCAAAAAAAAGAGTTACTTTCAAAGAAATAAACAAAGTAATCCATGCTCAAAAAGATAAATGGACTTGGCCTCTTCAAATTACCCTTGCCTTAAAACATTTTGGTATTAAGGCTAAGTCTTTCTCTGGAAATGACTACCTTATTGGGCAAAAAGGTATTAATCATTTCAAAAAAGGCTTTGGTAAAGACTTTGATTATATTTTTAAAAATTGGATTGGCTGGCCAATGTATGAATGGGCAGTTAAAACAGCTAAAAAGAAAAAATTATTTGAGGTTAAAGCAAATCCTTTTAAGGAACTAGAAAAAATGTTTAAAAAAGGTTATATCATTATTGCTGTTATTGATTGGAATGTTCTGACTGGAATTAAAAATAAACCATATCAAGGCCATTTTGTCATTATTACCGGAATTGATAAAGAAAATATCTATATCAATGACCCTGATTTTGGCAAAAACCTAAAATATTCCAAAAAGCTCTTCATTAAAGCATACACCGGCCCAGAATTAGCTGATGACATTTGTGTTATTTATGGGAAAATTTAAAAAATAAGAGAAACTATTGAACTAATTCTAACTCTTCTTCCTTAACAGTAATAGTATTGTAATCAGGCCTTCTGACGACAACATAACTCCTTCGCCCTGCTGCCTCGCCAATAAAAATTAAGTTTTCTTTAGTTAATTTATGTTTAACTATATCACCCGCTTTAAACATTTTTCCTCACCTCCTTCCCCATAAAAATATTCGCCAATTTTGGAGAAATTGGCAGTAAATTCTAATCGGGCAGTTATCATATCAACCATTTTTATTTACCACAAACTGGACATTCCCAATCTTTGTGATCTCCTTTATCAGGATGTTGTTTATTATCCAATCTCCCCTCAGGTCCTCCAAAGTCATGCCAAAGAAAACATTCCTTCTCATATGCTAATTTAGCAGATAAAAAACAGTCATACTTAAAGTAAGAATATTCCCCTACCCAATCATGTAATCTATCGTTAATGTCATCGTCAGACCTACCAACATACTTAACATAGAAAGTATCACTACTTAAATCGTATTTCCCAAGAGCATAAGCTCCAGGATGAGATTGTGGAACAACTTCATTAATTCTTTCATTAGTTAACTGATAAGGTCCTTTTAAACCAGTTAATGCCATAATTTTTCACCCCCTTCCGCGCTTGACATATATGCTATATAATAGAAATGTGGTTTAACCCACCAAAAAAGGTGTGTGCTCCCAAGCTCCGCCTTTTTTGTTTTTCTAAACTTAATTTTCGAAAAACTCCTTTTTAAAAACATGTTTTACAACTCCTTGGATTAAGAAATCTTTATCTAAAATAATTGGTTTATAGGATGGATCGCTAGACTTCGGCAATAACATAATAAAATCTCTACTTGGTTTATAAATCTTGATTGTCGCCTCATTATCTATCAGCGCAACCACTCTATCACCCGGACTAGCTGTCGACTGGCTTTTGACAAAAACAAAATCGCCCTCTTCAATTCCAGCTTTATCCATTGAATTACCCCTAGCACGAAGGATAAAGTATTTATTTGGTAAATCTTTAATTAAATTTGAATCTATTTCTAAATAATCCTCTATATTCTCTTCTGCCAAGGCCGGGGTACCACAAGCAACATTCCCCACTATCGGAATTAGATGAGTTGATTCTAATTGCTTTTTAGCAATAGGTCCCCCCACAGGTTCGACTTTTTTATAATCAATTCCCTTACGATTTAGTGTATCCATAAATTGTCTAATTGAATTTGGCGATTTATAACCCAAATCTCTGGCTAATTCTGACTTATTTGGGTTATGGCCCAAGCTCTTTCTCAATCTAGAAAAAGATAATAAAAAACCTTTTTCTTTGGCTGTTATTTTTAATGCCATAGTTTTATTATATTATATCACATCTTGTCAAGAAACGCCATAGTTTTTTTATGAGCTATTAAATTGAAATTTAGAAGTGTTGAAAATCGTGGAGAATTTTGGCTTTAGAGGGATTTTTATAAATGCTTTTTGAAGAATTGAAGGTTAAAAAGAGTTTTAAAGCTTTTTGATTACTTCTCCTAACTTAATCTCTCTTTCTTCTCCAAAAGATTTACTTACATATACATCCCCATAATCATATTTTGCGCCTGAATAGGCTACAATCTTCACGTCAGGCGCTTTTTTCCTTATCTCTTCCGCTATTCTAGCGCCATCGCTGCCACTTCTCTCTCCTGACGAAAGATTCCCATCAACAATCGCGACATTGATTTCTTTTTCTTTCAAGCTAGGGATTAAATTTAGAGCTTCTTCCAGACTTTTTGCTTCTATCACAATTTGATGCCCTCCTTCTTTTAAAAACCAACGAGTATCACAAATATCAAACTCATTATCTTCAACAAGAAATATTTTTGCCTTTTCCGGCGACATAGGCTGGAGTCTAGCAAACCAAATAAAGAAAGTCAATCTAAAGGAATTTTTGGAAGAATTGGGGGTCAAGAAAATTTACTTTGGTATCAAGCGAATTTCCAAACGGGAATCCAAGGCTTTGGCCAGCTTTTTAAGAAAATTTAAAGAAGGATTGGCTGTGCCTGATTCTAATCGAGAAATAGCCGATTGTTTTGTTTCCATTTTTTCAGCTAATTTTTCTTGGCTAACTCCCCTTTTTACCCTCGCCTCAATGATTTTTTTAATAATCGCAAATTCTGGCTGAAGCTCTTGATAAGCTTTAACCACATCTGGGTCTTTCATTAATTGTTTTCGATGTTCTCCCCAAGTCATAAAACTTTTGGTATTGAGTTTTTTGTTTTTATTCATATATAAGTCAATATATCATATATGTTATGTCTGTCAAGAAGCATTTAATGATTCAAGGCGAAAAAGAGCCGTTTTTATTTCTTTTAAAGGTGTCTTTTGTGTTTTCTTTTTAAAAGCATGAAGCAAAATAATTGTTCTTCCTTGGGTAACATATAAAACTCTGATTTGTTCTTTGCCTGTTATCCGTAATTCGTATAAATCCTTTCTTATCTTTTTAGTGTATTTACCGCTTAAAAATGGTCCGTAACTTTCCAAAAAGTCAACCATTCCAATAAATTTAGCCTTAACTAATGGGCTTTGTTTGTCAGTAAATCCTTTAACATATTTTTCGCCACGAAGACTCTCAAATTGAATAACTTTCCACTTCATCATTTTATTTTATCATCAAATTCTTTTTGAAGAATTCCAAGTCTCTTTGGATAACTAAATCCCAATCCCGGCTTAAATTATGGTCATTACGAGGATATTTGAAGTATGTTACATTTTTACCTAAATCCTTAAGTGTCTGAACAAAATTATCGGTCCATTCAGTATGGATATACTCATCGGCTGTCCCCTGGTGAACTTGAAGTGGAGCTTTAATATCACTCCAATAATGATCTATTGAATAGTATTTTGAATCATAAAGGGATAGAAAATCATCGATGGCTTTTTTGACTTTTAACCCTTGGTCATCCATTTCTCCCATATATTGGAGGACTGATTCTGGAAAACCTTTAGTTACTGGCGCCCAAAGAACCGTCGGAATTGGTTTTTGAGAAATTTCCAAGGCTGATAAAGCAATCTGTCCCCCATTGGAATGAGCCCAAAGAAAAATTTTATCCAGATTAGCCTGTGGTAAATTTTTAATCGAAGCTATTAAATTAAGAACAGTGATTGGCCTTTCAAATCTTGCTTCCAAAATATCAGCAGAAGAAGTATCAGAACTACCGAAGCCTAAAAAATCAGGAGCTAAGGTAATAAAACCATTTTCGGCAAAAATACCGGCTCCTTTTCTCGTCCCCAAACCGGTGAAATAAACCTGGTCATCAGCATAACCCCGAATCATCACCA
>CAYYYW010000039.1:0-3927 GCA_964476245.1 uncultured Gammaproteobacteria bacterium
TTTTAGGCGGTGGTTTGATAAAAGATAAAAAGGGACAGTGGCGAACAACCAATTTCGGCGAGCCGGGTGATAATTTTGGAACAATGGGAGATAGGATAAGGGTAGTAGCGGGATATTATTTTTACAAAAAGAACCCGGATATTTTAATTATTGCTTCCGGGGGCAGGGGGCAATTTAGTCATATTAAAGATACGCCACCCGTGGCGGCTGTTATCAAACAAGAATTAATGGAATTTGGAGTGCCGGAGGAAAAAATTATTGAGGAAGTAAAATCTTATAATACTTATGAACAGCTGTGCGAAATAAAAAAAATAGCCAGCGAAAAAGGATGGCAAAAAATAGAAGTAATTTCAAATAAATGGCATTTGCCGCGCGTTGAGGCAATGATAGAAAAATTCGAAGAATTAAATAGTTTAAAAACAATTTATAAGCTAATAAGCGCCGAAGAGGTTTTAATCAAAGAAGACAAAACAAAATGGGAACCAATTATTGAGCAAGCATATGCCAGTGGAGAGATGAGGCGTCGCATAGAATCAGAGCAAAAAGGTGTAAATGACATAGAGGCAGGCATTTATAAAAAATAAAAAATATGAATGTTAAACCTATAAAAATTAATACGCCAAAGGGATGGCGACTGATCGGCCCGGGCCAGCCGGTTTTTGTGGTAGCCGAAATGTCTGGCAATCACCATCAGAATATTAAAGTTGCTTATAAAATCATTGATGAGGCGGCCAGAGCTGGAGTAGATGCGATAAAATTACAAACCTACACACCCGATACGATAACCATTGATTGCGATAATAAATATTTTCAGGTGAAAGTCAATAAGGCCTGGAAAGGACAAACATTATATAGTTTATATAAAAAAGCTTACACGCCTTGGGAGTGGCAGCCGAAACTAAAGGAATATGCGGAAAAGAAAGGATTGGTTTATTTTTCCACACCTTTTGATCGGACGGCCGTTGATTTTTTGGAGAAAATGAGAGTGGGTTTATATAAGGTGGCATCTTTTGAGGTGGTTGATATTCCTTTATTGAAAAAAATCGGTCAGACAAAAAAACCAGTAATTATGTCGCGGGGAATGTCTTCTCTAGAAGAATTGAAATTGGCTATTAAAACCCTAAAAGATAGTGGCGCGCCGCAAGTGGCCATCTTGCATTGTGTCAGCTCCTATCCAGCCAAGCCGGAAGAGATGAATCTGGTGACGGTGGCTGATTTGCCAAAAAAATTAGGAGTAGTCGCTGGTTTGTCAGACCATACTTTGGGCGTTAATGTGGCTGTAGCGGCTGTGGCGTTGGGCGCTTCAATAGTGGAAAAACATTTTACTTTGCGGCGGGCTGACGGCGGGCCGGACGCCACTTTTTCTTTGGAGCCGGAAGAATTTAAGAAATTAGTGCAATCAATTAGAGAAATAGAAAAAGCCGTTGGTAGTAGCCCTAATTATAAAACAGGAGAAAAAGAGAAAGAAAATATCATTTTTCGTAAATCGCTTTTTGTTGTTGAGGATATTAAAGAGAGCGAGATTTTTGCAAGTAAAAACATTCGCTCTATCCGACCCGGCTATGGTTTAGCGCCGAAATATCTTAATAGAGTTATTGGTTTGGTTGCCAAAAAAGACATAAAAAAAGGCACACCTTTAAATTGGAATTTAATTAAGTAATTTATGGAAGATTGTATTATTAGGCCAGCAAAGCGTGATGATTCTGAAAGTATTTGGCGGATTAGGAACCACCCCTTAATGAGACGGCAATCAGGAAGTCAAGAAGAAATTCCGCTTGAGAAGCACAATTTATGGTTTGAAAATCAATATTTTAAGGGCAGAGATAACTACTGTTTTGTTTTGCAAAAAGATGGCTTAGTAGTTGGTTATTGTCGTTTTGATTCTGATCATAATAATCAGCATGTTGTTTCGATCGCCCTTGACCCAGATTATCAGGGAAAAGGTTTGGGTTATCTATTATTAAACGGATCGCTCAAAAAACTTAGAATAAAAACGGATGTTTTGGCGACGGTTAGAAGGGGGAATAAGCCATCGCTTAAATTATTTAGCAGGAGTAATTTTGAGATATATAATAAGGATAAAAAAAATATCTTTTTCCGTTATAGGAATACAAACATGAAAACCAATATAAATTTAAGCAAAAAAACCCCGATAATTGTGATCGGATTTGGTTCTATCGGCAAGCGGCACTACAATAATTTGTTGAAGCTGGGTTATAAAAACCTGGCGGTTTTTGATCCGTTGGAAAATGCGTTTTTGGGGTATAAGGGGATCAATAGGTTAAAAAAATTAGACGAGAAAATCGCAGGAAATTTTGAGATCGCTATTATTTGCAGTCCGAATAATCTACATATAAAGCAGGCATTAATTTGTGCGAGGGCGGGATGTCATATTTTTGTAGAAAAACCGCTATCTCATAACCTAAACAACATTGCCAGGTTAATTGAAGAATGCGAGAGAGAGAAACTAATAACTATGGTTGGCTGCAATATGCGGTTTCATCCTTGTTTGCAGTTCATTAAAAATTATTTGGATAAAAAGCGTCTGAGGAAAATTTATTCAATCCAGCACGAATTTGGTTATTATTTACCTTATTGGCGGCCCAACCAAGATTATACAAAAAATTATGCCGCTCAAAAATCAACCGGCGGCGGAATAATTTTGGACGATATCCACGAATTTGATTTGCTTTTTTGGTTAAATAATTTTGAAAAAGCTTTAAAATCCAGATTCGTTTTCAATAAGGTAAGTGATTTAAAAATAGAGACTGAAGATATTTGTTTCGCTTCTTTTGAATTTAAAAATGGGATAATAGGGCTTGTCAGATGCGATTATCTCCAGCGAAAGAGAGAGCGTAACTGTAAGATAGTAGGGGAAAAGGGCAACTTATTGTGGAATCTTGATAACAACAAAGTTGTGCTGGAAACAAAAAACGGAAGTAAGACTATTTTCAGCATCAAAAAATTGGAATTTAATGATTTATATATAGACGAAATAAGATATTTTTTTCGTTGCGTGGCGAGCAAAAAAGAGACTTTTAACGGGATTAGTGCGGCCCGTGATATTTTATTATATTGTCTAAAAAGAAAATGAAAAAAAGAGCTTTATGTATAATTCAGGCACGGATGGGATCAACCCGTTTACCCGGAAAAGTTTTAATAAAAGTGGGTGGTATTTCGCTATTGGAAAGAGTTGTTAGTCGGGCAAAATCAGCCAAGCGGATAGATAAAGTCGTAGTGGCTACCACTGCTAATAAGAATGACGAGAAGATAGAGAAGTTTTGTAAAAAAATCGGCGTAGATTGTTTTCGCGGCTCAGAAGAAGACGTTTTAGACAGATTTTACCAGTGCGTTAAACTTTATCCGGGGCACAGCGCGATCGTCAGGATTACAGCTGATTGTCCTTTATTGGACCCACAAATTATTGATAAAGTTATTAAGATTTTTTTTAGTCGGAAAGTTAGCTATGCAAGCAATGTTATTCCGCCGATGTTTCCCGACGGTATGGATGTGGAGGTTTTTTCTTTTCAATCTTTGGAAGAAATGTGGAAAAAGGCGAAAAAACAACATGAACGAGAACATGTTACAGCTCACATCAGGGACAATCCGCAAAAATTTAGAATAGCTAATTTAAATAACAAAGAAGATTTGTCAGGGGTGAGATTAACTGTTGATTATAAAGAGGATATAAGACTTATAGAAGAACTGCTGAAGTTATTGCCCGTGAAATTCGGATTTAAAGATATTATCCGGGTGTTAAAAAAAGAAGCTGCTTTGTTGGGTATAAATAAGAAATATAAACGGCACGACGGCTACAGCGGCTGGAAAAAACACTGCTATAATTTTAAAAAACAGAAACATAAATGAATTTATTTATGAAAGAACAAGACATTAGACCCCAAGATTTAGAGAAAAAATGCGACAAGC
>CAYYYW010000040.1:0-3766 GCA_964476245.1 uncultured Gammaproteobacteria bacterium
CACCAACTAATGCTTTGTAGTCAACAATCTGTGAAGGAGTAACCATAAATTTTTTAACGACTTCGTTGGTATCATAAATTTTGCTGGTAGAGAATCCTATTTGGGGAGAAACAACAAAAATATTCCGATCGGTCAATTGAAGCATGTCTCGGTCACCCGACAAGATTAAAACTTTTATTTTTTTATCAAATAATAAGCCAATTTTTTTAGCGATTGTGCCAAGTAAATCATCAGCCTCAAAACCATCTTTTTCCAAATGAAGAATTCCTCCAAAGTCTAGGCCTTTTTTTACTAATGGGATTTGCGATATGAAATCATCGGCTATTTTTGGTCTTTGAATTTGATATTCTTTAAATATTTTATTTCTGAAGGTTAGGGCTGGTGTATCAAAGCAGATGGCTAAATACACAGGAGAAAAATCAGTAATAGCCTTATAGATAATGGAAAAAAAGCCGTAAACAACGTGGGTGGGTACTCCCTCTTGGGTTTTAAAAGGAGGCAGAGCATGAAAGGCGCGATGCATTATGGCGTTACCGTCAACCAGAAGAAATGTTTGCATAAAATTAAGACAACTTTCTTTTTTTACCAACGATGGTTTCGAACTCTTCTCCGTCTAAACCCTCTTTTTTGAGGAGTTCTTCTGCCACTTGATCAAGCTTTTTTTTATTTTCTTTAAGAATCTGTTCAGCTTTTTTATAACCTTCTTCAATAATTTTTTTGACTTCGGCGTCAATTTTGCCAAGCATTGCTTCAGATACTGTGTTTTGTTCCCAATATCTTTTTCCCCACTCGGTAACATCAGAAGTTGGACCAAAATTTATTGGTCCCAGATCGCTCATACCAAATTCAATTACCATGGCTTTGGCGATTTTGGTGGCCTGGTCAAAGTCGTTGGCGGCACCGGTGGTAACCTCATTAAAGACCATTTTTTCCGCGGCCCGGCCGCCCATCATTGAAGCAATTTCTTGTACGAGATGGGTTTTCGTTTCATGTAGTCTGTCATTGGCTGGAGGAATTAGAGTGAATCCGAGAGACATGCCTCTTGAGACAATTGATATCCGATGAACGGGATCCATATTAGGTAGAAAATGAGTGACTATACCATGTCCGGCTTCATGGTAGGCGGTGATTTTTCTATCAAAGTCACTTTGTAATCGTTTTTTTTCTGGTCCTAATTTAACTTTAGTGGCAGCTTCTTCCAAATCTTCCATAGAAATTTCTTTTTTATCGTCTCTGGCCGCCAAGATGGCAGCTTCGTTTAGCATGTTCTCAAGATCGGCACCGGAAAAACCAACGGTCCTTTTAGATACCTTATCCCAATCAACGTCTGTAGCAAACGGTTTACCTTTGGCATGGATTTTTAGAATATCTTTTCTTCCCTCAATGTCAGGATAATCAAGCATAACCTTTCGATCAAATCTTCCTGGTCTAAGAAGTGCTGTGTCAAGAAGATCACCGCGATTGGTGGCAGCAATAACAATTACTTGTTCGTTGGGAGAGAAGCCATCCATTTCCACCAAAATTTGATTTAATGTTTGTTCTCTTTCATCATGGGCGGGCATAGCTCCAACCGACCTGGTTCGGCCAATGGCATCAATTTCGTCAATAAAAATAATTGAGGGAGCATTTTTTTTAGCGGCGGAAAAAAGATCTCTCACTCTGGCGGCTCCAATACCGACGAACATTTCCATAAATTCAGAACCGGCAATAGAAAAGAAGGGGACACTGCTTTCGCCGGCGACGGCTTTGGCCATTAGAGTTTTTCCGCAGCCAGATGGCCCAACTAAAATTACTCCCTTTGGGGTTCTTGCCCCTAGCTTACTATATTTTCCTGGATGTTTAAGAAAATCTACTACTTCTTCAAGTTCATTTTTTGCTTCATTAACACCGGCGACATTAGCAAAAGTAATTCTTGGCATTTCTTTTGAGTACATTTTCGCTCTTGACTGGCCAAAAGAAAAAATTGAGTCCTGTGTTCCTCTTGCTTGACGGAAAAGAAAGATAAAAAAAGCTACCATTAAAACAGTGGGGATAATATTGGAAAGTAGATTAATAACGGCAGAGCCGCTTTGGGTGTCTTTGACGGTAATACTGACTTTTGCAGGATCGGCTCCCGCATCTTTTAAAGTTTTTATAAATCCTTCTTCAGATTCTTTATTGGTCGTGGCAACGTCGTTGTTTTTATAATAAAGAATTACTTTGTCGCCAACAATTTCCACTTTTTTTATCTTGTTTTGTTTAATGTCCTGAATGGTTTGGGTCAGTGATTTTTCCGGAAATATTTTACTGAAATCTTTAAACGATAAATAAATAGTAAAAAGAAAAAAAGCCACAAAGATAAGAATAAAGAAGGTTTTGATGTTGAAATCAAATTTTAATTCAATTAATTTTTTAATTTTTTTTTGATGGTTATTCTTTTGATTAGATTCTGTTTTGTTCATGATTTAGCGTGATCAATTGTATCAAATTTTGATAAAATAGGTAGGGTTAAATTATATGATAATTTTAAATAATAAAACAACAGATAATAAATTGTTAATAACAAAAACTTGTCAAGTTTTAAATAATGGTGGGTTAGTAATTGTTCCTTCGGATACGGTTTACGGATTAGCCGTTGACGCAACCAATAAATCAGCAGTTCAAAAATTAATTCAATTTAAAAAAAGGCCGTCTGGTAAAGCGATTTCTGTTTTTGTGGAAAGTCTAAAACAAGCAGAGGAAACAGTTATGATAAATAAAAATCAGAGACTTATGCTAGAACAAGTATTGCCTGGACCATTTACGGTAGTTTTGCCATCAAAACATAAATTGGTAAAAGATTTAGAATCGGAAAAGGGCACTTTGGGGATTCGTATTCCTCAATTTGATTTTTTAAATAAACTTGTTCGGGCTTTTGGGAAACCAATTACTGCTACTTCTGCTAATATATCTGGTCGGTCTTGCCATTATTCTGTAAAAAGTTTCTTAGATACACTTCCCAAAAAGAAAAAAGATTTTTTAGACTTAATAGTTGATTTTGGAAAATTGCCTAAAAATAAACCATCAACTGTAATTGATTTATCAGAAGGAAAATTAAAAATATTGCGACAGGGTGATTTAAATTTAAAGAACAGTCAACGTTTTATTTCAAAAGCGCCCGAACAAACAAAAAAAATTGCCCAATTTCTACTTAATAGATTTATTGAATATACCGGCAATAAACCCTTAATTTTTCTTATTGAAGGCGAGTTAGGCGTTGGCAAAACAATTTTTGTTAAAGGAATTGGAGAAGAGCTGGGGATTAACAATATTATTTCTCCTAGTTTTGTTGTTTACTACGAATATAAGCTTAAAAATGAAAGGTTGAATAAGTTGTACCACTTAGATCTTTACATGGTGGAAGAACCGGAAGAGTTTAAGTATTTGGGTATAGATAATATGTTAAAGTTAAGAACGGTTATTTGTATTGAATGGGGAGAAAAGATAGGTGGAGTGCTTGACTTACTAAGACGGAATGGAAAAATTGTCTATATAAAAATGAGCTATATAGACGAGAAGACGAGAGAAATAAAGATTATAAGTTAACAAAACTCGCTAACTCGTAAACTCGTCAACTCGTCAACTAAATTAAACATATGCTAATTCTATCTATTGATACATCTTGTGATGAGACGTCGGTTGCTGTAACTGATGGCCGAAAGATTTTAAGTAATGAAATTTACTCTCAGATTTTGATTCATAAAAAATGGGGAGGGGTGGTTCCTTCGTTGGCTAAAAGAGCCCACGA
>CAYYYW010000041.1:0-3208 GCA_964476245.1 uncultured Gammaproteobacteria bacterium
GCACTTCCGAGGGAACAAAATTCTATCCCAAGACCATCACTATTAAATTTATTCTTAGCCAGATTGGGGCGACCGTTCGTCCGGAAGAAGAAGCGATTATTAATTTTCAAACGACAGTCAGTACAAGAAATTACTAATTATTTGAGCGTCAGTGAAAACAAGCTTTGCTTATTTGAGTCTTCGAAAACAAGCTTTGCTTATTTTAACTTCCTGATTTCGGAAAGAAGAGCAGGTAAAATTTTATCTTCGGGAACAGTTTTGATGATTTTCCCTTTAATAAAAATAGCGCCGCAATGTTTTCCACCCGCTATGCCAATATCCGCTTCTCTGGCTTCACCCGGCCCGTTAACCACACAACCCATGACGGCTACCTTGAGTGGTTTTTTGATTTTGGCAATTGCCTGTTCGACTTTATTGGCTAAGCCCACCACATCGATTTCGGTTCGACCACAAGTTGGGCAAGAAATTAAAATCGGTCCCCTTTCTCTTAGGCTCAAAGATTTTAAAATTTCAAAACCAACTCTCACTTCCTCTATCACACTGCCGGTTAAAGAAACTCGGATGGTATCCCCTATTCCCTCCGATAATAAACTCCCAATACCGACGGCGCTTTTAATGGAACCAGCCCAAATGGTGCCTGCTTCCGTAATACCTAAATGGACCGGATAATCATATTTTTTCGAAAAAAGCTGATGGGCTTCAATCGTTCTTTGGACATCAGAGGCTTTTAAAGAAACAATAATATCGCGAAAATTCAGTTTCTCGAGAATCTGAAGGTGTTGTTTGGCTGATTCCACCATGGCTTCCGGCGTGGCTTTCCCTTTATATCTGGCCAAGATTTTTTTATCCAAGGAGCCGACATTAATACCAATTCTTATGGACAGATGTCTTTCTTTGGCAGCCCAAACCACTTTTTTGACATTTTCGGGATCACCAATATTTCCAGGATTAAGGCGGAGTTTATCCACGCCTTGCCTAGCTGATTCCAGAGCTAAGCGATAATCAAAATGAATATCGGCGACCAAAGGAATATGAATTTGTTTTTTAATTTTTCCTAAAGCCTTGGCGGCTTCCATATTAGGAACGGCGACTCTAATGATTTCACAACCAACTTCCTCAAGTTCCCGGATCTGTCTAACGGTCTTTTTGACATCTCGTGTATCCGTGGAACACATCGACTGAACAGAAATTGGGGCATTTCCTCCAATAATTAATTTACCTATCTTAACTGATCGAGTTTTTCTTCTTTGAATCATTTTTATAGTTTTACTAATGATTGGTAGACATTCTTAATAATCCATTCTGGCGTTGACGCCCCCGCTGTTAACCCTACTTTTTTTGCCCCCTTAAACCATTCCTTTTTTAGTTCCTGCGCTGTTTCAATATGATAGGTGGGAACAATTTTTTGGCAAACTTCGGCCAGTCTTTTGGTATTAGAACTATGTTTGCCACCAACAACAATCATTAAATCAACATTTTGAGCAATTTCTCTGGCTTCTTTTTGGGCCATTTGTGTTACATTACAAATCGTTCCCAAATATTTAAAACCGGCCGCCTTTTTCTTTAAAAGTCGACAAATTTGTTGAAAGATAATTGGTGAAAAAGTAGTTTGGGAAACAATGCCAATTCTTTTTCCTGAAGGAATTTTTCTGGCTTCTTGTGGTGAACCGACAATAACTCCTCTTTTGGTATAACCAATAGTGGCGATGGCTTCTGGATGATCTTTTTCTCCACAAACGATAACCTGATAGCCTTCTTTTTCCAACTGGTGGGCTAATTTTTGGACTCGAGCCACCGAAGGGCAAGTCGTGTCAATAACTTTTAATTTTAATTTTTTTAATTTTTGAAATGTTTGAGGTGGTTCACCATGGGCTCTAATCATTACTATTCCTTTGCCCTTAATTTCATCAAGATTATTAATAGTTTTAATCCCCCACTCCCCCAATTTTTCGATGGCTTGTTTGTTGTGAATTAACTCACCTAAAATATAAACAGGGTTTTGTAAGACATAAACAGAATTGGGTTTACCATTAACAGTTTTTTTGACCAAACCCCACGCTCTTTTAACGCCTGGACAAAAACCCATGTATCGAGCTGAAATTATTTTCATTTCCCAAATCTCCTTTGCCGGTGGCCAAAATCAAGAAGTGCTTCACGTAAGAGTGCGGGTGTTAAATCAGGGAAATTGACATTTTGATCATAAAAATAAAGCTCGGCTAAAGCACCTTGATAAATAAGCATCCCACTTGTACGTTGCTCGCCAGAAGTTCGGATAATCAAATCTGGATTAGGTAAACCAGACGTGTCGAGGTGTAAAGAGATTAATTCTTCATCGATTTCATCCGGTTTTAGGGTGCCATCTTTAACCCCTATAGCAATATCTCTAAATGCTCGGACTAATTCATCTCTACCACCATAGTCGAGAGCAAATACCAAGGTCGATTTTTGGTTTTCCTTTGTCATCGTTTCTATTCCCCTAATCGCCTTTAATAAACTTGGTCGTTTCTCACCGATTCTGTCTTTTCTCCCAATAAATTTTACTTTCATTTCCCAATTCATCCAATCAGCGACAATTTCTTTATTAGTAAATAATTTTTCAAAAATTAACAATAAAGTGTCTATCTCTTGTGAAGATCTGTTTTCTATATTATCGGTGGAAATTCCCCAGATAGTTAAGGTTTGAATTTCCCAATCTTGGCAAATGCGCATTAAATTTTTAGCCGTTTTTACTCCTTCTCTGTGTCCCTCCGAAGCTGGTATTCCTCTTAAATCTGCCCAACGGCGGTTACCGTCAGGGATAATAACAAGATGTTTAGGAAGAATGATTCCTGGTTCAATCTCCTGGGGCGAAAGCAACTTTTCATTGGAAAGAATTTTTCTTTCATGATCTGACATCCGCGTTACTTTAGCAAATTTTAAATTTATTGTCAATCTAGGTATAAATAAGATATAATCATTAAAAATATGTTTAAACCACTTTTTATTATCAAGCTTGGTGGGAGTGTTATTACCTACAAGAGCCACCCAATGGGTAAACTTCGTGTTAAGAGAATCAAAGAAATAGCCAGAGAGATCAAAAAAGCCCAAGAAGAAAAAAAATTCAATCTAATTCTCATCAATGGAGTTGGTTCTTATGGGCATCCGGTTGCCAAAAAATATAACACTGTCCATGGGATTAAGAATAAATCACAACTTAGAGGTTTTTGCG
>CAYYYW010000042.1:0-1083 GCA_964476245.1 uncultured Gammaproteobacteria bacterium
TCTTTTTTTAAGAAAAAAACCTCAGCCAGCCCGATCGCCTTTGGCACTCCCATTGATCCTATTCCCCGCTATCTTGAAGGATATATCGCCCCTTTAGCTTTTGTCAATGTTAAAACCGTGATGTCCGACAGAAATTATTGGCAGACAAAAACCGATGAAAAAGGGTTCTTAATCGTTTTACCTCAAAACCTGCCTCTCTTTGATTTCTATCTTGAAGTAATCCCTCAAAACGCCCCTTCTTTTACTTTGCCTATTTCAGAGTTTATTCTACAAAACAAGGAGTATCTTAATATAAACAATGTTAACTTAATGACCGCCACCAAAAACGGAGTCCCAATCGAATAAATCTATCGCAACCATTGCAATTTGTTGAACTCACAAATAGATTGGAAAAAATGAAAGATATTATGCTTGATTATTACTTGATTACCAGTAAAAATTATTTTATAGTGAATTATACGATGAAAAAAATAGCTATTTTGTTAATTCTTTTCTTTCTCTTTACTCTTTCTGTTTCTTGTGTTTTAGCCCAAACAAATATAGATGAACTTGAATCCTGTTTTGTCTATTATGACTACGGCAAAATCCACGCTAATCTATCCGCAGAAAAAAATTCTTACACCCAAGGCGAAATTGTTAAAATTCAAGGAACTATTGTCAATTCTAATAAGTTTCCTCTCGTCGGCGTTGTTCTTTACGCCCATTTGAAACGAGAAAATAAAACGGCCACTTTTAGCCAAAACGGTCATTATCTGGTTGACCGATTAACCTTAACTGATAATCTTAATTTTCTTCCCGGAGAAACCAAAGCCGTCAATGTAAAATTCCCCATCCCTCCCAACTATTCCAATGGCCAATATCAACTCCATTACTTCCTTTTCTCTAAATATGGTTTTCATTATGGAGGCAGGCCATTTTTGGAGGAAGACACTGCCGGCTATTCTAATTTTGAAATTATTAATACCCAAGAGCCAAACATCTATTTTGATATCAACAGTTTAAAAATCAACAATACCCCCCATAACATCAGAGAACAAATCAGCGAGTATAATCAAGAACCGTTAACTTTTGATGTACCCCTTA
>CAYYYW010000042.1:1183-2823 GCA_964476245.1 uncultured Gammaproteobacteria bacterium
GATTTGGGAATAACTAATTTTCCACCAAATAAAAACAAGGACCGGGCTTATGTCTGTTTTCACTCCCCCACCCCCAATAATACACCAGAAACAAAAGTGACTTTATTTTTACTTGATGGAAAAAAACAGCCACTTGACAGTAAAATTGTTATTCAGTCTTTTCCCGGCGATGTCCAAGCCATCAGTCTTCCCCTGACAAAACTAACCGATCCCGCTGATTTTTGGCTCAAGGCTGAATTTGTTCAAACCGCCAATCCTCAAAAATCAAAAATAGTGGAAATCCATTACGATCAAAAAACCTTCAAAGACAGTGTCACTTCGGTTGACGTTTCCTACGATAACGGCAATCTTATTCTTCAACCGGCCAATGTTTTAGGAAAAGCCGTTGATAAAGGATATATTGAAAGTGTAAGAATTAAAGATTCTCAAGGTAAAGTAGTTCAAGAAGCATATAACTTAACCTCAGCTCAAAAACTCCTCTCCGTCAAAAAACTTCCGGAAGGAGCCTATACCGCCGAGGTAAAAAGTGGCCGCATTAAAAAAGAACTGGCTTTTAATATTTCTGACAAAGAAACAAAACCACTATCAGTTACTCCTCAACCAGTAACCAAAAAACCCAATCTCTTTATATATATTATTATAATTGTAGTGATAACTACCATCGGTGTTATTACTTACCTTTGGTGGAGGAAAAAACAACATGAAGTTTCTTAAATTTATTCTCATTGTTTTAGTCAGCGGATTTTTCTTTTTAAGCGCCAGTCATGTTTCTGCTGAGGTAGTAGTCTTCAGACAGCTGTTCACAAGCTATGGACAATGTTACCCTGTTTCTCTGACCGAGAATATCATTGCTTCCAAAAATGGTCAACCCGGTGCTGGCTGTGACTTTAATGTTGAAGTTCGACCCAAAGGCGAATGGGTTTATACCGGCGGCTATTTTGATACACCACCTTATGCCTGGGGCAACGATAGCTTTTACACCAGTGGCCAACTGTCTGCTTCTTTTACTTGTACTAATCCTGTTTTTACCCTTGATCAATCTTCTTTCCCAAGTTATGTCCAGTTAACCAAACAGGAAGACTTGCCGGCTAATACTAACAACGGGCCAGGGAAAAGATATCACTTTTCCTTTGCTCCAACTGCTCCTCTAGGAACTTCCTTCAACTTAGGACTTTCATTTCAAACAAACTGCCAAATGAAAAAAAAAGGAGGAGTGATACTTACCCCGGTGACAAAAAGTTCTTCGCAGTGTAAAAAACAAACAGTAATTAACATCAACCCGCGAAAAGCTAATTTAAATCTTCCCATTACCATAGGAGAAGATTGTGGAACTCCCACCCCCATTCCACCAACGGCCACTGTTACTCCATTACCAACCGCTACTTTACCGCCAACCACCCCCACGCCAACCTACATCTCAGAACCAGCGCCTACCATTATTTTGGCAAGAAGCGCTCAGGCTCAAGAATCACAAACCTGGCGCTGTTTAAAAAATGAACCATATGAAGGACCAATTATGCCCGGTGGTAAAACCGACCATCGGTTAAAAATCTCCGGTGATATTTCGGGTATGCCTCAAGAAGTTTATATCGTTGGCTGTATTAAAGTAGGCAATCAGGATAAATGCACCAGCGGTGATA
>CAYYYW010000043.1:0-2546 GCA_964476245.1 uncultured Gammaproteobacteria bacterium
AAAGTTTTAATATTTGTGTGACGGCCGAGTCGGTGGTGGGATAGTAGATAGCTCCGGGCTGTAAAATGTTGGTATAAATTTGATAGGCGATAAGAAAAATGACGAGCCCCAAGAGAAAAAATATTGAAAGGTAGGGCAAATACAACATTGATTGAGTATAGCATTGGTATTTAAAAGTTCTAAAATTGTTCCGTTTGGCGAGCACTTCAACTTTCCTTTGACAAGCTTAGGATAAATACTCGGTGTAAACTAGCTTCAGAAAGCCCATTTAAGGGATTTATGGAAAAAGGTTGAGGGGGGGTGTGATTGCTTTAAGTAAAAGTTAGCATCATAATTAAGTAGGATTATATGACTATAGAAAAGGGATTTTTTCCTACTGCAGAAGTTCAATCACCTAAAATATTACCCTTTGAAGTAGAACACGTTCTTTTGGGTCCGGATGAAAAAAACGGTTATGTAGCAAAATATAATGGAACGATTTTTCATGAAAATCTTATTGCCTATAGAAACAAGAAAATTCCTCCAATTAAAGACCAGCCAGATTACACAGAAAATATTGGTATTGATATCTTAAAAAATAATGAAGCCATACCTTATTCTGAAATATTACATCGAAAAAATCTTCCTGAAAGGATAATTAATCTTGAAGATCCAAGAGCTTTTACCTTCAAAGAGGATAATATTCCAAAAGTGATTTTTGGTTTAACGGCAGTAGACAAGAACAAAAAGCCTTATCCTGCAATTGTTGTCGGTAAGTATCCTTTTACAAAAAAATTCTTCTCAGAAGTCCAGATTCTTTCCGACCTTCCATCAGGCAAAAATGTCTGCCCCTTTTCAAAAAACGTAATCCTTTACAGAGAAGAAAAAGAGAGTCATATGTTGACCATGGTGATAAATAAAAATGGCGTTTGGGAAAAAGAGGGAGAAGTAATATTCCCTGATAATTTGGAATGGGCTTCATATAAGATTGGTTTAACAGGGAATCATTGGATAAATAAAATCTGGGAAAGAGGAACAACAAAAGGCAGAATATTAATTCATGGCATAAGAAAAAATCTGACAGTTCAAAGCCAAGAAAGATATGAATATTCTTTGGGCATAGCTGAATTTCAATGGAAAGAAGATTACAATAATCTTTGCCTTATAGGGATAAGTAAAAATCCTATTTTGACCTATCAACAAATGCAAAAAATATATAAAGAAAAAATTGGAGAAGACCATTATAAAGAGCTTAATAGCAACAAGCTTGTTTTGTATAGTTGTGATGGAGGAAGACAAGCAAGGGGTAAAACTCTCTTACCTCTTACCTATAAAGATACGCTAATAGTTGAAATCTCTATCCCTACAAAAAAACTTCTAAAATATCCTCTTTTGCCTATCTCATAAAGAATGCCGTAGAAAAAAATTAATAGTTTCTAAAATCACCCCATTTAGGGAGCCATGAAATTCCCGCTTAGATAAATGGAATTTTTGATACCAGAGAGATTTCTGGATGACAAAAAATTGATGAAATTAGTCTTTTTACTTAAACCGCTTGGAAAAATATCTTTTAATTCTGCTATAATTCAGAGTATTGAAGAAAAAAGATGACAACGCAAAAAATTAAAATTGGATTAAATTTAAGACTGAATGCTTTTGATTCTGGCTTAAAGAAAAAATATCCTCGTGATTTGACCGTGGTTTTTATCCATGGAGGGACAGGCTCGCTTTTGAGTTGGAAATACCAGCTGGCTTACTTTGCGGAAAAATATCGCACCATTGCCTACGATTGGCGAGGCTGCGGTGAATCTGACAAGGCTTCAAGCTACACCTTTGATGACCATTATCTTGATTTTTTATCATTGATGAAAAACTTGAATGTTTCCGCCAAGCCGATTTTGATTGCCCATAGTTACGGTTGTCTGATTGCCCAGCGTTATTTAAGAGAATATGGGGCCGAAAAGTTTGTTAATGTTAGTTTGGGCTTGGGAGGTGGGGTAGGACTTTTTTTGAAATTTATTTTAAGTTTACCTAAATTTCTCCAACTACCAATTTATCGCTGTTGCATGGTCCCCAAAAATCCTTTTTTAACGAAAAAATTCATTGCTTCAAAGATGACTTCGGTGGAAAAAGTGAGGGAGGCTTTGGGTGACAGCAAACTTCCTCCTTTGGATTTTTATTTAGGCTTAAAAACGTTTAAGAATAAAGATTCCTTGGAATGGATGAAGGATTATCAGGCCAAGATGTTAATTATCAGTGGTCGTGAAGATAGACGTATTAAGGCCAAAAATCTCCGAAAAATCGCCACCTTTTTACCTCAGGTTAAAATTGAGATTGTGCAAAACGCCGGCCACATTTTACCTTACGAAGTTCCCATGACTTTTAATTGCCTCATTGAAGCCTTTATTGAGGCTAAGTGAAATGAAAAAATTAAACTTCATTTTTGGATTAATTTTTTTCTTTTGTTTTCTTTTTTTAAAACCGCTGCCGGTTTCCGCGGCTGGCGGCTATACTATTAAGAATTTTGACAGCCAAATTACCCTTAATAAGGACACATCTTTGACTGT
>CAYYYW010000044.1:0-2495 GCA_964476245.1 uncultured Gammaproteobacteria bacterium
GTGCTATATCAAAGTTTTTATCTTTTTCTCTCAATCCAAATCATCATTTTTGCTGTCTATAGTCCGTTGACCTTGCCAAAAAAAATGCTTAGATTTTATTCTTAATGAAGAAAGTAGTTATTTTCTGTCTTTTTTTTGTTTTCTTTTTCCCGACAGTAACAAAAACTGAAGCTGCTTTTATCCGCTATTCAAATAATCCAATTTTAAAACCGGAGCAAAATTATGAAATAAACGGCCTATACGCCCCCAGCGTTGTTTACAAAAACAACCAATATTATATGTGGTATAGCTCACTTCAAGGAAGTATTTTTACCATAAGCCAAGCTATTTCAACCGACGGTTATTCCTGGCTAAAATCCGCCAATAATCCAGTCATTGTTCCGGATACGTCAAATACGGTAATTTGTGAAAAAGGAGTTCACGACCCTGATGTACTTTGGAATTCAAATCTTAATAAATTCCAAATCTGGTATGTTGTTAATTGTGAGCCGCAATCAACAGGAACTCCACGGTATTGGGTAAAGTATGGCGAATCACCCGATGGCATTAACTGGTCAATCCAACAATCTCCTGTCTTATCACCAAGCTTAGCTTGGGAACAGGAAGGAATTTCTTTTCCAACCGTAATATTAGACGAACCCATCTATGAAATGTGGTATTCGGGCAGAGATAGTGGCGGCAGTTGGAAAATCGGCTACGCCACCTCGCCTGATGGCAAAAATTGGACCAAACATCCTCAAAATCCCCTAATCTCCCCAACCCAAACCTGGGAAGTATCTCACATTGGCGGTTCTGATGTAATAAAAGAAAATAATTCTTATACTATGTATTATCACGGCGCTCCTATCTGGCCGCCGGTAAATCTAATTTATGCTACTTCCTCTGACGGTATTACTTGGCAAAAACCCAATGACAATCCAATAATCACCATCAACCAAACTGAAACAAAGATTTCAACCCCCGACATTGTCAAAGATTCTTTCGATTATAAAATTTATTATTCAGCAATCATAAACGGTGTTTGGCAAATTTCTCTTCTGACGGACAATTTACCGTTTCCCACACCAACACCGACTCCTAACACTCCCATCGTTATACTTCCCGGCTTTCTTGGTTCATGGAATAAAGAGGCCATTTTACATAACCAAACAAGCAATTCTTCTCAATGGAAACTTAACCCAATGGTAAAAGACTACAACGGTATAATTAAAACTTTAACCAATCTCGGTCGCACAGAAAATCAGGATTTCTTTGTCTTTACCTATGACTGGCGAAAAGGTTTAAATAATTTAGCTGATGATCTTAATGATTATCTCAATCAACTGACAACTAGTAACCAATTTCCAATAAATAATTTCAATTTAATCGGCCATTCTTTAGGTGGATTAGTAGCCAGAATATATGCTCAAAAATATGGGATAGAAAAGATTAATAAATTATTAACGGTTGGCTCGCCCCATCAAGGCACTGCCCAGGCCTACAAACCGGTTGAGGCCGGCGAACTTGATCGAGCCAACAATCTCTTATGGCTGGCGGAAAAAATAATTCTTGCGTTAAACAAAGATAGTTTTGAAACTGATAAAGAAACCATCAATCAAATTTTGCCCGTTGCCAAAGATCTTCTCCCGACTTATGATTATTTAAAAAATCAAAATAATCAAAAAATCGCAATCCAAACAATGCAAATCAAAAACGACACGCTTCTTTCTTACAACTCTAATCTCCCCAATCTCCTCCAAACCATCGCCGGTGAAAAAGGCAATGCTCTCTCCGGTTTCAAAATCGGTCAAAGAACAATCCTTGATCAGCTATTAGATTTTTACCCGGATGGCCGACCGATTGAAAATCATTATCAAATCGGTGATTATATTATCACCTCAAATAGCGCTCAAGCAGGAGACAACCAGGTAATTTTAAACCTTGATCACGGAGAAATCGTTTATAAATCAGAAGGCATTAAGAAAATTTTAGACGTGCTCGACGTAAACTATCAAAACAATTTAATATCAGAAGGCGCGGCTACTCAAATATTCCCTTCTTTAATTTTTTTAATCAAATCTCCGGCGGAAATGGAAGTTAATTTTAATGGAGAAACTTTTCATGAACAAGACGGACTGATTTTTGTTGAAAATACTAGCACTGGGAATTACACCTTAAATGTCAAAGGCAAAGAAAAAGGCCGATACACCGTTATTATTGGTCAAATAACCGAACAAAACGATCGTTGGGAAACAATTGAAGGTGAAATTACCCAAATCCCTCCAGCCTCTCAAACCGATTCCTACCAAATAAACTTCAACCCCCAATCACCTCAACTCCCCTTATCCGACCCATCCGTGCTATTTGACGAATTAATCCTCTATTTAAGTGATATTAATAGACATCTCTCCGGCCCAGGGAAAAACTATCTTACCAAAGCGATTAACAATCTAAAACTGGCAAAACAACGATATCAACAGAACAACAAGGGCCGTCTCAAATCAGCTCTTCAGTTA
>CAYYYW010000045.1:0-2495 GCA_964476245.1 uncultured Gammaproteobacteria bacterium
TCCCTACGGTTGATTGATTATTATTATTCAAACGTATTATTACCACAATTCCATGGATATGATTTGGCATAACGACAAATTCGTCCAATAACACATTTTGATAATGCTTTGGTATTTCCAAACAACATTTATGAACAATTTTTCCATAATCATTTAGAATCATTTCGTTATCCAAAATTTCACCAAAATAATGTTGTCTGTTTTTCGTACAGATCGTGACATAATAATAACCCGATAAAGAATAATCAAAATTCTTTAGACGATTGGGTTTTCGTTGACGAATCGCTTTTATCATCGCAAATTTAATATTTAACAATTTCGAATCTATGTCAACGGACTACAGTCAACAAAAATTGAATTTTATCTTGATAGCTCCATTAATTTAAGGAAATATGCCAAAAGAAAACATTATATTTGGGAAGATATTTTCTAGCGGAGGAAAAATGTAAAACTCCTATTAAAGATTAAATATTGCCTGAGCTGAATTAAAGATGGCTTTTCCTGAGGTTAGATCATCTATCTGCTGGGCGGTAAAATATCTTTTTACTTTAGGCCCACATTCTTTACTTAATCCTTCTCCTCTAAGAAAACCTAAATAAGCTGAAATCAATGAACACGCAGCACAACCCTGTATCCCGTTCTCCTCACCATAACATTTCTCGCTTTCCATATTAATCACTCTCCTTCCTTTAACCCGCTTCCTGTTAAAATCAAGACAACTTTTAATTTTTTCATTTCAATTTACCTATAACCGATTCAGCAACTTTTAATACTTGGTAATTTCTGGCCAATGGAACCACTTTCTCAATATCAATATAAAAGGCTCTGTCTTCTGTAATGGCCGGACTGATACATCTGACCATTTTGTAGATAGCTCTGAAAACTTTTGATGCCTTTAATGGCTTCCTAAATTCATAAGCTTGACAGTTGGCTAAAAGTTGTATAGCTATTACAGCTTCAGTGTTTTTAATAATTTCTCGAGCCTTGCGAGCGGCAATTGTTCCAAAAGAAACGTGATCTTCTTGATTTGCTGAAACTGGAATTGAATCAACACTAGCAGGACTGGCTAAAATTTTATTTTCAGAAACTAGTGCCGCCTGCGTATATTGAGAAATCATTAGCCCAGAATCCAATCCTGCGCTTTTAACTAAAAAAGCTGGCAAGTCTTTAGAACAGGCTGGATCCATTAGATTATTGGTCTGTCTTTCTGAGATATTTCCTAAATCAGTTATTACAATCCCTAATAAATCTTGGGTGTAACCTATTGGTGCACCGTGAAAATTGGCACCGGTTCGGCAAATCTTTTCTTTTGTAAAAAAAATCGGATTGTCAGCAACTGCATTCATTTCAATCTCGGTAATTTTTCTAATATAATCAAGAGCATCACGACAAGCGCCAGCTACCTGAGGCACAGAACGTAAGGAATATGCGTTTTGAACATTCTTTTTTGGCTGTTTCATCAATTCACTTCCTTCAACTATTCGCCTAATATTTGACGCAGAATCATTTTGACCTTTAAATGGCCTGACTCGATTATATGGTTCGCTATAGGCAGTTTCAACACAGTTTAAAACGTCAATAGTCATACTACAAACAATTTCTGTTTGTTTAATTAATCTAATGGCATCATAAACATTGAAAGCAGCAATGGCCGTCATGAATTGCGAACCATTCATGATCGCCAATCCTTCTCTATAAGCTAAAGGAACAATTGGTATTCCTGCTTTTTTCATTGCTTTGTCACCTGGTAAAATTTTTCCTTGATAATATGCTTTGCCTTCGCCAATCACAACCAATCCCATTTGTGAAAGCGGGGCGAGATCTCCTGAGGTTCCAACCGATCCTTTTTCATAAAAGACCGGTATTACATTCTTGTTTAACATCTCAACAAACGTATTAAAAAGGATCGGTCTCACACCTGAATAACCTTTAGCAAAAACATTAAGTCGTAAAAATAAAGAAGCCTTAGCAATTTCTGGATCAACCGGATTACCATAACCCGATGCGTGAGCTCGCAACATTCGAGTCGATAATTCACCTGCTTTTTCTTTTGAAATGACTACATTACCAAAACCTCCAATTCCCGTATTTAAACCATACATAACATCTCCACGCTCAAGCATTTGCGCGATTGCATCCCAATTGTCTTTAACTTTTCTTTGGACAACTGAGGGTACAGCCACCTTAGCGTTTTCACGACACACAGTAATTACATCCTCAATAGTTAAATCTTCTCCAGTTATTTTGACCTTATTTATTTTTTTCATAAGATTTAATTAATAAATTTATAATTTTAATCGCCTTGGTTCATGTTTGTTTTGTTCATTACATCCGCTTATTCTTACTTTTCGCCTTAGTTCATTTGAACTGCGGCTTAAAGAGCGAATTTAAGCGGATATAGAAACTGTAAAGCTCGTTTCACTCACTAACAGTTTCTAATAAAAACCCCGCCGGTTGGCGGGGTAAATAGTCCAAAATTAATTACAGCAAAACCA
>CAYYYW010000046.1:0-2443 GCA_964476245.1 uncultured Gammaproteobacteria bacterium
TTCCCTTTTTCGTCTTCAATGATCACCGCCGCCACCGGGCAAGCCTTAGCCGAATCAATAATTGTTTCTATGGTATCTTGGTCGCTTGTTTCCAAAATCACCGCTTTGGCTTCACCATCTAATTGAAAAGTATTCGGAGCAACGGCAATACACGTTGCCGCTCCAATACATAAATTCCGGTCAACCCACACTTTATAATTGTGAATTTTAACCGGTCCGGATGGATTTTGTTTATCTTTTAGTTTTTGATTGTCCATAATTTTTCTAATAACTAACAGGAGTTACGCAGTAAATTGTCATCCTGAAGCCGACGTGACGTCGGCTGAAGGATCTAGCGAGCAAAGCAAGCGTAATTACGCTTACGCTAGATTCTTCGCTCCTCCGCCAGATGGCGGATCCGCTCAGAATGACAGTGCGTAAGTCCTGAACTAATAATAAATATCTATTATCTATTATCTAATATTTATTATTTATTTTCATCCATTTTTTATATCTGTTTTCTATTTGACTTTTGGTTTTGATAATCCTCTGGTGTTTTTTCTCCAACTCTTTAGGAATTGGTTTTTTATTTCTGATTAAATATTGATAGATTGCTTCGTTTAAAGCATCAACCGCCAAAATCGAACAGTGAATTTTAATAGGAGGCAAACCACGAAGTGTTTTTACAACACTATTCTTATCAATTTTAAAAGCCTCTTTAATCGTTTTTCCTTTAACTAGTTCCGTAATCACTGAACTGGTGGCAATCGCCGCAGCACAACCATAAGTTTGGAATTTAACATCCGTAATAATCTCCTCGTTTTTCTTATTTTTTTTAATCTTAATATACAAATTCATCACGTCGCCACAGATAATATTACCCGCCTCTCCCTTCCCGTCAGAATTTTTTATTTCTCCGTAATTTCGGGGATGACGAAAATGATCAATTGTTTGCTTTGAATAAAAACTTGAATTAACCATAAGTAAAGGGCGAAATTTTTCTTAACTTGACAACTGTCTTAATAAGTATTTTAACAAAAAAATTAACATCCTCCTCTTTAGTAAAACGACCCAGGCTAATACGTAACGATCCATGGGCCTCTTGGGGTTTAAGACCAATAGCGGTTAAAACATGACTGGGTTGAAGTGTTTTTGATGAACAGGCAGATCCGGTAGACACGGCAATTCCATAGAAATCTAATTCCAAAAGCAAGGATTCACCCTCAACGCCGGCAAAAGAAATGTTGACATTATTTGACAGTCTTTCCGTCGGATGACCATTAAGGCGTGTACCTTTTATAGTTCTTAAAATTTTTTCAATTAATAAATCTCTTAAACCTGTCAGTCTTTTGTTTTCCTTTTCCCCTTCTTTTTTAAGTATTTGACAAGCCTTAGCAAAACCAACAATGGCGGGAACATTGCTGGTTGAAGACCGAAGATTATTTTCATGACCGCCGCCATGTAAAATCGGCTCAATTATTACTCCTTTTCTTATATATAAAAGGGCGGCGCCTTTTGGTCCATAAATTTTATGAGAAGAAGCTGTCAACATATCTATGTTCATTTTTTTAACATCAATAGGCACCTTTCCCAGACTTTGTGAAGCATCTGTATGGAAATATATGTTTTTTTGTCGACAGAGTTTTCCAACGGTGAAAATATCTTGAATAGTCCCGATTTCATTACTCCCGTGAATCACCGAAACTAAAACCGTATTATTCTTTATAGCTTTTCTAAGCTCTTCTATCTTTATTAACCCATATTTGTCAACCGGTAAAAAACTGACTTCAAAACCTTGTTTTTGTAACCATTTAGCGCTTTCCAAAACACAATCGTGTTCTATCGGGGAAACGATTAAATGATTTTTTTTCCTATGTTTGCTGGCAAAAGCCACTCCTTTTAAAGCAAGGTTGTTACTTTCAGTGGCCGAGCTGGTAAAGAAGATTTCTTCTGGATTGGCGTTAATTAAGCCTGCGATAATTTCTCGACTTTTTTCCAAAGCTTGATTGGCTTTTTGCCCAAAACCATGAGGTGACATGGTGTTGCCAAAATCTTTTGAGAAATAAGATAGCATTACTTTAACCACTTGAGGATCAACCGGAGTAGTGGCGGCGTAGTCAAGATAAACCTTTTTTTTCATAGTAAATCAATTAATTATTCTAACATCTTTCGCTGAATTATTTCTATCATTATTCCAATTGATTGGATTTTCTCGAACATATTGTCTGATTTTATTTAATGATTCTTCGTTGCGGATAATATGTTCATAAAATGATCGCTGCCATTGAAATGAATTCGTTTGTTTTCTAATTGTTTTTGTGGAAACGTTTTTAAATCCATTAATAATTTTTGATAACAATCCATAATGATTGTTTTGCATATTTATTGTAGGGACAGGGCAATGCCCTGTCCCTACGGTTGATTGATTATTATTATTCAAACGTATTATTACCACAATTCCATG
>CAYYYW010000047.1:0-2322 GCA_964476245.1 uncultured Gammaproteobacteria bacterium
TCTAGCGCTCAAAAGACACTAAAAGATAAGGAAATTGAAGCCTCTTACTACAAAATTGTCAATAATTTCCCAGTAGTTTTTGATCTCCATTTTGAAGTTGTCTTTATGATGACCCAGTTGGGCAAACTTGAAGCCTTTTATCCTCAACGTTTAATAGACAAACTAACCGAGGATTTTCTTCGGGAGAAACAGAGGGTTATTATTCAAAACTCCAATTTCTATTTTCTATCTTCCGTCAATCTAATCCTCTATCTTGCTCTCCATTTTTTCCATCACAACTTCCAGGGTGCATTTCGGCTGGAGCTTTTGGATAAAATAATACGGTCCGTAAACAAACGTCATTCTGAACGAAGTGAAGAATCTAGTGAGCGAAGCGAACGTAAATTACGCTTCACTAGATCCTTCGACTCGTCACTTCGTTCCTCGCTCAGGATGACAGGATGGAAAAGATTATCACAAAAAATAAAAAAATATCATCTCCAAAACTTTGTCTATCCTGTTTTTGTCTTGCTCAAAAAATACTACAAAACTCCCCTACCAAAAAACTTTCTCCATCAAATCGAACCTTCTAACTTTTTAACTTTAAAACTTTATAACTTTAAAAACTTAAATATCTTTAACGATGAACCGAGGATAAAAGCAGGCGTCAGCCGGTTTAAAAATCTTTTTTTTCTCTCGCCTAACCCGTTATGGAAGAAAGCTTTGGTTTTCTATAATCCACAAGTTATTTACTCTGTTTTTTGGACTTTTCAACGGAGATTATCTTCTTTTTTACCAAATCAGAAATCAGCTCGTTAACGTCTTTTTCAGCTCTTTTTTCTTTTACTTGATGCTTTTTTACCAGCCTGTCAGTAATCTTTTTATTATCCCAGCCCAGCTTCAATTTTTGAAAAATATAAGAGGCGGTTTCGTTGAAAGCATAAAGAACAGATTCTTCGCCATCAAATATCACCGTTTTTGCCTCCAGTTTTTGGACAATAAAGCCTTTGTTTATTCTGTATTTGGGCATAGAGCAATTTTACTAAATTTTGGAAACTAAAAAATCTCCAATTACCAAATAATCCATCTTGGTTCTTCGACGGAGTTTACAGTGAGCGAAGTCGAACTGCTCAGGATTATTAATCTTCAAAAAATCTTCCACTGCTTGTTCTGGATTTTCTACGATCGGTTCTCCTCTAAGATTAAAACTGGTGTTAAGGACGCAAGGGACACCAGTTACTTTATAAAACTCTTTAATCAATTTATAATACCGACCATTTTCTTTTGATACAGTCTGGATACGACAAGTACCGTCTCGATGAACAATGGCGGCCAATTCTTTTTCTTTGCCTCGCCAAAGTCCCGATAAAATCGGGACGGAGGCGGGTTTTTTTACCTGAAAACAAAAGGTCATAAAAGGCGACCAATAATTTTTCTCCGGTACTTCAAAATATTCATGAACTTTTTCTTGGAGGATTGAGCCGGCAAAAGGGCGAAACTGTTCCCGGCGTTTGATCATGTTCATTTTCGTTTTCATTGATCGCGGGTTTGGTTTACACAAAATCGACCGACTGCCCAACGCCCTTGGCCCAAATTCGCACCTTCCCTGAAACCAGCCGACAATCTTATTTTGAGACAAAAGAGAAGTTGTTTTTTCTATTAATTCATCTTCGTTGGTAAATTTTTTATATTGTAGCTTATAATTTTTTAAAGTTTCTTCTATCTGGTTGTTATTATATTCTGATCCTAAATAAAGATTTTTTAGGGACGCTCTTCTATAAAGACTGTCTTTATTAAAGACAGTCTTTTGATAAAAAAGAAAAAGGGCTGATCCCAGAGCCCCACCGCTATCACCAGCCGCGCCAAAAATATAAATCTTTTTAAAGGGAGTTTTTTGATAAATTTTCCCATTGGCTAAAGCATTCAAAGCCACTCCACCGCTGATGCAAAGATTGTCTGTTCCTGTCAATCTATGAAGATAATTTAAGATTTTAAAATAAATGTCTTCGGTTACTTTTTGAATGCTGGCCGCTAAATCTTTATCTATACGAGTAATAGGATTGTCTGATTTTCGAGGTTTACCAAACAAATCTTCAAATTTTTTACTCCACATAGTAAAACTCTGACGAAAAGAAAAATAATCCATATTAAGCTGGAAGCTTCCATCGTCTTTGACATCTATTATTGTATAAATTTTGTTAACATAAGAAGGTTTCCCGTACGCCGCCAAACCCATGACTTTATACTCATCCTCATTTATCTTAAATCCCAAAAATGAAGTAAAAGTTGAATAAAGAAGTCCTAAAGAATTGGGAAAATTAATCAATTTTAATGGCTTAATCT
>CAYYYW010000048.1:0-2239 GCA_964476245.1 uncultured Gammaproteobacteria bacterium
CCGTAGTACAAATACTGCTTCCTTGGGTTTTATACCGATAAGCATAAGTTCTGGCCGCCACTGCTTGCGCTTTTAAGGCTTCCATGTGCCAAGAAGAAGGCATTTCGGCAATTCCCATGAGATATTTCTCCTCAAAATTCATCGAGCCAAATCCACTGACAAGGATATCTCCGTTGGTATCCTTATTTACCGGTTCCTTGCCATAATAGGCCTTAAGAATTGTTTTATAGTTTTGCCCACTTTGAGCTCGGCCTCTAGCTCCATACTGACTCATTCCCTTTCTGTGCGTAAAGGCTCCGAAAGAAAAAACCGCAAAATATCCAGAAGGGGCCGATTCTCTAAAACCTTTAATGGAAGCATTGTAATCATCAGCTAGCTCGATATCCCCAATTGAGGCGATAAAACTCCCGCTTCTGGCATTTATAATTTCCTGTTGTCGAGCACTTAAGGCGGTAATCGTTTGATTAACTTGATTGAAGTAGACATCAACCTCATCAACTGCAGTTTTAAGAGTAGCTGTATCTTTATCTAACTTATCCTTGGCATTATTTAATGCTTCTTTGCTTAATTCTAATTTTTGTTTATCCTCGTTTAATTTTTTTAAATCCTGTGAAGTCTTAATAATTATTTCTTTATCTTTATTGGTTGCCGCTCGGCGATATGAAAGCTCTCTTAATAAATTATTCGCCGAAGAAGAAAGAAAAAGAAAAAAGGGGGAATTTTGTCGGCTCCTTTTATAAAAATCCCGTACCCTCGCCGCTAAAATCTCTTTTTGGTACTCCAAATCAACTTCCCTTTGAAAAATTTCTTTTTCTGAACTACTGACTTTTAGAGTTATTGCCTGGATTAATTTTTTGGTGGTATCTAAATTTTTTTGTAAGGTGGTTAAATCGGCTTTATTTTTATTCTGAGCTTGCATTCTGGCATCGATATCTTTTTGACAGTCGGATTTTGATGTTTGAAGTTCATCAAAGCTCATATTAGGGATATCCTCATCTCTTGGACAAATAGCATAGGTATCACGGGGAAAATTAAAAAAGATAAAAACAAAAATTATTGACAATACCCCAGTAGAAGCAAGAAACCATTTTTTCACCTTTTTATTATATCATCTCAAATCTTGCGCCTCTTTCTTGACAATGATAAACTGATGTTGATGAAAAAAATAAATTTATTTTATGTTCTTTTACTACTGTTCATTGTGAGTTTACTCCCAACCAACTTAAACAAAAATGTTTTTGCTGAAATAAAATGCAAGAGCCCTAATGATTGTCCTGAAGGCTATAAAAATTGCGAACCGAAAGAATGGGTTCTTGATGATATAAGCGGCATGGCCAACGACTGTAATTATGTTGATTGTTATTGTTACGATCATGCGAGAAGTATTTATAAAGACGGCAGTGAAATTATTTCAAATACTGCCGAACCTTTAATCGAAAAAGTCACAACTACCACAGAAAATCCAATTAACCTTGACCCACAAACAGATTTAGCTATTAAAATAACTTCTATTGTTAAATATTCCGTTGGAATAGGTGGTTTAATAGCTTTTATTCTTATTGTTGCGGGAGGTCTCCAAATTATCCTATCTGCTGGCAGCCCAGAAAGAGTTAAAGCTGGTAAGGAAATGATCACGTCAGCCATCGCTGGATTATTGTTAATTATTTTCTCTATTTTTATTTTAAAATTAATTGGATATGATCTTTTAAATCTCCCAGGATTTGGTTATATGAGCTGGGGAAACATAATCAATTAATTTTTTAAAAAAGATGTATCAAATGTTTTTTAAATTTCCAGGAGGGGAAATAGTCGAAAGCCCGGAAGCTGCTGCTGGAGGTCTTTTAGCTAAATCGAATATCACTATTGGTGAGGTTATTTCTAATCTTCTGCCATATATTTTTGTCATCGCTGGACTAACCCTTTTTATTCTTTTAATTATTGGCGGTTTTGGTTTACTTACTTCTGGCGGTAGCCCGGAAAAGATGAAAGCCTCTCAAGGAAAAATTACCAGTGCGGTGATTGGTTTTGTCATCATCTTCATCAGCTACTGGCTGATGAGAATTCTGGAGATTGTATTTGGTATTTCAATATTGGGATAATTTTATTTTCCGAAGTTTCTTTTTCTTTTTTGGTATTCCGCAATTGCTTTATCAAATTCTTTCTCATCAAAATCCGGCCATAAAATGTCGGTGAAATAAAGTTCAGAGTAAGACATCTGCCAAAGTAAAAAATTAGAAAC
>CAYYYW010000049.1:0-2008 GCA_964476245.1 uncultured Gammaproteobacteria bacterium
AGTGGAATATGGCAAAATACAGCGAGCCATCTGATTTTACGGTCACTGAAACCGCTGAACAAAAAATCATAGAAAATAAATCGGCGGGCTTGACATTTGCTATCCCGAAAGATTGGATTGCGACAAGCACCCCATCAATGTTTAAAATAGATAGCCCAGGGGCAAAAGAAAAAAATGATTTTTTTATGGAAAAGGGTTGCCGTATTATAGTTGAAATTGCAGAAATAAACACAGATATAAGTACACTGGCGCAAAAATTTAAGACTGGTGTATGGAGTCAATATATTATCCAACAAGATGTTACTACGCTAAATAATAAAAAAGCTTCGTCCTATATCCTAAGCTCTAAAACAGCGAATCTTTACCATTATGGAATTATGATCCCTTATCATAAAAAAATATATTCAATGACACTGATTACAACGCCCGAAGATAAAGATATGTGCTCTCAAAATTTTCAAGGCATTTTAAATACTATAAAAATCCAATAAAATGAGGTTTCTAAAAATAATTTTTGGAATTTTATTTTTTGCTGGTGTTTTCCTACCTTTTTTTATTTCCGCGGACAGCGAGTTTTTAGACAAAAAACAAATCAAAAATTATCTTCCCATTTCTGAAAATGACAACCAGCAAATAGTCCAGACGCTTATACAATTATTCGCTAATGAACTAACAGATATTTTTTCCTCCACTAATAGAAGCTCGCGAGAAGATGGAGCCATTGCAACGCTTTCGCAATCAATAAAAATCAATTCTCTGAAATTTTTACTTTTAGACGCACCAATAGAAATCACGCAAAAAGTTGTTTTCACGACAATAAAGATAGCGAAAACAGCATACGGTATCACTGACTTTGGCGATGTTATGAGTATAATTGAGAAAGAGACAGCAAAAAAGGCAGTGGAGTATGGCTTAAACGCTTTGATAACAAATGATATTCGCGCGGCGTCTGGAGCATTGGAAATAAACTTTGAAGCTTACACAAAAAGACAAGAAAATGTTATTTTTCAATATGTTGTTACATTAAAGCCAGGCCCGGATAAAACAGCAGGAATCGCTATTGCTATTTTGTCAAAAGATCATTTTGAGCCCCCAATAGCAACGCTTGGGACACCATGGCGTTTTAGTGACTGGATAACTGAAGGCAACACGCAAATTGAGCCGTTTATTATGACTGTTCAAGGGCAGATGCAAAGGGGTGATTTTGACGCTTATTATTGGCAAGGAACGCCCAGCATTGCCATATCGTTTCCCGATAACGTGCCGGATTTGGGGTTTCGGCCGTTGAGCTTTTGGCAGAGGCATTTATGGAAGCCCATTGAAAGCCAAATTCGGGAAATTACGGTGGTGTTAGACAAACTTATGCCCGGCGCGGGCGGCATCGTCAATAGTATTGAGAACATCGGCCAAAAGATCTATCAAGCGGGTTCAACGATCAAAGGGGCGGCAACCAATTTATTCGGCAAAATCAACAACTATTTTCAAGATGTGAACACCGGCGCTTCTATCGCCGGTTTTATTTATCCCGACTTGCCAATTCCCGACCTCACCGATGTTTCCTCTATTAATAACGCCCCCGCGGAACAACTCACCATAAACATTGAGCCCATAGAATCGCCCAAACCTGTTTTGCAAGATGAAATTGAAGAAGAAAACCCAATAGACCAATTGGCGCTTATTGAGGCCCAGCTTAAGGCGCTCATTGAACAAATTGACGACATCGCCGAAGAAACAGATACCCTGTTGGCTCAACAAAACAACCAAGCCCAGACCGCAAGCATCGCTATAATAGACACCCTTGATTTCATAGAAATGTTGCCTCCTGAAGAACCACCCGTTGAAACAACTGAATCAAGCCAAAGCCAAACCGCCACCCTCACCAACCAGCTAACCGGCAACCAGTCAACCACTGTGCCTCCCCCGATAACCCCTGAAATCATTATCTCTGAAGTGAAAACCGAAAGCCAAAATTCGGCTAAAGATGAATACATAGAACTATACAACCCAA